>NZ_SZZM01000002.1:739389-1109084 GCF_005281615.1 Rhodoligotrophos defluvii | reverse complement strand
CCCGGGGCCAGCCGCCTGGGCCGGGGCGACGGCGTGCACCGGGGCCACGGCTGGCCCAGGCGCCGGTGCAGGGCGCGGCGGCGCGCCGCTGATGCGGGCCATGACCTCGTCACGCGGTCCGATCATGGCCAGCTGCCCATCGGCCATCACCATCAGCCGGTCCGCCGGCTGCAGGATCACAGGCCGGTGTGCCACGACGATGATGGTGACGCCGAGCGTCTTGAGCTGTTTCAGAGAATTGATGAGCACATTCTCGCCTTCGGCATCGAGGTTGGCGTTGGGCTCATCGAGCAGCAGGATTTTCGGGCCTCCGAAGAGCGCCCGGGCAAGGCCGACCCGCTGACGCTGACCACCCGAAAGCTGAACTCCGCCCTCGCCGACCGGCGTGTCATATCCCGCAGGCAGCCGCAGGATAAGGTCGTGCACGCCGGCGATCCTCGCCGCCTCCACGACCCTCTGGGAATCGGGCGCGCCCATCCGCGCGATGTTCTCGGCCACCGTTCCGGTGAACAGATCCACCACCTGCGGGAGATAGCCGATATAGCGGCCGATGTCCTCGTGCCGCCACTGGTTGAGATCTGCCCCATCGTAGCGGACGCTCCCCATGGTTGGCTTCAGAATGCCAATCATCAGCTTGGAGATGGTGCTCTTGCCGGATGCGGAGGGACCGATGATGCCCAGCATTTCGCCGGCATAAACGGTGAGCGACACGCCCTTGATGATCGGCGGGAAGCTCGGATTGGGCTGGAAGACCACATTCTCCAAATCGATCCGGCCAGTCGGCGCTGGCAGCTGGGTATTGGGCTTCTCGGCCGGCGCCTCCTCGAACGCTTTCTTGATGGTCTGAAAGGCTTGCCGCGCCGAGATGAACTGGCGCCATGCCGCAATCGACTGCTCGACGGGCATGAGGGCGCGCGCCAGGATCATGGACCCGGCAATCATGCCGCCGCCCGTCATCTGGCCCGTGACCACCAGATAAGCACCCATCCCGAGAATGAGGATTTGCGCGACCAGGCGCACGAATTTCGAGATGCCGTTGATGATCGCGCCCCGGTCGGCGGCTTGCTCCTGCACATGCAGGGCGCCTTCGGCGCTCGCCCGCCAGCGCGCCATGAGGTTTGGAAAGAGGCCCATGGCCTGAACCGTCTCTGCGTGGCGTACGGCAGACTCAGCGAGGCGGTAAGCGGAAGCGAGGTGAGCAGAGGCTGCCATGGACGGCACGCGCTGCATGCGGTGGTTGGCCAAGGCCAGGCCGAACAGGACGCATGCGAAGAACAGGGTGAGCATGCCGAGCCAGGGATGCACGATCCACAGGACGATCGTGAAGAATGGCGTCCATGGTGCATCAAACAGTGGCGCGATCAGGGGACCGCCGACGAAATTGCGGATCTGCGCCAGCTCGCGCAGCGGCTGGATCCCCGAAGGCTTCGCAGTGGTGGCGCTGTCAACCGCCACTTGCACCAGCTCGGGAGCGATCTCGCGCTCGAACCGGGTGCCCACCCGCGTCAGCAGGCAGGTTCTGAGGCTATCGACCACGCTCATGATCCCGAAGGCAAAACAAGCTGCGATAGTCAGATAGAACAACGTGTCCAGATGCGAACTTGTAAGAACACGATCGAAGACCTGATAGCTGTATATCGGAGAAATCAGGACAAGAATATTAATGCAAAAACTGAAAAATGCCGCAATGAACAGCCACGACTTCAACGAGCTCAGTATCTGCGCTGGCCTTGTACTCTTTGCCATCTCGCACTCACCTATTAAGACGCCGGAGATTGCCCCGTCGCAGGACTGCCCGTGACCATGCGGGGAGCTGCTCGGCTCCCGTCATAGAACCCAACATAGTCCGGTCGAATATAATAATTGGTGCATTTTTCATATAAGCAATTTTTACGTGTATTTCCTTGCAGCCGAACGGGCCGACCGAACCGTTGCAATGCTATTGCCGGGAACGCCTGCGCTCGTGGAAGAAGCGCTGAAGGAGATCACGAGCGCGATCCGCACCGATTCCGCCGTAAACCTCGGGCCGGTGATGGCACGTAGGCTGGCTGAACAGGCGCGGTCCGTGTTCTATCCCGCCCATCCTCTCGTCCTCTGCTCCGAAATAAACACGGCGAATTCGTGCAAAGGAGATGGCAGCGGCACACATTGCGCAGGGCTCGAGCGTGACGAAGAGATCACACCCGACGAGACGCTCCGACCCCAGACGGCTGCATGCCTCTCGAATCGCGAGGATTTCCGCATGTGCCGTCGGGTCGCGCCAGGCCAGAGTACGATTTCTGGCCACGGCGAGCACCTGTCTGTCCGGCCCCGCGATGACGGCGCCGACGGGAACCTCGCCATCGGCGGCTGCCTCTTGTGCTGCCTCGAAGGCCAGGTCCATGAGGGGAAAGGTGTCGATCACACCCCGTGCTCCTCGCTTTACCGCTGCGTGGTGCCGTGACCCGTGATAGAGCGTCGCGTCATGAAGGACAAAGCAAAATCGGTTCGTAAAGCGGCAGAGCCGCAAGAGAAGAGCCGCGGCCGCCGAGAAACCGTCCAGTCAGCGGGCGAGCGGGTGGCCAAGGTCATCGCGCGGGCGGGGCTCTGCTCCCGCCGGGACGCGGAGGCCCTCATCCTGGCGGGACGGGTCAGCGTCAACGGGGCCCCGCTTGCCTCGCCGGCGGTGAACGTTACGGCAGGCGATATCGTGCTGGTGGACGGAAAGCCGCTGGCGCCGGCCGAGCGGGTGCGGCTCTGGCGCTATCACAAGCCCAAGGGCCTCGTCACCACCCATCGCGATCCGCAGGGCCGCGCCACCGTCTTCGACCACTTGCCGAGCACCCTGCCGCGGGTGATCTCTGTCGGCAGGCTCGACATCACCTCCGAAGGCCTGCTGTTGCTGACCAATGACGGCGCGCTTGCGCGCAGGCTCGAGCTGCCGGCGACCGGGTGGAGCCGCCGCTATCGGGTGCGGGCTTACGGCAGGGTTGACCAGGCACAGCTTGATTCCCTGGCCGGTGGCCTAACCATCGATGGGGTGCAGTATGGCGCGATCGAAGCGACATTCGAACGGGAGCGCGGCGACAATGTCTGGCTGAACATGGTGCTGCGGGAGGGCAAGAATCGCGAAATCCGCAAGGTGCTCGATCATCTCGGGCTGACGGTCAACCGCCTGATCCGCATTTCCTACGGGCCATTCCAGCTGGGGGACCTGGCCCCCGGTGCGGTGGAGGAGGTTCCGGCCAAAGTGCTGCGCGACCAGCTGGGCCGAAGGCTCGCCCAGGGCCTCGCGGGCCTCGAGCCTGGCGCTCCGAGGCGGGACGAACCGCCGCCCGCCTCATCGCCAGGGGCCACGCAAGGTGCAGGCGCGCGCGGCAGGGCCGCACCACGGGCGACTGGAGCCAGGGGCGCCCGCAATGCGCATCATCGCCGGTAAGGCGCGCGGACTGACGCTGGCCGGCCCCAGCGACCAGCGCATCAGGCCCACCAGCGACCGCACGCGCGAGGCCATTTTCAACATCCTGGAGCACGGCATACCGGGTTTCGCCCTGGAGGGTGCCCGCGTGCTGGACCTGTTCGCGGGCACCGGCGCCCTGGGGCTCGAGGCCCTGTCGCGCGGCGCCCGCTTCTGCATCTTCGTGGATGAGGGTGCCGTGGCGCGCGGCCTGATCCGACGCAATGTGGAGGCCATGGCGGTGCAAGGCTCAGCCAAGATCTGGCGGCGGGATGCCACCCGGCTCGGCCCCTGCGCCCCCATGGCGCCATTCGAGCTGGTCTTTGCCGACCCGCCCTACGGAAAGGGCTTGGGCGAGCAGGCAGTGGCATCGGCCCTTGCCGGGGGATGGCTTGCGCCTCGCAGCCTCATTGTGCTGGAAGAAGCCGCGCACGCCGCGATCCGCTTGCCCGCCGGCCTTCACGAGATCGACCGCCGAGTGTACGGCGACACGCAGGTGCTGTTTTTATCGCATGGATTCAGATAAGATTTGCATATTTAACAGGACGATTAATCGGATCACAGTGCTTTTCAAGTATGTAGTAGACGGCTCGCCAGTTCTCATGATTACGGAGGCGTTGACATGGCTGCCCTTTTTGACACTGTTAAGGGGACGGCGAATAGTTTTGATCAGTTCCTGAAAGATATTTTCTTTAATGGCCACGAAGGAAGGGCCGTATACGAATTCGGTTTCAATCATCGCACCGGCAGATATGATTATCACGTTGAATTTAAGCCGGTAGACGACCAAGCCGGTCACCATGACCAGGCGGCAGATCAGAATCAGCAGATCGTGGACTATTTCCACCATCATTAAGCGCCATAGGCGGCGCTCAGCGGCGCAGGAACAGCTTCTCGATGTCGCTGAGCTTGAGCTCGACATAAGTGGGCCGGCCGTGGTTGCACTGGCCGGAATTGGGTGTTGCCTCCATTTCCCGCAGCAGCGCGTTCATCTCCTCCGGCTTGAGCCGGCGACCGGCCCGGACGGAGCCGTGGCAGGCCATGGTGGCGAGCACATGCTCGATCCTGCTCTTGAGCGCGGAGGCGCTTCCCGCCTCGGCAAGTTCGTCGGCCAGCTCGTGCACCAGCTTGGCGATGTTGCCGCCGGCGATCAGCGCTGGTACTTCGCGGACACAGACCGCGCCGGGTCCGAAGCCGTCGACGACCAGGCCCAGCGCGGCCAGCAGATCTTCCGCATCGAGCAAGCGGCCGACAGCGGCTTCATCGAGCTCCACCACCTCGGGCACAAGCAGCGGCTGGCGGGCGATGCCGTCCTTGGCGAGCGAGGCCTTGAGCCGTTCATAGACCAGGCGTTCATGGGCGGCATGCTGGTCGACGATCACCAGGCCGTCGCTGGTCTGGGCGATGATGTAGGTCTCGTGGACCTGGGCGCGGGCTGCGCCGAGCGGCGCGGTTTCCGCCTCCCGCTGCACCGCCGCCTCGTCCTCGGCGCTGAGCCAGGCGGGGGCGCTCGGTTCGGCAAAGCCGCCGGGTGATCCGCCGGAATCCGGCACGGCTTGGGCGGGCATGGGAGACTGGAAGGCGAAGGCGCTGCCCGCGGCCGCACGCGAGGGCCGGTCCTGCGCCCATGGGCCCCGGCCGAAGCCGCCGGCCGATGCCGGAGCTGAGGCGGTGGCGCTGCCCGCTCGGGCGGCGGTGAGCGCTGCCTCCGCCAGGGTCGTGGTCGCCCGCTGGGCGGACCGGTTCAGGGCGTGCTGCAGCGCCCCGATCACCAGCGCGCGGATCAGGCCCTGATCGCGGAACCGCACCTCGGCCTTGGCCGGATGCACGTTCACGTCAACCATTTCCGGCGGACAGGTGATGAACAACGCCACCATCGGGTGGCGTCCGCGCGGCAGGAGATCGCCATAGCCTGCGCGCACCGCGCCCAGCAGCAGCCGGTCACGCACGGGCCTGCCGTTGACGAACAGATACTGCATGGTGCCATAGGCGCGGTTGAGGGTCGGCAGCCCGGCAAGGCCCGACACCCCCGCCCCGTCGCGGGCGCCGGACACGGGCACCGCGTTGTCGGTGAACTCCCGGCCCATGACCTCGGACAGTCGGCGCTGCAGCCCCTGCTCGGGGCCGCCGCAGGGGGCATAGTTGAGAACGCGCCGTTCCGCGGTGGTCATCGTGAACCCGCAGGCCGGGTGGGCCATGGCCAGCCGCCGGATGACGTCGATCGCTTCCGCGGTCTCGGAGCGCTCGGATTTCAGGAATTTGAGCCGCGCCGGCACGGCGAAGAACAGGTCGCGAACCTCGACCACGGTGCCTGAGCCGAGCGCTGCCGGCCGAACGGGCCGCTTGAGCCCGCCCTCCACGTCGACACGGTGGGCCAAGCCTTCCCCGCGCGGCCGCGAGGTGATGGAAAGCCGCGATACGGCGCCGATGGACGGCAGGGCCTCGCCGCGAAAGCCCAGGGTATCGATCAGCAGCAGCTGCTCGTCGGCGAGCTTGGAGGTGGCATGCCGCTCGACCGCCAAGTCCAGCTCGGCAGCCGTCATGCCGAGGCCGTCGTCGCTGACCTGAATGAGGGCGCGGCCACCGTCGTTGAACAGCACATCGATGCGGCGCGCCTGCGCGTCGATGGCATTCTCCACCAACTCCTTCACCACGCTTGCCGGCCGCTCGATGACTTCGCCCGCGGCGATCCGGTTGACAACCCCTTCAGGCAGCCGGCGGATGCTCGGCATTCCTCTCCCTTTCGGCGCAAGCACTGCAGCTTCACGCAAGAATCAATCGTCAGCGCCCGATCTTAACCGGTCGTGCCCCGCCGTAAAGCCGACCTGTTGCAGGACCGCCGGGGCGGCCCGACGGTCCTGCACATTCGATCCGCTCCAGATTTCCTCAGCCGCCGGTGCTGGTGAGGTTGTCGGGCTTGCCGACCACGGTGACCAGGAGGTCTCCACTATCGAGCACCCGGCGGGCGGCCCGCTTGACGTCCTCGAGGGTGACCGCCTCCACGAGGCGGTTGCGCTTGTTGATATAGTCGATGCCCAGGTCGTTGAGCTGGATGCCGAGCAGCTCGCGGGCGATCTTGGCATTGCTGTCGAAGCGCAGCGCATAGGCGCCGGTGAGGTAGGTCTTGGCCTCCGCCAGCTCCTTTTCGGTGGGGCCGTCCTTGGCCATGCGCGCGATTTCGTCCTGAATGACCTTGACCGTCTCGGCGGCGCGATCGTTGCGCGTCGCCGCCCCGCCGATGAACAGACCGGCATGGTCCAGGGTCCACAGGGCGCTATAGACGGAATAGGTGAGGCCACGCTTCTCGCGCACCTCCTCCGTCAGCCGCGAGCCGAACCCGCTGCCGCCCAGGATCGAGTTCATGACATAGGCGGGGATGAAATCGGGATCATCGCGCTTGAGGCCACCGGTGCCGAACATGATGACGCTTTGCGGGATGTCGAACGCCACCACCTCCACGGCATTGCCCTTTCGCACCTGGGCTTCGGGAACCGAGGCGAGATCGCCGGTTGCTGGCAGGGCTCCGAACACCTCATCCAATATCGGCGCCAGCGTCTTGGCGTCGATGGCGCCGACCACGGCGATCTTCAGGCCGGCCTTGTTGAAGATCCGGTTCCTCAGCGCGCGCAGGTCATCGGCAGTCACCGCCTGCAGGCCCTCGACCGTGCCGTCCGGCTTGTTGACATAGGCGTGATCACCCAGAGCGAGCTTGAGCCATTTCTCGCTGGCGATGTTCTCGGGGTCGGTGGCATCGCTGCGCACCGAGGCCAAGAGCCGCGCCCGCATGCGTTCAACCGGCTCTGCATCGAAGCGCGGATCGTTCACCGCGAGCTTGAGCAGGTCGAAAGCCCGGTCGCGATTGCTGGCAAGGGTCTGCAGCCGCCCGCTCAGGTCGTCGCGGTCCGCCTCGAAGGAGAGCTTGGTCGCGGTGCTCTCGAGCGCCTGTTGGAACGCCTGCGAGTCGAGATCGCCCGCGCCTTCGTCGAGAGTTGCCGCAAGGAAGGTCGCAAGACCCCGCTTGTCCTGCGGGTCAAGCGCGCTGCCGCCGCGGAACGCGAAATTCATCGCGATGATCGGCACCGTATGGTCCTCCACCAGCCAGGCCGTCAGGCCTCCGGGTGTCTTCACCTCCTGGATTTCGACAGCGGCGGCGGGGGCGGCATTGGCGGCGGCCGCGAAAGCCATCAGGAATGCGGCACCGAGCATGGAGGCCTGCCGCTTGAGCGTTGCGATCCTGTTCACGGCCGACCCTCCTTCTCCTTGGCTGGGCTGCTGGCAGGCACATCGCCGGCGGGCGGCGTATCGGTCACCACCGGCGCGGCCCCCGCCTCCGGCGCGCTGGGAGCCGCACCGGGCGCGGGCAGCAGCCGGCCGACCACCATGCGCTCGGGCTGGAGATACTTGTTGGCAACCGCGACGACCTGCTCCTTGGTCACGTCTCTGATCCGCTGCGGCCAGAGCTGCACGTCGTCGATCGATTGACCGGTGGTCAGGGCCGTACCGAAGACCTGGGCCAGACGCATCTGACTGTCGAGGGCATAGATCGCCTGCGCCACCAGGGAGGACTTGCTGTCGCTCAAGGCCTGGTCGCTGAAA
Source organism: Rhodoligotrophos defluvii (assembly GCF_005281615.1). Taxonomy (NCBI): domain Bacteria; kingdom Pseudomonadati; phylum Pseudomonadota; class Alphaproteobacteria; order Hyphomicrobiales; family Rhodoligotrophaceae; genus Rhodoligotrophos; species Rhodoligotrophos defluvii. The sequence continues at coordinate 1,101,052 of NZ_SZZM01000002.1, read as the reverse complement.
TCGCCGGTCTTGACGCGCGTCAGGACCTGGTCGATCGCTTCGTCCACGGCTGCCTGGTCGGCCTCGGGCAGCGGCTCGACATAAAGGCCGAACGTGCCGTAGTCGAGCTTGTCACCGTCGTACCAAGCAGACGCGGAGGTCGCGAGCTTCTTGTCCACCACCAGGTCGCGGTAGAGCAAGCTCGTCGAGCCGGCGCCCAGGAGGTTGCCGAGCACGTCGAGCGCGGGCGCGTCGTTCGCCTCAGCATGGCGCGCCGCGACGGCAAGATAGGTGCGGAAGATACGGGCATTGGCCACCTTGGCATCCCGGAGCACGACCTCCCGCTGTGCCTGGGGCTCCGGCTCCTTGAGCCGCTCGCGCGGGCCGGGATGGGCGGTGTTCTTCAAGCCGCCGTAATGGGTCTCGGCCAGCTTGCGAACCTCGTCAGCCGTGACGTCTCCCGCAACCACGAGAATGGCGTTGGACGGCGTGTAGTAGTGCTTGTAGAAATCAAGCGCATCCTGCTGGCTCAGCTGCTGCATTTCGCTCATCCAGCCGATCACCGGCCGGTGATAGGGATGATTGAGGAACAGGGCAGCGTCCATCTGCTCCATCAGCCGCGCTTCCGGCTCGTTGTCGATGCGTGAGCGGCGCTCCTCCAGGATGACCTCGCGCTCGGTCTCCACGTCGCGGGGGCTGAGCTTGAGATTGAGCATCCGGTCCGCCTCCATCTCCATCACCATGGGCAGCCGCTCCTTGGCGATGCGCTGGAAGTAGGCGGTATAGTCGGCGCTCGTGAAGGCGTTGTCCTCGCCCCCCTGCTCGCGGATGATCTTGGAGAACTGGCCGGCGGGGATCTTGTCGGTGCCCTTGAACATCAGGTGCTCGAGGAAATGCGCGATGCCGGACTCGCCAGGCGGCTCGTCGGCGGCGCCGACCTTGTACCACACCATGTGGGTCACCACCGGCGCGCGGTGGTCGGGGATGACCACCACCTGCATGCCATTGGCCAGGGTGAACGTGCTGATATTGGTGAACAGAAGCGGCTCTTTCGCCTCGACAGCGGAGGCAAGCGCCGCGGACAGGACAAGGCCGAGCAGGAGCGAGTGCAATCGCAGCTGCCAGGCCGTTATGTGCGCGCGCACGGACGTGATCATGCAACCTCTCGGGCTGTGGGTCATACGCCAAAGTGAGGAGCCGACCCCCAGGCGTCCATTAAATTTTTGGTAAGCTGCAGCACGCGGGTAAATTTGCGGTAAGCAGCAGCGGTTCTGCAGGTTATGGTTGCAAAACCGAAAGCCAAGATATGCGCTTCCCGCAAGGGGGCAACTCAATCAGAGAAGATATTACCGATATTCCAAATAGAACCGTAATTGGGGTTCTTGGCCCGCTCCAGTTCGATGCGCTTTTGCTTCAATTCCCGGGCAAGATCCGCCTCGCTCTTCGGGGTGCCGTCCGGATTGGTCTTCGAGATCCCGTACTGCTGATAAACGTCCTGCGCCGGAATGGAAGCCGTCTGGGCCGGCGCGCTGCCGGGTGCGACCGTCGGCGTTGCCGGCGCGGCGGGGGTCGCCGCCGCCTGGGCTTGGCTGCTTGGCGGTGCGGTGGGCGCCGGCGTTGCCTGTTGCAGCACCGTTTCCGGCGGCGTGTGCAGGGCCTGGGAGCCAACCGCGGCGGCGGCCGCGTCAGCTGCCGCATTCGGCGTGCCCTCGTTGGCTGCTCCCGGCGATGGTGGCTTGAGCGTCAGGTCCGGAGGCATAGCCAGCACCTGATGTGTGCGCACTTCCCGCTCGTCGGGCACGTTCTTGCCCATGCCGAGCATATCGGTCACCCCCGCCCCGCCCGAACAGCCGCTCATCAGCAAGCCGGCGGCGGTCAGCATCCCTGCCGCTGCGGTCAGTCTCAGCATTGTGATGCGCTCCATGCTAGGGTTGCTGCTGCAGGACGCTTTGCGCTGCGCCACAAAATCCTCCTCTGATCACAGGCGGTTGCAGGTTCCACCGGCACTGCGGCAAAAGCGTGACGAACGGGTTATTCATCCCGGGCGCCGCGGCCCTCCAGCCAGCAGTCATATAAAAGCACGGCTACACCTGCAACGATGGCGACGTCGGCTATGTTGAACACATACCAGCTATAGCCGAGGGCGTGAAAACTAAAAAAGTCGGCGACCGCGCCGTGCACCACCCGGTCGATCACATTGGCAATCGCGCCGCCGATGATGAGCCCTAGCCCCAGATTGGCGACCGGCCGGCGGCTCAGGCCCAGCCAGCCGATGAGAAGCAGGATAACCAGCGCGCTGAGGCCGATCAACAGCCAGCGTCCGGCATCCCCGTGCTGGGCGAACCACCCGTAGCTGATGCCACGGTTCCAGACCAGCACCACGTCGAAAAAGCTGGTCACACGGACGATGCCGCGGCTGCCGATGTCGTAGACGGCGAGCATCCACCACTTGAATGCCTGGTCGGCCGCCAGGCTGAGCAGCGCCGCCGCCCAGCCGCGCCGCGCCATGGCGCTGAACGGCGCAAACTGCCGCACCGCCAAGGTCCCGTCCGTCATGAACGGCCTGCGCGTTGCTGGCGCGCCAGCCACTCGCGCACCGCTTGCGCATCGCGCGGGGTTATGTCCGGAAACTCGGGATCGCTGCCGACCTCCGGCGACACCTTCCAGGACCGGGCGCATTTCCGTCCTTCGGCCAGAGCCGGCACGACGGCGACCCCCGGCACGTCAGGCAGCCGATAAGCCTCGGCGGGCCCCTCCCCGGCGATGACCTCGGCCGCGCTGGTGATGGCCACCTCGGCCAAGTCGATGCCATCGAGCGCCGCCAGCAGGCCGGGGTCGGAGATGTAGACGACCGGCGCCGCCTCCAGGCTCGACCCGATGCGCTTTGCCGCCCGCTCGAGCTCGAGGGCGCCGGTCACCACGCGCCGGATCTCACGCACCTTCTCCCACTTCTCGCTCAGGGCATCCGCCCGCCAGGCTGCGGGCGCCTCGGGGAAGGTGCGCAGGTGCACCGAGCCATTCTCCGACGGGAACCGGGCAAGCCATGCCTCCTCCGCGGTGAAGGCCAGCATCGGGGCAAGCCAGGCGGTGAGACAGGAGAACAGGGCGTCCATGACCGTGCGGCAGGCGCGCCGGCGCAGGGACGACAAGGGATCGCAGTACAGCGCATCCTTGCGGATATCGAAATAGATCGCCGACAGCTCGATCGTGCAGAAGTTGAACAGCCGTGAATAGATGCGGCGGTAATCGTAAGCGCGGTAGCCTTCGCGCACCTGGCTGTCCAGCTCCCACAGCTTGTGCAGGATATAGCGCTCGAGATCCGGCATCTCCTCCAGCGGCACCCGCTCGCCTTCATCGAAGTCCGCCAGCGCGCCGAGCATGTAGCGCAAGGTGTTGCGCAGCTTGCGATAGGCCTCGACATTGGCCTTGATGATCTCAGGGCCGATCTTGAGATCGTCCTCGTAATCGGCCGACATCACCCACAGGCGCAGAATGTCCGCGCCGTGCTGACGGATCACGTCTTGCGGCGCGACGATATTGCCGAGGGATTTCGACATCTTGCGCCCGTCCTCGGCCATGACGAAGCCGTGGGTCACCACCTCGTCGTAAGGGGCATGACCGCGGGTGCCGCACGACTCGAGCAAGGACGAATGAAACCAGCCGCGGTGCTGGTCGGAGCCCTCGAGATAGATGACCCTGTCCTCCCCGCCGGCAAAGGGCCGCTTCGGCTGTAGATCGGGGCGCATCTCGAGCACGAAGGCATGGGTCGAGCCTGAGTCGAACCAGACGTCGAGAATGTCGGTGACCTGCTCCCAATCCGCGGTGTCATAGGCGTCCCCGAGGAAGCGCGCGGCAGCGCCCTCCGCGAACCAGGCATCGGCGCCTTCCTCGTTGAAGGCTTGGATGATGCGATCGTTCACCACCGGGTCCTTGAGGATTTCGCCCGTTCTCCTGTTGACGAAGAGTGCGATCGGCACGCCCCAGGCACGCTGGCGCGAGATCACCCAATCGGGGCGATTCTCGATCATGCCGCGCAGCCGGTTCTGGCCGGTCGCCGGGGTGAACCGGGTGGCGGCGATGGCGTCCAGCGCGCGCCGGCGCAAGCTGTCGCCGGGCACGCTGATGTCCCGGTCCATGGCGATGAACCATTGCGGCGTGTTGCGGAAGATGACGGGCTTCTTCGACCGCCAGGAATGCGGGTACTGGTGGCGCAGGCGCCCGCGCGCCAGCAGCATGCCGGCCTCGATCAGGGCCTTGATCACCGCATCGTTGGCGTCCCCCTTGTCGCCTTTGTCGGTGATGACGCGGCGCCCCTCGAAGCCCGGCACCTCGCGGGTAAAGAAGCCATCGGCATCGACCGTGAAGGGAATGGTGGTGTCGATGCGGCGCTGCTCCAGCTCGCGCTGGTGTGCTGTCCAGACCTCGAAATCGTCGGTGCCGTGGCCCGGGGCCGTATGGACGAAGCCGGTGCCGGCATCCTCGGTCACGTGCTCGCCATCGAGCAGAGGTACTGCAAAGCCGTAGCCGAGCGGTTTCAGCGGATGGGCCGCAGTCGCCTGCTCAAGATCGACCGCACTGACATCCGCCCGCCGCTCGTAGCCCTCCACCTTGGCCTGCTTCATGACCTCGTCGGCCAGCTTGTCGGCCAGGATCAGCCTATCGCCCGGCTTGGCCCAATTGCCTTCCGGCGCAGCGGTGACGTCATATAGGCCATATTCGATGTTCGACGAGAACGAGATCGCCCGGTTGCCGGGAATGGTCCACGGCGTGGTGGTCCAGATCACTACCGAGGCGCCCTTCAACGGCCCATCGCTCACGATCGGGAATTTCACCCAGATCATATCGGACTGATAGTCCTGGTATTCCACCTCAGCTTCCGCCAGCGCGGTGCGCTCCACCACCGACCACATCACCGGCTTGGAGCCGCGATAGAGCTGGCCGGAGTCCGCGAATTTCATAAGCTCCCGAGCGATTTGCGCCTCTGCCTTGAAACTCATGGTGAGGTAGGGATCGTCCCAGTCGCCGGTGACGCCCAGACGCTGAAATTCCTCCGACTGGATGCCGACCCATTTCTCTGCAAACTCCCGGCACTCCCGGCGGAAGTCGTTGATCGGCACCTGGTCCTTGTTGAGGCCCTTGGCGCGGTATTCCTCCTCGATCTTCCACTCGATCGGCAGCCCGTGACAATCCCAGCCCGGCACGTAGTTGGAGTCATAGCCCAGCATCTGCAGCGAGCGGGTGATCACGTCCTTCAGGATCTTGTTGAGGGCATGGCCGATATGCAGATGGCCGTTGGCATAGGGCGGGCCATCGTGCAGCAGGTATTTGACGCGGCCCTTGGCCTCATCCCGCAGCCGGCGATAGAGGCCAATGCGCCGCCAACGCTCCAGGATCTCCGGCTCCCGCTGGGGAAGGCCGGCGCGCATCGGGAAATCCGTCTTGGGCAGGAACAGGGTCTCGCGGTAGTCGAGCGCGGTGCTGTTCCGGGCGTGGAGCGTCTCGTCGGTCATCGAGCAAAATCGACTGCTTGGCGGTGTGTTTGCGCGCCCTTTTAACAACGATGGGCAAAACAATCCAGCTATCTGGGAGATGCGGCTGGCGCTCAGGCCGCGCCCACATCCAGGCACTGCCCTGCCGGCTTTCTTGCTCAGACCCGCCACACTTCGTCCGCAGTGCAAGTTGTGCGTTTCGCATCCGCCAACAGATATGGAGCTATTTTGGATGTTTGCCTTCACTAGCTTGTTCATTGGCCTGCTTGACCCAGAGCTCGACGCGCTCATTTCGGCGATCTCGAATGGCGGTCTGACCGGGATGCCGGACAGGGCGGCAATGGACGCCATGAGCGGCGTTTGCCTTGCATACGAGGTCCGTGTCGGGGAACCGCAGAGCGCCTGCAACGCGGGCGAGGCTTGGTCCAACCTCAACTGCGCTGCCGAGCCGGAAATGACGGCGTTTCGCTTCGAATGAAAGGCCGCGGCTCCTGAGCGCAGAGATCCGCAACATGAACAAGAATTAATATTTCGGAAGGGCGGCCGTCATTTTTGCGGCGCCACAATCCACCAAAGGTCGCTTGGTATCCGAGGCTGGGGGTAGAGGAGGTGTCATGGCGAACGGTGAGTTTGGAGGGACGGCTTCGACCGAAATGATTCTGGAACTCAATGAGCTAGGGGAAAAGCTCAGGGAGGCCTGCGGGGAATTTCATCATCATTCGTGGCTGAGAGATGCGCTGCCCATCTATGGCGCCCTCATCAGCACAGGGGGGTTCGCGCTCGCGGCCTACCGGGAAGTCGATGAGAAGCAGCAGGAGGCAAAGCACAGCGGGTCAGGCGCCAAGCACCAATCCCGCGATTCCGACCACGACGATGATGACCGGGAGGACCATCAGCACTCCCATGATCACGACAACCATCATCACAGCGCAACACAGGATCATGGCGCCGACCACCACCATCACGACGGTGGCGGCGTGGATGTGGGCAGTCACTTCTTTGCCAATGTATTTGTGGCCCAAGATGACTGCTTAGCCTGGACGAGCTGACCGACCATTCACGATCATCATTGTTAATACCACAGTCTAACTAAATATTGGTATTTTATTTCAAGAAAGGTTATTTCGATGCCGCTCTATGAGAGGTTGAATGATTTTATGGCGAAATATGAAAACTTCATCAAAATTCCGGTTATATACGGCGGCACTGCCACGTTGATTGGCGTAACGCTCTATAACACGGTTCATGCCGCGAAGGCAGAGCAGGCTGCTGCTCAGCTTGAGCCGCACCATGATGTCCCCGGAGATCATGCCCAAGGCGATGATCAGGTGGTGTGGGCTTTTCACCAGGGAACCTGGACCGGCCACATGAGCTGACAGGCTATTCCGCCGCGAGGGCTGGCTTCGGACGCTTCGTCCGCAGGGTCACCAGCTCCTCCGCGGCGGTTGGGTGCACCGCGACGGTGGCGTCGAAATCGGCCTTGGTCGCGCCCATCTTCACGGCGATGCCTAAGATCTGCGCCATCTCGCCCGCATCCGGCCCCAGAATGTGGCAGCCGACGACGCGGCCGCTTTGCGGCTCCACCACCAGCTTCATGAGCATGCGCTCCTGCCGGCCCGATAGCGTATGCTTCATGGGTCGGAAGCTGGTCTCGTAGATGTCGACGTCGCCAAAGCGCGCTTGGGCTGCCGCCTCGGTGAGGCCGACGGTGCCGATCTCGGGCTGCGAGAAGACCGCGGTCGGCACGTTCTCGTAATCGACCGCGGTCGGATTGTTGTTGAACACCGTTTCCGCAAAAGCCACGGCCTCGCGGATGGCGACGGGGGTGAGTGCCATCCGGTCGGTCACATCGCCAATGGCGTAGATGCTGGGCACGCTGGTGCGTGAATAGGCATCGACTGGGATCTCCCCGCGCTTGCCGAGTTCAATCCCCAAGGCTTCGAGCCCCAGCCCCTCCGTGTTCGGAATGCGGCCGATGGCCAGCATCATCAGGTCCGTCCGCAGGGTCTTGCCGTGCAGGGTCGTGGCGATGATCTCCTCGCCCTGCCGCTCCAGCCGCGTCAGCCAGTCGTTGCAGATGATGGTGATGCCCTTGCGTTCGTATTCGGCGCGCAGGGCCTTCCTCACGTCGTCATCGAAGCCCGACAGGATCTCCTTGCCGCGGTAGAGGATAGTCGTCTCGACGCCGAGCCCGGCGAAGATGCCGGCGAACTCCACCGCGATATAGCCGGCGCCGCCAATGATCACCCGCTTCGGCAGACGCTTGAGATGGAACGCCTCGTCGGAGGTGATGGCGAGCTCGTGCCCGGGCAGGTCCTGGTGGCGATTGGGACGCGCGCCGGTCGCAATCAGGATGATGCGGGCGGTCACCTCCCTGCCCTCGCCCACCAGCCGCACCCGGTTGGGGCCGGCGATGGTGGCGCGGCTGCGGATCACCTCCACGCCGGCCGTTTCGAGATTGCGCTGGTAGATGCTCGAGAGCCGCTCGATCTCCTGGTCCTTGTTGCGGATGAGGGTCGGCCAGTCGAACCGCGGGTCGGTCAGCGTCCATCCGTAACCCGCGGCATCCTCGAAGGCTTCCGAGAACTGGCTGGCATAGACAAAGAGCTTCTTCGGCACGCAGCCGCGGATCACGCAGGTGCCGCCGATGCGGTACTCCTCGGCGATTGCCACCCTGTTGCCCAGCTGTGCCGCGAGACGCGCCGCACGCACCCCGCCCGAGCCCGCGCCGATGACGAACAGATCATAATCGAAGCTCATGCCTCTATCCTCAATCGTCCTGGCCGGGCTCTGCCACCAGATGCACGAGACCTGCTGGATTCTTGATCCAGAAGCCGCGAAACCCGGTCGGCAATGGCTCGACGCCATCGCAGCGCTTCACATTGGCCTCCTTCAAGACCTTCGCCGCCTGGTCCGCGTCGTCCACCACCACTTCCAGCCACAGCTCCGCCTGGCGCTGGCCCTCGATCCGGTCGAGCCACAGGCGCATCGGACCGAACTCGACCAGCACCGCGGTCGGGCTGCGGAATTCCACGGGCAGCCCGAGCGTGTCGCGATAGAAGACCACGGTGTCCGCGAACTCGTCCGGCGGCAGCTTCATCGCGACGTTGCGGCCACCGCTGAACTTGGCTCTCTTTCCGCTCATTGCTCCCGGTCGCCGTCCGCGCTGATCCTGATTACCCCTTCAGGGGTGCCGACAAAAGCTGCTTGCGCAAAACCGATGAATAGGCCGTGCTCGACCACGCCGGGAATGGTCGCGAGCGCTTCCGCCAGACGCTCCGGCTTCGCGATCCGGCCGAAGGCGCAGTCATAGATGTAATTGCCGCCGTCGGTCACGAATGTCCGGCCATCGCGCTGGCGCAGGGTGATCTCGCCGGCAAGCCCAACGGAGCGAGCCGCGTCCTGGATGCGCAGCCGGGTCGCGCCATGGCCGAATGGTGTCACCTCCACCGGCAGAGGAAACCGCCCGAGCTCATTCACGCGTTTCGACTGGTCGGCGATGACCACCATGCGTGCCGAGGCGAAGGCCACGATCTTCTCACGTAGCAGCGCGCCGCCCCCACCCTTGATCAGCCTGAGCTGCGGATCGATCTCGTCGGCCCCGTCGATGGTGAGATCGAGAGCGGGCGTCTCGTCCAGGGTGGTGAGCCGGACGCCCAGCGCTTCAGCCTGGGCGCGGGTGGCCTCGGAGGTCGGCACGCAGACGAGGTCGAGCCCCTCGGCGACCCGTTTGCCGAGCGCCTCGACCAGCAGCTTGGCGGTCGAGCCGGTGCCCAGTCCGAGCTTCATGCCCGGCTCCACCAGGTCGAGCGCCGCCAAGGCCGCCTTCCGCTTCAGCTCGGCCGAGCCGTCCGCTGCCTCCACCTCAGAGCCCGCCCATCAGCATGTATTTGATCTCGACATATTCCTCGATGCCGTGATGGGAGCCTTCGCGGCCGAGGCCGGATTCCTTCACGCCGCCGAAGGGTGCGAGCTCGGTCGAGATGATGCCTTCGTTGATGCCGACGATGCCATATTCCAGCGCCTCGGCCACACGCCAGCAACGGCCGATGTCGCGGGAATAGAAATAGGCGGCGAGCCCGAACTCGGTGTCGTTGGCCATGCGGATCGCCTCTTCCTCGGTCTTGAACCGGAACAGCGGCGCCACCGGGCCGAAGGTCTCCTCCTTGGTCACCAGCATGCGGGTGGTGACGTTCTTGAGGATGGTCGGCTCATAGAAGCTGCCGCCCAGGGTGTGCGGCCTGCCGCCGACCACGATTTCGGCACCGTTGGAGACCGCATCGCGCACATGCTCCTCGACCTTCTCGACCGCCGCCTTGTTGATCAGCGGACCGGTGGTGACACCCACCTCCATGCCGTCGCCGACCTTCAGCTTCAGGACGGCCGCGGCGAGCTTCTCCGCAAAGCTGTCGTAAACGCCGTCCTGCACCAGGATGCGGTTGGCACAGACGCAGGTCTGGCCGGCATTGCGGAATTTCGAGGCCATGGCGCCAGCGACCGCCGCGTCGAGATCGGCATCGTCGAACACGATGAAGGGCGCGTTGCCGCCCAGTTCGAGCGACACGCGCTTCACGGTGGAGGCCGCCTGCTGCATCAGCACCTTGCCGATCTCGGTCGAGCCGGTGAAGGTGATGGCGCGCACGATCGGGTTGGAGGTGAGCTCGCCGCCGATCACGGACGCCTTGCCGGTGAGCACGTTGAACACGCCCTTGGGCATGCCGGCGCGCTCGCCGAGTTCGGCCAGCGCCAGGGCGGTGAGCGGCGTGTCGCCCGCCGGCTTGCAGACGACCGTGCAGCCGGCGGCCAGCGCGGGCGATACCTTGCGGGTGATCATGGCCAGCGGGAAGTTCCACGGGGTGATCGCGCCGACCACGCCGATGGGCTGGCGAATGGTGACGATGCGCGCATCCGCCTTGTGCGACGGCAGGGTTTCGCCGGCGATCCGCTTGGCCTCCTCGGCATAGAACTCGGTGAAGCCGGCGCCGTAGACGACCTCGCCGCGCGACTCCTGCAGCGGCTTGCCCATTTCCGCCGTCATGATGCGCGCCAGGTCTTCCTGGTTCTCCATCATCAGTTCGTACCAGCGGCGCAGCACCTTGGCGCGATCCTTGGCCAAGGCCTTCGACCAGCCAGGGAAGGCCGCTTCGGCCGCCTCGATCGCCCCGCGCGTCTCCGCGACGCCCAAGCTCGGCACCTTCGCCAGCACCGCGCCGGTGGCCGGATTGGTCACGTCGATCGTCGTCGCGCTCCCGACCCACTCGCCATTGATGTAGCAGCGGTCCTTCAGCAGCGACTTGTCCTTGAGGAATTCCATGGGCCTCTCCTTTGCCTCCCAGCGCCTCCACGCCCTGCGTCGAGTCTTGGGCCAAGACTTAATCCCTTCACCCGGCTTTGCGCAACCGTAGCATTGGCGCTATGCGTGGCGCGCAAGGACGGCCGGTCAGGAGGGGTTATGCACGATCTCGGCGATGTTTCGGTGGTGTTCGACCTGGATGGCACACTGGTGGACACCGCGCCCGATCTGGCCAGCGCCATGAACGCCGTGCTGCGTCGCCATGGCCGGTCGGAAATCCCGGCGGAACGGGTGCGCCACATGGTGGGCCACGGGGCACGAGCGCTCATGGCGCTGGCCTTTGCCGAAACCGGCCGCCCGGCGGAGGAGCATCTGCTCGATCGGCTGTATGACGAGTTCCTCAGCCATTATCTCGACCATATCGCCGATGAGAGCGTGCTGTTCCCGGCGGCGACCGAGGCGCTTTGCGCGCTGAGGGACACCGGCGCCGTGCTCGGCATCTGCACCAACAAGCCGGAGGCCGCCGCGCGCCAGCTGCTCGAGGCGCTCGATTTTGCGGAGCCCTTCCGCGCGATCATCGGCGGCGACAGCCTGGTGGTGAAGAAGCCGGAGCCCGAATGCTACCGGGCCGTGGTGCGGCAGATGGGGGGAGACCTCGCACGCTCGGTGATGGTCGGGGATAGCGAGACCGACGTGCTCACCGCGCGTGCGGCAGGGGTGCCGGTCATCGGCGTGAGCTTCGGCTACACGCCGGAGCCGATCGCGTCGTTCAAGCCTGACGTGATCATCGACAGCTACGAGGCGCTGCCGGACGCGGTGGCCACCGTCATGCGGCGCGGGCTGGCGCATCAATAAGCCGCTGCGCTTCTGGGCCCACCGGCCAGGGGGTGCGACCAAGAATATGGCCCGAGCGGCCCAGGAAGCTGTTGCCATGGGAAGCGCCGCCCGCTATATCGCAAGCCTCAGGCGAATGCAGGCATTCGCGGATCCTGGGGCGGTTAGCTCAGCTGGTAGAGCACTGTGTTCACATCGCAGGGGTCACTGGTTCGAGTCCAGTACCGCCCACCATCCAAATCCCGCAACTTCAGCACACCAGACAAACCTTGTTGAGGGCTGCGGCTCGTTGGGGCTGCTCGGCAGGGCTCCTTGCAACGGCCCTAATGCCGCTTGCCATCGCCAATTGCCGCCGCTAACTGGCGTCGTCGTTTCAGAGCGAGCCATCCATGCTTGGCATCACCATTCGAGCCTCACTGCCGGCGCGGCCTTTCTGGCAGCTGGTTGACCTCGCCTCATCGCTGTTCGAACGCGAGCCGTCCATAGCAAAGCTCGGATATGCGCCACATCTCACCCTGGCGCGGTATGATCAGATCGATCCTGCTCGGCTCGTCGCCGGATTGGACGCCTTCGACAGGGTCCAGCCCATGACCTTGGTCTTCGACCGCATCTGTGTGTTCGATGTCGAGCCGCTGGTGCTTTGGCTCAGCCCACGGCAGCATCCTGAGCTGCTCGATGTGCACGCCCGATTGCATGCGATCATCGGCGAGCAACATGGCGATCCACACTATCTGCCGGGCGTTTGGCGGCCGCATTGCACAATTGCGTCCGCCGTTCTGCCAGACCGGAAGGCTGCCGCCAGGCGATTCGCGGAGGAGCCGATCGAGCCGCTTACATTGACCTTCGACAGCGTGGATGCCCTCGAATGGCCCCCGGTGGCCCAGATCGCCACCCGTGCGCTTCACAACTAGCCGGCAGCCCTCAATAACGGCTGCCGCCGCCATAGCCGCCTGTTTCCGTTCCGACCCAGTTTGACCCGAAAAACCAAGAAAAACCAATTGGCCCCTGACAACGAGAGCTCCGCAGGTTAATCTAGAGCTAACAATTGATCGTAGTAAGGACGTTAACGCCATGCAACAACGCGCCGAACGTCCGGCTTTGCCGTGGGATGCGGACGAGCTGCCGAGGCCCTCTCGCGACAGATCAGTGCTTCAGCGCGACCTGCGTCGGTGGGGGTATTGCATCATAGACCGCGCCCTCGAGGGCGATGCGCTCCGATCGGTTCAGCGCCGGCTCATGGAGCAGGCCAAGGCCGAGCGCAAGCTGCACAACTTGAAGAACCCGGCCAACATGGATCCCGTGAACCAGTGGGTCGGAATGCTGCTCAACAAGGGTGACGAATTCTTCCAGCTCATCGAGCACGAGCTGGCCATGTCCATGATCGAGCACCTGATCGGGCCCGACTATCTCATCTCCTGTGTGGATGCCCAGATACAGCATCCGGGCGCGGGCACCATGCCCCTTCACACCGACCAATGGTGGATGCCGCAACCCGAAATTCCCGGGCAGCCGGCGCCGCGGCCCGCGGATGCCCGCCGCAATACCGGCACCTCGCTCGACCCGAGGCCGAGCCGAAGCGCGATTGCCCCCATCGCGGCGGCCAACGTGATGTGGATGGTGACGGAGTTCACCGAGGAGGGCGGCGCCACGCGCGTCGTCCCGGGAAGCCACCTGGCAGGCGCCCAGCCCGATGCCTCCGTTCCTCACAAAATCCCTTCAGTGCCCGCAATCGGCCCCGCCGGGACCGCATTCGCCTTCGATGCTCGCTTGTGGCATGGGGCAGCACCGAACCGCACGAGCAATTCGCGTTATGGCATCACGGTGGTGGGCTGCGGTCCACAGTTCAGACCGCTCGAGAACTATGCGCGCGGACTGCGGCCCGAGGTGGTCGCGCGCTGCTCACCTGCGCTGCTCAAGCGGCTGGGATTTTCGGCCTGGTGCGGCTACGGGCACACTGGAGATCCGGATGCCGCGGTCACAGCTATGGGGGAAAATGCTCTTGGCGTACTACCTCAAGGCGGATCTTAACCCAAGTGCAAGTTGCTTGCCGAATAGTAGAAGTGGTGCAGGTGTGTGGCGAGGGGAGTCTGCTCGCGTTGCCGCCGCATCGGCACCGTACCCAATCACGAGCAAAGCTCGCGACAGTTCGGTCTCTACGTTGTGACGGAACCACCAACCTATCCCGTCGTTGACACTTTGAGATCGCAACGACGAGAGACGAGAGGGGCCCGATGGAACTAGACCGGTCCCCGTGCGAGGCAACCATGCGCGGCAAAGACTCCGATGTGTTCGATTTATTCTCCGAGATCTACAAGGATGCTGCAGAGGAGGAGATGAGCCTCCAGCAATATCTGCTGGCATGCGCCGAGGACAGATCGATGTATGCCTCGGCCGCCGAGCGGATGGTCGAAGCGATTGGAGAACCGACCTTCGTCGACACAAGCAAGGACGAGCGGCTCGGCCGGATATTCTCCAACCGGACGGTCAAGGTCTATCCCACCTTCGCCGACTTCTACGGCATGGAAGACACGATCGAACGTATCGTCGGCTATTTCCGCTATGCGGCCCAGGGGCTCGAGGAACGCAAGCAGATCCTCTATCTCCTCGGTCCGGTGGGGGGCGGCAAATCGTCCTTGGCCGAGCGGCTGAAAAAGCTGATGGAGCAGCGTCCGATCTACACGCTGAAGGTCAATAACGAGATCAGCCCGGTATTCGAATCGCCCTTGGGTCTGTTCCACCCCGACCGCATGGGCGACCTGCTGGAGGAGAAATACGGCATCGCCCGCCGGCGGCTGAACGGTATCATCTCGCCATGGGCGGCGAAGCGGCTCAAGGAACTGTCCGGCGACATCTCCAAGTTCAGCGTGGTGCGGCTGATGCCCTCGCGGCTGCATCAGATCGGCATCGCCAAGACCGAGCCTGGCGACGAGAACAACCAGGACGTCTCCGCCCTGGTGGGCAAGGTCGATATCCGCAAGCTGGAGCAGTTCAGTCAGTCGGATCCGGACGCCTATTCCTATAGCGGCGGCCTGAACCGGACCACGCAGGGGCTGCTCGAATTCGTCGAAATGTTCAAGGCGCCGATCAAGGTGCTGCATCCGCTGCTGACCGCCACCCAGGAGGGCAGCTACAACGGCACGGAAAACCTGGGGGCCTTCCCCTACCAGGGAATCATCGTGGCCCACTCCAACGAGTCGGAGTGGCTGCAGTTCAAGAACAACAGGAACAACGAGGCGTTCCTCGACCGCATTCTGGTGGTCAAGGTGCCCTACTGCCTGCGCGTCACCGAAGAAAGGCAGATCTACGAGAAGCTGCTGCGGGAGAGCGAACTCGCCAACAGCTCCTGCGCCCCGGAGGTCCTGGAGATCCTCAGCCGGTTCACCGTCTCGACGCGCCTCGCCCCGCACGAGAATTCACCGCTCTACACGAAGATGCGGGTCTATGACGGCGAGAACCTGAAGGATGTCGATCCCAAGGCCAAATCGGTCCAGGAATACCGGGACGCGGCCGGCGTCGACGAGGGCATGACCGGGGTCAGCACCCGCTTCGCCTTCAAGATACTGTCGCAGACCTTCAACCACGATACCGAGGAGGTGGCCGCCGATCCCGTGCACCTGATGTATGTGCTGGAGGAGGCGATCAAGCGCGAGCAGTTTCCGAAGGAAAAGGAGGCGGCGTATCTCGAGTTCATCAAGTCGGAACTCGCCACCCGCTATGCCGAGTTCATCGGCCACGAAATCCAGAAGGCCTATCTCGAGTCCTATAGCGAGTACGGTCAGAACCTGTTCGACCGCTACATCGCCTATGCGGATGCCTGGATCGAGAACCAGGACTTCAAGGATCCCGACACCGGCCAGATCCTCGATCGCGGGATTTTGGACTCCGAGCTCTCGCAGATCGAGAAGCCAGCCGGCATCGCCAATCCGAAGGACTTCCGGAACGAGGTGGTGAAGTTCACCCTCCGCGCCCGGGCGCGGAACAGTGGCCGCAATCCCTCGTGGACGAGCTATGAAAAGCTGCGGGAGGTGATCGAGAAGCGGATGTTCGCCCAAGTGGAGGACCTGCTTCCCGTGATCAGCTTCGGCTCGAAGCAGGACAGCGCGACGGAAAAGCGGCACGCGGAGTTTGTCCAGCGGATGATCAAGCGCGGATATACCGAACGCCAGGTTCGTCGACTGGTGGATTGGTACATGCGCGTCAACAAGGCAGGCTAAAGCCAACCCGAGGCGTCCCCAGTGCCGATATTCATAGATCGCCGCCTCAATCCGAAGGACAAGAGCCTGGCCAATCGGCAACGCTTTTTGCGACGGGTGCGGGAGGAGCTCAAGCACACGATCAGGGAGCAGATCCGAACCGGCAAGATCTCGGACGTGGATTCCGAGCATGTCGTTTCGATGCCGGTGCGAAAAACCGCCGAGCCGCATTTCGAGAGCGACAGCGAGAGCGGCCGGCGGCAGCACGTCCTGCCCGGCAACAAGGAGTTCGCCTCTGGCGATCGGATCGAAAAGCCGAGCCAAGGCGGCAGCGGCGGCGGCTCGGCGCCCGGGCAGCAGCCCACGGAAGATGATTTTCGCTTCGCGTTGTCGCGCGAGGAGGTGCTCGACCTGTTCTTCGAGGATCTCGAGCTTCCGGACATGGTGAAGCTGAACCTCAAGGAGATCCTCGCCTATAAGCCGCGCCGGGCCGGCTTTGCGGCGACCGGCTCTCCCACCAACATCAATATTGGGCGCACCATGCGCAACAGCCATGCGCGCCGCATTGCGCTGAGGCGGCCGAAGCAGGAGCAGCTGGACGCAATCGCACGGGAAATCGCATCGCTCGAAGCGGGAACCCAGAGCCAGGCGGCGATCGAGCGGATCAAGGCATTGCGCGAGGAACTGGAACGGCTCGAACGGCGCCGCAGGCTGATCGCCTATGTCGATCCGGTCGACATCCGCTTCAACCGCTTCGAGGCGCGGCCGGTGCCGAACGCTAACGCGGTGATGTTCTGCCTCATGGACGTGTCCGGCTCCATGGGCGAACGCGAGAAGGACATGGCCAAGCGATTCTTCGTGCTGCTCCATCTGTTCCTGAAGCGCCGCTATGACCGCACCGACATCGTCTTTATCCGCCACACGCACGAGGCGCAGGAGGTGGACGAGGAGACATTCTTCTACAGCACGCAGAGCGGCGGCACGATCGTGTCCACGGCGCTGGAGGAGATGCAGCGCGTCATCGAGGAGCGGTATCCCAGCAACGAGTGGAACATCTATGCGGCCCAGGCCTCGGACGGCGACAATTCCGCCAGCGATTCCGAGCGTTGCATCAGTCTTCTCGACCAAGTGATCATGCCCTTGTGCCAGTATTTCGCCTATGTCGAGATCATCGACGCGCGAGAGCGGCACATCTTCGGCGCCACGGACAACGGGACGTCGCTCTGGCGCGCCTATAGCGATGTCGAGGCCAAGTGGGCGAACTTCCAGATGCGCCGCATCGCCAAGCCAGCTGACATATACCCGGTGTTTCGCGAGCTCTTCACCCGGCAGCCAGCTGCGCAGAAGAGCGATTGAGGGAGGGGCGTATGCCAGCACGGACGAGCAGATCGCGCCTGCTGTTCTCCGGGTCCGATTGGGACTTCAAGACCCTGTCGCGCATGCATGACGCCATCAAGGCCATATCCGACGAAGAGCTGCAGCTCGACATCTATCCCGTGCAGATGGAAATCATCTCGTCCGAGCAGATGCTGGACGCCTATTCGTCTGTGGGCATGCCGCTCATGTACCAGCACTGGTCCTTCGGCAAGCATTTCCTGTATCAGGAGCTGCTTTATCGAAAAGGGGGCCGCGGGCTTGCCTACGAGCTCGTCATCAACTCCAATCCGTGCATCGTCTACATGATGGAAGAGAACACCGCGGCCTTGCAGGCCCTGGTGATGGCTCATGCGGCGTTCGGCCACAATCATTTCTTCAAGAACAACTACGTCTTCCGGCAGTGGACGGACGCCGGCTCGATCCTGGGCTATCTGGACTTCGCCAAGACCTATATCGCCCGCTGCGAGGAGCGTCATGGGGTGGCCGCGGTGGAAGCGGTGCTCGATGCGGCGCATGCGTTGATGGACCAGGGGGTCTTCAGGTACCGCCGCCCGCCGAAGCTATCCACCGAAAAACAGCGCCAGGGGCTTCGAGACCGCCTGGAATACGAGGAGCGGTCCTACAACGATCTGTGGCGGACCCTGCCGCGACGGAAAGGCGAAGAGGAGACCGGCGAGGCCGACCGCGTGGCCGAGCGCAAGAAATCGCTGAACCTGCCGGAGGAGAACCTCCTTTACTTCCTGGAAAAGCACAGCCTCATCCTGGAGCCTTGGCAGCGCGAGATCCTCAGGATCGTTCGCGTCATCGCGCAGTATTTCTATCCCCAGCGGCAGACGAAGATGATGAACGAAGGCTGCGCCACCTTCGTGCATTACATCATCATGAACGCGCTGTATGACCGGGGGCTGATCAGCGAAGGCGCCATGCTGGAGATCCTGCGCAACCATTCCAACGTGGTCATGCAGCCGTCCTTCGATGACCCGCGGTTCTCCGGCATAAACCCTTATGCCCTGGGCTTCGACATGATGCAGGACATCCAGCGGATCTCGACGGAGCCGACGGCCGAGGATCGCGACTGGTTCCCCGAAATTGCCGGGAACGGCAACTGGCGCGAGGTGCTGCTGGATGCCTGGGCTAATCACCGCGACGAGTCGTTCATACGGCAATATCTCAGCCCCACCCTGATCCGGAAATGGCGTTTCTTCGCTCTCGATGACAAGGCGGACGAGCCCTTTTACGAAGTCGCCTCCATTCACGACGAGCGGGGTTACAAGAAGATTCGGGCCGCGCTCGCCCGCAGCTATGACGTCGGCGCGAACGGGCTGGATATCCAGGTCGTGGACGTGGACCTTCTCGGCAGCCGGCATTTGCGTTTGGAGCACAAAGTGCACGACGGCATTCTTCTCGAAGAGAGCGGCCGGGATGCAACACTGCGCCATATCCGGACCCTCTGGGGCTATGACGTCACCTTGGTGGGGGTCGATTCCCAAACGGGCGCCGCGATCTACGAGCGGTCGACGAGCCAGATCGGGGAATGAGGGATCTCCGAGGAGCGCGGTGATATTCCAGCGCAATCGTCATCACGGCGTTGAGCCGAGAGAGCTCCACCGCCATACGGCATAAGCCTGCCGGCCTCTGAGCCCCTGGCCCGCGGCACAACATCCGTACCGCTGCAGCACCGCCACATACTGGCCCAGAAGCCACCACAGCGAGGAACGTGATCCCGCGGATTGCACAGATCTATCAAGCGGGATTTTCACGGAATGAGCGGTACGACGGAAGCTGGGGGGCTTTCGCATGGCGATGCGACAAAGCCACCTGTGTCCGATATTCAGCCAAGGCAAACTGCCGCGGCAGCGGGCGGACGGTCGGCTTCAGGTGCGAGCCGGGGGATCATTCCGCAATTGGAGGATGCCCTCACCTGGTTCGAATGGGAGGCCCCCCGCAAGACTCCTTTGTCTGCGTCGGCCGCGCTCACCGAGATCAACAATAGCGATCCTCACTTCCGTATCGACCCGCTCGTGCTTGGCGCGCGCCTCGCCATGGGCACAGCGCGGATTTCGAATGTCTTCGCTACGCGGGACGGGTTCTTCCTCGATCAGGCAGCGCTCCTGTTCAGCCGGACCCGGCCAGAAGACATTTCGATGGACCCGCAGTCGCCTCGCAGGCTCTCCGCTCTCAGAAAGAGTTTTTTCGAGGCACTCGCGCGGGAATGGCAGAAGGCGGAGATGTTCAAGGCCGAGTCTGGTCAGGAGGGTGAGCCGAGACCGAGTTTCAACGGCCTCACCCTGGTGCATGCCAGCGGCAAGACGGTCGAGGCGCTGGCCAGCGATCCCTCGGTGCTGCAGGTCGCGGGCCTCGACAAGCTGAGCGAGGCGGAGCGGACACAACTGGTGGCCGAGTGGTTCGACGAGCATGGCCTCGACCGCCACTACACGATCGGCACACTTGAGTTCTCGCTGGCCTCCGTCCTGAGGCAGAGGGCCATGCGTCGGCAAGAGCCCGTCCCGGACGGGCTTGAGAACAGCCAAAAGCTGCGCGAGGCCTTTGAGGCAGAATTGGAGCGCTGCCAGGAAGCGCCGCAAGGCTCCGATGATCTGCAGCTGATGGCGGGGGCCCACTTCGCCTGGTCGAGCGGCATGCGCATCGGAAGCGCCGACGGAAAAGCCATCGCAAAGCAAGCCCTGTCCACTTTCCGGGAGCACTGGACCAGCAGTTTCGGAGAACCGCCCAAAGGCGGATGTCATGAGAATCATGGACTCGAACGAGAACCACCTGCCCGGATGACCACCGCCCAGATGATGGAGACAACCATCCAGATCATAGACCCCAAAGCGCAAATGCTTTTGTCCCTTGGCAAGACCGTTAGGGAAGATCCGATCAGCCTTGTCCCGATCATTGGTCCTGCCCGCCAGATCATAGACGGAGGACGCAAGGACGACGCGGGCCAGATCTGGATTGGCTCTCTCTTGCTTGCCGCCGACTGCGTAGGGATCGGTACCGTGCTCAAGCTCGGTCTGAAATACGGGAAGGCTGGGCTGGCCGCTGTCGGGCGGCTGTTTGCCAAGGAGGTATTCAGCGAAACGATCGAGAAGGTGGCCGACAGAGAAATCCCGATGTCGGAGCTGAAGCCGCCTGACGAGTGGCTGGCGCGTGTTGGAGAGAGAGCAAGAGCCGCAGCCGAGCCGTCGGCTATCGCCCTGTGGCCCGCGAGCGCGGTCTCCTCGGATGTTCCGGCCCGTTTCCGGAATGTCGGACCGGGCGAGATCAAGACCTACACGCATCCGCTCACCGGCGAGACGCTAACGGTCACCCGGATCAAGAGCACGGACCAGGTGGTGGCGCTGAGAGGCGTCCCCGGCCGCCGGAATGAGTTTCAGGAGATCGACTGGGTCAGCGGCGAAGCAAATCCTGCACGTGAAATGCAGGCCTATCACCGCGATCGCGAGACCGGTCTGTTCGAGAAAGCAGGTCGGCTGCGCGGTGGCGGCCAGTGCTGCTCCGATCTCGCCGACCGGTCAGGCTTGGGAGAGTTCGATGACCTGCTCCCGTTCCCGCAGCGGCTGAGCGAGCTGATCGAGGAGGCGCAGCTTCCCATCATTATCGACCAGGCCCTGACACCCGATGCTTATCGCTACGACTTCGCTGGGCTCTACCGGCTGCCCAAGAACGGGCTCGCCGCAATCGACATGGACGTGGCGAGCGAGCCCATCGTTCTCAACGGACCGACCCAGCAGATCCTCGAGGAGCAGGGGCGGCTGACCAAAGGCGATGCGCTCGGGCGGGCTCACCTGTTCGAGGGCCGTTACTGGACGGTGTTCCCCAACAGCGACACGGCCAAGATCGCCACGCGCCTGTGGAATGCCAAATACGGGAAATATGCGTTTGGCCGAGCGCAGGCCCATGACCTCGGCGAGGGCGCCTATGCCATGAGCACGCCGCCCATTCCGGTGCATGAAGGATTGGCGCGGAATTGCAACCTGCCTCAGGGCTATTATGCGCCTGCCCCGGCGCTCGAGCCGCGCGCGCCCGCATTCAATGACGTCGCCCTGTCCCCGCCTCCCGAACAAGGCGATATTGCCGACCGCGCCGTGGTCAGCACGGGGGGCCTGCCGGTCCAGGAGAACGTCTATTGGTACGGCAATTCGTACTACACGTTTCAAACCGGCCCTACCCTCATCGAGCGTGTCGGCAATGCTCTTGACTTCGCCCGCCGCTGGAACGGGCTTTATGCCCGGACAACCGGCAGCGAGGCGGTCGTCAAATTCTTTTGGAACGACGGTTCCGTGGCGGTTCTCACCAGGCCGGTAACCGAAGAGGCGCTGGTCCATCTGCTGACGCCGGATGCTGCCGAGCCGGAGCTGAT
This sequence comes from Rhodoligotrophos defluvii, assembly GCF_005281615.1. Taxonomy (NCBI): domain Bacteria; kingdom Pseudomonadati; phylum Pseudomonadota; class Alphaproteobacteria; order Hyphomicrobiales; family Rhodoligotrophaceae; genus Rhodoligotrophos; species Rhodoligotrophos defluvii. Next base: position 1,079,521 of record NZ_SZZM01000002.1, on the reverse strand, counting down.
CGTACTGGCGGAAACGGAGAGCGAGGCCGCGGGAGCCCGCGTCACAGCCGGCGCCGCGGCCGGATCTGGAGAGCACCGGCCCAACACGCTTGTGACGACACAGGCGGAGGTTCATCACGATGCGGAGAGTCCCAGCCCCGGCACGTCGCCTGCGCCGCTTCCCGGGCCACGGGAAGGCGACATCGAGGCTCTGCTCCCAGGCTCGGGCCCGCTCACGGTGGCCGAGCAGACCTTCCATCCGCAGTTCGGCCTCGTGCTGAAGACGCGGCTTCAGGATGCCGGCCGCGAGATCGCTTGGGCCGGCATGCCGGGATCACCCGGCGCCTTCCGGGCGATCGACTTGGAGACCGGCGAGGCGATCAGCCCCAAGATCTACGATAAAATTCACGATCCCGCCCAGAACGTCGATGTCCTGGTGCCGCGCAGCGGTCTGAAAGGGGGCGGCCCCCTCCTGACAAAACCCGACCGCGACACGCCCGCCGTCGAATACGGCTTGCTCGATGAGGACAGCAGCTCAGCGAGCGAGGACAGCAGGCCGCCATCGCCACACGGGCGCAGCTGGGCAGAACACAAGTGCAAGTGGCTCATCCGGGACCCGGACGGCTATATCATCAAAGGGGCTCGCCTCGCATGGCAGGAGCTTCCTGAGGGCATGCCGGAAAAGTTCGCCCAATTGCCCAGGGGCAAGACGTGGCCGTTCTATTCGTCCCGCCACTATGACGTCCTGCTGGACGTCTACCGCTTCAAGGACAGTGGCCGCTTCGTGCTCCTGCGGCGGGAAACCGACGGGCGAGAGCTGTTCCACCGGAAGCATCTGGATTGGGTCGAGGGCGACCGTTTCCAGGCGCTGGACTGGCGGACGGAGCAGGCCATACCTGGCGAGGTCTACCGGGCCCGCCGGGTTCCCGGCAAGAAGCTTCTGGCGAAGCACCACCCGCTGGAGCTCGTGCGAGAGCCCGGCGCCAGCAGCCCCTCGCCCGCCTCGGAGCCCGGGACATCCCGGGCGTTCGATGTGGCGCCCGACGCGGAGGCCGCGCACGAGCGCAAGTACATCTGGGAGCTTATGGACAAGAACGGCAAGGTCGTCCGGGCGGCCGTCAAGACGCAAGCGCCGCCGGAGGGGATGCCGGCGCCCTTCGTCGGCATGCGGCCGGGCGAATGGCGGCTGCTCGATCCACGCGATCTCGACGGGCCCGAGGTGCATCGCTTCCACGACAGCGGTGAGTACGTTCTCCTGACCAGGCTGGAGCGCACGCTTTTCAGCTTCCAAAAGCTCGACTGGAGAACGGGGCGGCCGGTGCCAAATCAGATTTACACCATGGTCGACGCATTCGGCGAAGACGATGCGGGGCCCGGCCGTTTCCGCTCGAAGCTGATCCCGCTGACGCAACCGGACCCGCAGCTCTTGCCGGAGTCCGGCAGCGAGCCGGCCGCAGCTCCGCTCAAGCCGCGTGAGGTGGGCGGCGAGCATGGAGAGCACGGCATGCCGATCACACCGCTCGAGAAAGGTCCCACGCTGATGACGCTCAAGACCCAGGGCACCTATTTGGGGCAGGAGCGATACGGTCCCGCCTATGAATGGGAGGGCAGCAAGATATCGGTGCTGCCCGAGTGGTACGATTGGGAGCGGGCGGCGCGGTTCGTCACCACTTTCTCCGACAGGCCTGGGTCGGCGCAATCCGCAGTCCCGAGGGCGCTGGACCTGGGCAATGGCCGGGTTGGCATCCGCTGGGAACAGCCGGGCTCGAAGGCGAGCACGATCGTGCCTGACGGCGAGACGGCACAGGCGCAAGCGGCTGCCGCTGTTCAGGGTGTCGCTGAGGATGGCGACCTCGTCGAATGCGTCACCGGCGGCGACTGCGGAGCCCGCTATTTCTGGCTTCATGAGGCATGAGGCACGCGGGGCATGCGGCCGGCGCCGAGTGGAGCAACGGCCGTGCCCGGCGTCTTTTCAGGTGGTCGGGTCGTTGGTCCGCGGGCAGATATGCGGCTTGGCCTCCGTCACGTGGCGATGCCAGAGGTTGGGCCAGCGCCGTTTGATCGGTCGCCCCAGCGAAACCGTTGCGCGCCTGCGGCCGCGCCGGATGAACGGCAGATCGAAGGAGAGGACCAGGAGGCCGATGGGGATCATCCAAAATCCGAGAATGGGCAGGAAGCCCAGGATTCCGCCGATCACCAGCGCCAATCCCACGACAATGCGCGCAATCCGAGATTTCGGAAGAGGAACGGCCGTATTGCGGTAGCGGATCTGAGCCATAGCGACTATCTAAGGGGCGGGTCCTTGTATAGCAAGTAGACCAGGAGCTGAGATGTGCCGGGCATAAGGCGTGCCTTTGGGCTTGGCTTTCCCGGCGAGCATTGCTATAGGGGTCGCCATCGAGGTTGATGCGGTTCGGGCCGCATCCTCTGTTCCGCGGTAGCTCAGTGGTAGAGCAGCCGGCTGTTAACCGGCTGGTCGTAGGTTCGAATCCTACCCGCGGAGCCAACTTTCCCCACCGTGAATATCCTTCGGCGGCATCAGATCGCCGCCTAGCGGTCGCAGCCAAGCTTCAACAGACGGCGCAAGCGGTGCCGATGAGCCCTGCCAGCATGGCGAGGCCCGCGGCTGCGAGCCCGACGCCCGCGATGCGGGACATAGTCCGTCCCGCCGGCGTCACCTTCTCGATGAGCACGAGCACCGCCAGGGCCGCTATCCACACGATGTTCATGACACCGACGACGAAGAGGAGCGCCATCAGCGCCCAGCAGCAGCCGATGCAATAGGCTCCGTGTCGCACGCCGAGAGAAAACGCGCCGCCTCGCTGGCGGCGGAAGCCGCCGTGCCTCTGGATGAAGGCGAGCGGCGACTGGCATTGCGTCAGGCAGGTGTCCTTGAACGGCGTCCATTGGTAGAGGCCGGCGCCGATGAGCGCGAGCCCGCCGAGGACCGGGCTGGCGCTCGTCATCATCGGCGTCAGCAGCGCGCCCTGCTCCAGCGCCCATTGCGCGGCCGTGGCGAGAACCGAGAAGGCAACCCAGCTCGCGAGATATCCCGCCGCGAACCAGGCCGTCGCAGCGAAAGGCTTCCCTTGCTGCTCCGCCTGCCGGCCGACGCGGGCATAGAGGAGGATCATGGGCGCTGCGGACGGCGTCATCATGCCGATCATCATCACCGTCCACATCACCAGCATGAGGAGCGCCTCGCCCGCCGACCACGGCGCGAGCTGCGGCATTACGATGCCGCCATCGCCCATGCCGGGCTTGCCCGGCATGGCCATCCCGGACATCGGGTTGCCCTGCCCGCCGTCGGGGTGGCCACCCATGTCCATGGTGGCCGCGAGCCACAGGATATAGGCCCAGGCGAATACAGTGAGGGCGGCCAGCGCTGCGGCGACGATCACCCGGTCGCGCCGCAGGACCGCCTCGAGCCCGGCGGCGGCCATGGCGTCAGTGCGCCACGCCGCTTTGCGTCATGTGCAGTCTCGCGAAATGCGCATGCCTGTCCTTGATGGAGAGAGTGATCGGGCCCTGCGTCTCGGCCCAGCCGCGCGCCACTTCGGCGATATCGTACTCGAAGCCGCGCGGCAGGTTGATACGGGCCCGGTGCGCATCGCCGGTGACGGGATTGCGGATGGGCTCCGCCCGCGCCTCAACCCATCCCGGAACGGCGGCATGCGCCATGCGGGCGTCGACATCGATATCGAGCTCAATCTCCGCGAAGACGGGATCGTGCACCTTTTCGAAGGTGGCGGAGAAAACCTGGAAGAAGGTCGCACCCGGCTCGGTATCGAGGCCGCTCATGATACGCAGGAGAGCCTCGCGCTGCTCGGGCGAGGCCCGCTCGTCGACAATCGGAACGACTTGGCCCCGCCCTTCGTGAATGGCTCCCGGCCAGGCTGCAATCAAACCGATCTTCAGTCCGTCGAGATTCGTCTCGCCGTGATGGCCCTCCTCGATCTCGACAAAGCCGACCGCATGACAGGTGCCATCTGTCGGGAGAGCATTGAACTGGCAAGGGCAGCCGTACGCGCAGTTGCAGTGGATGAATTCGCGACCCTTGATCGTCCACGTGATGTCCGGCATTGTTCGCCTCCCCAAGATGTGTCGATCCTGTGGACCGCACGGTTGGGCCCCACCGAAAGAACGGAGCCTGGAAGCAGATGGCGAGTATAGTCCAGCTTCGTCTTGCACGAAAGCCTTCCGCCAATTTCCAGTCACGTCGCCGCGGCATGATGATTTCGCGGCAAAATATTACGAGCTGACGCCGCCTGCACCCCACAACTCAATGTAGCGCAGCATTATACTATCACCTCTAGCGATAGGCTCGGCAAACGCCGCTCACCTTCGCAGCCCTACCAGGCGTCGCTATTTCGAACATCATCAAAATAACTATTGACGACTGGATGCGGGCGGGATAGCATATTTCCATGAACGTCGAAGAAGCGGCCAAGCAGCTGGAAGCGCTCGGAAATCCAACGCGGCTCCAGGTTTACCGTACCCTCGTGCGGGCCGGTGGCGCGGGATTGCCGGTCGGGCGGCTGCAGGACAAGCTCGACATCGCGGCCTCGACGCTCTCGCATCACCTGCACCGCCTGATCCTGACGGGTCTGGTCACGCAGGAGCGACAAGGCACAAGCCTGATCTGCCGGGCGAACTATCCGGCAATGGACGGCCTTGTCGGTTTCCTGGTGGATGAGTGTTGCGTCGATGCGCCTTGCGTGGCGGAAGAGGGCGACGCGGCAGCCTGACCCCGGTTTTTTTGGCGATCAATTTCCATATTTCTGGAAGGATGGAATGTAATGAGCCCCTCACTCGACTCCTTACCCATCGCGGTCATCGGCGGGGGACCTGTCGGTCTCGCCGCGGCGGCTCACCTTCTCTCCCGCAACCTGCCGGTGAAGCTCTATGAGGCTGGCAGCGCAGTGGGCGCCAATGTGCGCAGCTGGGGTCACGTGCGCGTCTTCACGCCGTGGCACTACTGTATCGACAGCGCTGCGGCCGCCTTGCTCGAGCGGCACGGCTGGCGGCCGCCGCCCGCCGACCTCTTTCCGACCGGCAGCGAGATTGTCGCGCGCTACATCGAGCCGCTCGCGAACACGCCCGAGCTCGCCGCAATCATCGAAATGGGAGCGCGGGTCACCGCCATTTCACGGCACGGCTCCGACAAGGTCGTGAGCAAGGGACGCGCGGAGCAGCCCTTCGCACTCGTTCTCGAGACGGCGGGCGGGCTGCGCCGCGATCTCGCCCGCGCCGTGATCGATGCCTCGGGCACCTGGCTCACCCCAAATCCGCTCGGCGGCAACGGCCTGCCCGCCACGGACGAGGCCGCATTTGCCGACCGCATCGCCTATGGCATCCCCGACGTGCTCGGCCGCGACCGCATGCTCTATGCGGGCAGAGCAACCCTGGTGGTCGGCGCAGGGCATTCGGCCGCCAATGTGCTGATCGATCTCGCCCGCCTGGCCGCAACGGCACCGGGAACCAAAGTCCTCTGGGCCACCCGCAGCGACAATCTCGCACGGATCTTTGGCGGGGGCGGTGCGGATCAGCTGCCCGCCCGCGGCGAGCTTGGTGCCGAGACGCGACAGCTGGTGGAGAGCGGCGCCGTATCGCTCACGACCGGCCTCTCGATTATCGCGCTCCGGGAGGATGGCGCAGGCATCATCGTGGAAGGCGAGACGGCGGACGGCTTGGCCGTGATCGGCCCTGTCGACCGGATCATCGCGGCCACGGGCCAGCGGCCAGACCTCTCGCTCACCCGGGAACTGCGCCTCGATCTCGATCCATGGCTCGAGAGCACCCGGGCGCTCGGTCCGCTGATCGATCCCAACGTGCATTCCTGCGGCTCGGTGCCGCCGCACGGGCACCGCGCGCTCGCCCATCCTGAGCCGGGGTTCTACACCGTCGGCATCAAGAGCTATGGCCGCGCCCCCACGTTCCTGCTCCTGACGGGCTATGAGCAGGTCCGCTCCGTCGCCGCGGCGCTCGCCGGCGACATGGCCGCGGCGGACGACGTGCGGCTCGTCCTGCCGGAGACGGGTGTCTGCACGACGCAGTTCGCGGCCGAAATCGACGTGGGCGAAGGCCGTTGCGGCGGGCCGGCACCGGCGGAGGCCGTTGCATGCTGCGCTGCCGATGCCGAAGCGAAAGCCGAGGGCAAGGTGGGCTGCGGCTGTGCGAGCCCGGCAACGCCCGGCCACCTGTCGGAGGCCGCATCGCGAAGCCTTGCGACGTCCGATGCGTGACCGCGCTCGGTCCGCCCTGATGATCTGGCTGCTCGGCCTTACCCAGATCATCGGCTATGGCACGCTCTACTACAGCCTGCCGATCCTGGCGCCGGCCATGGCCGCGGAGTTCGCCATTTCCGAGCAGTGGGTCTTTGCGGCGCTGTCGGCCGCACTGCTTGCCGGCAGCCTGCTTGCTCCCGTCGCCGGCCGCTGGATCGACCGGTTCGGCGCCGGACGGACGATGACCCTCGGCTCGGCAGCCGCCGCGCTCGCGCTCGCCCTGTGCGCCTTGGCGCCTGGGCGGGCCACCTTCGTTCTCGCCCTTTTGGGGATGGAACTTGCCGCCTGTTTCGTGCTCTACGGCGCCGCCTTCGCGGCCATCGTGCAGACCGGCTCACCGCTGGCGCAGCGAAGCATCACGCACCTGACCCTGATTGCCGGCTTCGCCTCGACCCTGTTCTGGCCGCTGACCTCGGCGCTGCACGCGCATCTCGGCTGGCGCGAAATCTATGGGATATTCGCCGCCTTGAACCTCGCGCTGTGCGTGCCGATCCACTGGTCGCTCATGCGCGCGGCGCGCGGGCGCAAGTTGGCTGCCCTCCCAAGCTCCGGACTTGCGGCGTCCGCCAGTGCTCCCCTGCCCCATGCAGCGGTTGCCATGGCGCCTCGTGCCAAACAGGCGATCTTCCTTCTCATGCTCGCCGGTTTCGCCATCGAGGGCTTCGTGCTCTCGGCGCTCCTGATCCACATGGTACCGCTCATGGCCGCGCTTGGGCTCGGCACCGCAGGGCTCCTGGTCTCGACCCTGTTCGGCCCGTCGCAGGTCGCAAGCCGGCTCATCAACATGCTGTTCGGCGGCCGCCTGGCGCAGACGCATCTCGCCATCATCGCCGCCGGGCTGCTCGCCACCGGTCTCGCCGTGCTCATCGCCGCGGCCCCCTGGCTCCCCGGCGTGGTCCTGTTCGCCATCCTGTTCGGGCTCGGCTCCGGCCTGACCAGCATCATCGGCGGCACGCTGCCACTGGAGCTGTTCGGCCGTGAGGGCTATGGCGCCCTGCTCGGGTGGGTCACCGCAGCGCGCCAGTTCACGTCGGCTTTCGCCCCGTTCGCGTTCGCATTGATCATGGCTCAGACCACGGTGATGACGTCGCTGGCAGCGGTCGCTGTCTCGGCGCTGCTCGGTCTCGTGGCCTTCGTGCTGATCGACCTGGTCAAGAGCCGGGTCCTGAGAAGGCCGATGCTGGGAGCGGCATAGCAGACTCAAACCATCGCCGCTGCGCTGTGGCTCTGATCGGCCGACCGCAGCAGCCACAGGTGGCGGTCGAGCCGCTCGAGCCCGTAGGAATCGTCGGCGAGGTGAGCCGCGCTCGCGGTCTCGTCCGTCACCACCACCATGACCGGCACCTCGGGAGCGATGCCGCGAACAGCCTCCTCCGCCCGCTTGGCCACGTTCACCGCATGCCCGATCACCGTATAATTGGTGCGCCCGTCATAGCCGAGATCACCGACCACCACCTCGCCGGAATTGAGGCCGATGCGGATCCGGCAGGCCGGGGCGCCGGCCGACCGCTTCGCCTCGATCTCCGGCGCCAGCAGCTCGACCAGGCGCAAGGCGCAATCGACGGCCTTGCGGGCGTGGTCGGGATCGCGGCCTGGGGCGCCCCAGAAGGCCATCAGGCCATCGCCGGTGTATTTATCGATGGCGCCGCCGCTTTCCTCGATGACAGGGCCGATCCGCCCGAAGGTTTCGTTCAGGTAATCCGCCACTTCCTGCGCGGTCCGTCCTTCGGCAAATCGGGTATAGCCCTCGAGGTCGAGGAACATGATGGTCATGTCGCGCCGTTCCGGCCTGCCGCTGCCGGGCCCCAGCGCCACCAGCTGGTGGACGAGCGCCTTGGGCACATAGCGCTCGAACACCCCGAGGGCGGAAGCCATGCGGCGGATGGCGGAGGCGGTGCTGGCGATCTCCTGCACCCGGCTAGCCTCGCAGCGCTCAATTCTGATCCCGCCGAAATCGAAGCGCTCGATGGCGGCGGAAGCGTCCGCAAATCCGATGATCGGGCGCGCCAACCCACGGCCGATCCGTGCCGCCGCGAACAAGGCGAGCAGGAGAAGCCCCGCCCCTATCCCGGCAACCGTGTAGGTCATCCAACGCTCGCGTCGTGTCGTCACCGACGACTGGTGATAGCCGGCGAGCCAGGCGCCGTCGCCGACCACGGGAATGTTGCGATAGAGAAAGACATGCGCCTCGTCGCCTATCCACGCCCAATGTCCATCGGCCCGTTGCAGCGGACCGCTGGCGGTGAGCTCGAACGGGTCGGCCCAGATGGCCGCGAGAATGGGGTCACCGATGCTGTCGATCCTCGACCGGCGCGACGTGCCGGTGCCAGCCCCCTGCCCTGTGCCATTGCGGGCGATGGCGGGGTGGGCCACCACATTCACACGATCCAGCAGCACGAATGGCGTCACCTCGAACTCGCGGCCGATGGCGGCAAGCGAAGTCGAGAGCGTTTCGACCGTCACTGCCGCAACCAGCACGCCGACCACTTCACCATCCTTTCGCAGGGGCGCGCGATAGGTGACCACGGTCTCGCCCAAGAGATCGTTGTGGAAGGGGCGCGACCACCGTGGCCCGCCACCCGCCCGCGCCTCATCCAGATATTGCGGCTTGAACGGTTCGCGGCCACCGTTTTCCGGCACCGCGCCATCGCGGCCCCAGCGGTACAAAGACCCATCGGATGCAAGCAAGGCAATCTCGGCAACCTGCGGCGTCGGCGCCATGAGGCCGCGAACGAAGGCGCCGAAGGATGCCTCGTCGGCGGGATCGATCTGTCCGCCAGCGACCAGGGCCGCAGCACGATCCATCTGGCGCACCACCGGTTCGAGAAGCGCTTCGATCGGCGTCACCACCGCCTCGATCAGCAGATCGTTGCGCTCCCGCAGGAGCCGGCTGGAAATGTCCCGTGCGCCGATGCTCCCGGTCACGATCACCGGCACCACCGCAGCAATGATCAGGGCGCCCAGCACCAGCGGCAGCAGCCGCCCGATCGGCCAGCCCGGCCGCGCATTGCCGTTCCGCATCTTCTGGTCCATCGCGACAGCTCTCCATTCCTGCCGCCACCCGCGCATATTGCGCCGCGAGAGGCACCATGAAGGCAAATCATCTCGCGGTGATGAGGAATGGAGCCTGGCCGCCGTTCAGCGGATCATCGGCCAGGTGTCGGACAGGCGGTAGCCGGCCGGCCAGGGGTCGGCAGGGTCGAGCATGAGCTGCTGGGTGCCGTAGATGAAGCCGCGGCCGCTGATGCTCGGGATGATCGCAGGCGTCTGGCCGACGAGGACTTCATCCTCGACCCGGCAGTGGAAGCGCGAGCCGATGATGGAGCGGCCGATGAAGCGCTCGCCCTTGCGCAGGAGGCCGCGCGCATGCAGCACCGCCATGCGCGCGGAGCAGCCGGTGCCGGTGGGCGAGCGATCGAGCTTGCCGGGCTGGACGACCACCGTGTTGAGGCCTGCCTTGATGCCGTCTTCCTCGGCCAATGGCGCGGCGATCTGGCAGAAGGAGATATGGTCCCACCCGGTGCCCTGCGGATGCCGGAAGCCGAGCTGCTCGTTGGCCGCCCTGGTGATGCGTATGCCCGTCTCGGCCAGTTCGCGCGCCTCGTCCGGTGCGATGACAAACCCGAGGGCTGCCGCATCCACGATCACGAAGCTGTCACCGCCATAGGCGATGTCCACCCGCAGGGTGCCGAAGCCCTCCACCTCCAGCGGCGCATCCAGGCGGTCGACGAAGGAGGGCAGGTTGCGCACGGTGATCCGCTCGGCCTTGCCGTTCCGGCAATCCGCGAGCACGTCGATCAGGCCACCGGGCGCTTCCAGCACCAGCCGTGTCTGCGGCTCGGTCATGGGGAGAATGCCGGTCTCGAGCAGAACGGTCGCGACGCAGATCGCGTTGGAGCCCGACATGGGTGGCGTATCCTCCGGCTCCATGATGATCCAGCCCATCTGGGCCGCAGGGTTCTTCGGCGGCACCAGCAGGTTGAAGTGGCGGAAGACGCCGCCGCGCGGCTCGTTCAGCACGAAATTGCGCAATGACTGATCGCGCGCGATGAAGCGGGACTGTTCCCAGAGCGTCTCACCGGGCGGCGGCGCCACCCCGCCGACGATCACGTCGCCGACCTCGCCTTCGGCATGGCAGTTGACGATGTGGATGAGTTTGCTTGCCCGCATGACGCCTACCCCCTCGGCTGCTCGGCCGGCCGTATTGGCCACGCGCATATCAGGCCCGCAGGCCGGCGTGTCCTGATCCTAGCCTAGGCCACGGCCGGACCTGCCCGCAAGCGCGCCGGCGCGCCGGCGGTCTCAGCCCTGGCGGTCAGGCGCCTCGTAATGCTCCTTGACGACGCGCTCGGTCTCCGCCTTCTGCGCCGGTGACCGATTTTTCCTCCGCCAGCGCATGGTTCCGTAGATGATGGCAGCCGCGAGGATGGCAACCAGCACCACATCCATGATGAGCCACCAGAGGCCGCCGAGTTCCCCACCTTCCATAGCCAACTCCTCATCGTTCGCGTGAGCGCATGAGGACAACCCGCGACGAGGCCTATTTGATCCGTGGCCATTTTGCCCGCGCGGGTTCGTGCATGAAAACGGCGAACGGGCGGTTCGGCTTTTCATGGGAGGGCTTGAAGGCAAGCGCCTGCCGAGGCTGCGATATCGCAGCGTGAGCAGCGAACGCTCACTCGCGCGCCACCGCCGCGGGATCCATCCACAAGATCTCCCAGATGTGGCCGTCCGGGTCATTGAAGCTTCGCACGAACATGAAGCCATGGTCCTGCGGCGGGAGCGCTTCGGTTGCCCCGGAGGCCAGCGCCGTGTCGACGAGCCGGTTCACCGCATCCCGGCTTTCGGCGGAAAGGGCGATGAGGACCTCTGTCGTTTTCGTCGCGTCGGCGATTTCCTTCTTGGTGAAGTCCTTGAAGCGCGGCTTGGTGATCAGCATGGCGTAGATATGCTCGCTGATCACCATGCAGGCGGCCTCCTCGTTCGTGAACTGGGGATTGAACGAGTAGCCCAGGGTTTTGAAAAAGCCCATCGACCTGTCGAGATCGCTGACCGGCAGATTGACGAAGATTTTCGTGTTCATGGCTCTCTCCGATATTCGCGTGCGCCAATATATAGGTTGATATCAACGTTAATCCGGCTTGTCAAAGGGAAAGCAGAACCGGCCACAGAAGTCGCGCGCGCTGCACTGACATGGGGCAAAGCACCCTTCCCTTCGAGGAGAAGCGAAGGCCGCAAAGGCCATTGTTTTCGCCGCGCGATGCGACGTGCTGCCAAACAAAAAAGGCCGGACAAAGTCCGACCTTTCCCGTCTCAGCCGCCGCCAGTACATCCGTGGTCGGCGGCGAGATGAATTCACGCCATCTGCAGCCGTTCAGCCGAGGACTTGCCCGACTTGGCATCGCGCACCACCTCGTAGGTCAGCTTGTCGCCCTCGCGCAGCGTGTCGAGACCGGAGCGCTCGACGGCAGAGATGTGGACGAACACGTCCTTCCCGCCGTCATCCGGCTGAATAAATCCATAGCCTTTGGTCGTGTTGAACCACTTTACGGTCCCAGCACTCATGAAGAGCCCTCTTCAGACAATAGTTTAGCTCCCTCGCCGACAATCAAGCCAGCAAGCGTCAGGTCGATTTTTGAAGGAAGAGCTTGTTCCGCTGCTCGGAGGCGGCCGCAAACAAAAGTCGTTCAACAAAAGATCGATGGAAGTAACATAGGCGCGATAGTCTTGGCCGTCAAGATTTCCATGCTCTTGGCCGCCGTCGTCTGGAGGCTGTGAGCGACTTGGCATGGGATCGCGCCGGCCTCGTCGCTGTTGTCGAACAGTAGCATAGGCCCCTACATAGGGCAGACATTCCATTCCACGCCGCGGGCATGCCTTCCCGGCGGCATCGCCTCCGGATCACATTCAGGAGAGGCATGATGATCGCTGCGCCGACAATCGCACTCCATGACGGTCATACCATTCCGCAGCTTGGGCTCGGGGTCTGGCAGACACCGGCCGATGCGACGGCTGCCATCGTGCAGAACGCGCTCGAGCTGGGCTATCGCCAGATCGACACCGCCTCCATCTACGGCAACGAGACCGGCGTCGGCGAGGGGATCAGGGCTTCGGGCGTGCCGCGCGAGCGCATCTTCCTGACCACCAAATTGTGGAACGACGATCAAGGCTATGACCGGGCATTGAAGGCCTTCGACCAGAGTGTTGCCCGCCTGGGGGTCGATTACGTCGATCTCTACCTCATCCATTGGCCCGCGCCCAAGCGCAACGCCTATGTCGACAGCTGGCGCGCCCTGATCCGGCTCAAGGAGGAAGGCCGCACCCGCTCCATCGGGGTTTCCAACTTCAACCCCGACCATATCGAGCGGCTGATTGCGGAGACCGGCGTCCGCCCGGTTCTGAACCAAGTCGAGCTGCACCCGCGGTTCCAGCGCCGCGACCTTCGCGAGGCGCATGCCCGTTACGACATCGCCACTCAAGCGTGGAGTCCGCTCGGCCGGGGCAGCCTGCTCGGCGAGCCGCTGATCCGGGAGATCGCGCGCAAGCATGGCAAGACACCGGCCCAGGTCATCATTCGCTGGCACCTGGATATCGGTTCGGCCGCCATTCCCAAGTCGGCAAATCCCGCCAGGATTGCGGAAAACTTTGCGGTGTTCGACTTCGCGCTGGACCGCGACGATCTCGCTCGTCTCCAGACGCTCGATGACCCAGGCGGCCGGCTGGGTCCCGATCCTCTCACGGCACCGTTCTGAATTCGGCAACTCTGGAACCAAATCGCGCGTCGTGCGTTTTCGCGTAGCGTACAGTGACGTTGTACGCAGGCCGGCGGGAAACCGAGTGCCCCCATTTTCGATCCCGTCGGCCGCTCCCTCTTTAATTGCCCGGTCTGCAAGACATCGCAGCGCCGAGCGCAAGGTTTCTCCCGCCGAAAATGGAACTCTGACGCACCGGCCTGGTTTGTTGGGCAGATCCCTCCGGCGACGCAGATCCGATGGGAAGTTGAGCATCGGTGTCCAGGTTTGGACCAGCCCGACCCGATCTGCCCGCTCTGCCATCGGCCGGTGGGACGCCCCGCTCGCATAAGGCAGCGGCGGGGCCGTTTCACCTGAGGTGAGCAATGCACAGCATCATCTATCTCATCGGACTGATCGTCGTCGTTCTGTTCATCCTCTCATTTCTCGGCCTTGCCTGAAGAAGGAGCGCGCTATGGCTTCGGATGGAACTCTCCGTCAATCACATCAGAAAAGCGCCGGCGGCGACCGCGAGGACACGTTCCAGGGCGAGAACGCCGCGATGCGCGAAGACGTCAAGAACGCGACCAACGCCGCCCGCGACGCCCTTAACCAGGGCGCTTCCCGGATCGTCTCCGCTGCCCAGGAAAAGGCGCGGGAGGGCGCCGAGAGCGGCAAAGCGGTGGCCATCGAGAGCATACGCGACTTTACCGCAGCCATCCGCAGGGCCTCGGATGAGCTCGGCAATCGCGATCAATCACTCGCAGCGGACCTCGTGCGCCGCGCCGCATCCGGCTTGGAGCAGACGGCGGAGGCGCTGCAGGGCAAGAGCGTCGACGACCTCGCGCGCTCTATCACGAGCTTCGCCCGGCGGCAGCCAGCTGCGTTCCTGGTCGGCGCCACCCTCACCGGGGTCGCGCTGGGCCGTTTTGCCCGCGCCTCCGCGGATCACGGCACGGACGAGGATATGCGCGACTACCGCTCTTGGTCGGCCGGCGAAATGGGCCAATCCGATAGCGCGAGAGCCAGCTCCAGATCATCGCCCATGAACACCGCGCGCGGCGCCACCGCGGGCGCGGCCGGCACAGGCACAAGCCGTACGACGGCAAGCGGGGTGGGCGCAAGCGGAACGGCCGCAAGCGGCACGACGGCAAGCGGCACACCCACGAGCGGCACGACGGCAAGCGGGATGGGCGCTGCGCAGAGCCCAATGAAGGGCGCCCCGGCGGACGGCAAGCCGGGCGGGCGCGCCGCCGGCAGCGATACTATGCGCGAGCAGCCTGGAGGCACCAATGTCCGCTGAGCCGCGTGAAAGCAGGAGCTTTTCCGAGCTTCTCGCTGACTTGATGCAGGAGGCAACCGAACTCTTCAGGACGGAAGGCCGCCTCATCCGGGCGGAGCTCGCTGACAAGTTCACCCAAGTGCAGGTGGCGGGCGGCTCGCTCGCCGCCGGTGCCATCTGCCTGCTGGTCGCGCTGATCGTGCTGGTGCAGGCCCTGGTGATCGCCTTGTCCAAGGTCATGGAGCCGGGCTGGGCCGCGCTGATCGTGGGCGTGGTGCTCGCGGCCATCGGCGCGGTGCTCCTCGCCAAGGGCAAGAAGAACCTGGAGCCCGCCAATCTCGCGCCCAGCCGGTCCGCCGAGCAGTTCCGCAAGGACAGCAAGCTCGTCAGAGAGCAGACGCTCCGAGAACAGACGCCGCATGACCCAACATTGAGGGAGCAAACTCAATGAGCACCGAGACCGAACGCTTGGCCCGCGAAGCCGAGCTGCACAGGAACCATTTGGACGAAACCCTCGATCAGCTGAAAAGCAGGCTATCCATGGGCCAGATTCTCGATGAAATGTCGGGCTATATACGGGACGGCCAAGGCGCCGAGATGACCCGTAATCTCGGCCGCCAAGTTCGTGACAACCCGCTTGCCCTGGGCCTGATCGCGGCCGGCGTCGCCTGGCTCTGCTTCGGGCAGGGCAGCCGCCGCAGCCATCACCACACCCGCGACGTGAACTGGCGCGGCGAAGGCGCCTACGAGGGATCGTATTTCGATCCCTATCGCGCCGAAGGCATGGAAGGTGACCGCGCCCGGGGCATGAACGGCGGCTCGCGTGGGGATGGCTCGGGTGCGATCAGACGCGTGACCGATACGGCCAAATCCGCGGTCTCGGGTGCGATGGAAAGCGCCCAGAGGACGTTCGGCTCCATCTCCGGCGCCTCGACGGGTGCAGCTGGCACCATCCGCCACTCCGCCCGGGACATGCAGGATGCGGCCTACCGCTCGACCCGCTCGCTCTATCGGCGCACCACCGATGCCGGATACCGCGCCAATGACATGATGCAATCGACCTGGAGCAGCTTCAACCACGCCCTGCGCGAAAATCCGCTCGTGGTCGGCGCCGTGGCGGTGGCGGTCGGTGCGGCGATCGGGGCCGCCCTGCCCTCCACGCGCCAGGAAGATCGCCTGCTCGGCAGCGCGCGCGACCAGGTGAGGGATAGCGCCAAGTCCTACGGCCAGGAGGCGGTCCAGAAGGTCCAGAATGTGGCTTCCGAGGCGTATGAGGCCGGCCGTGAGAAGGCCTACCATCCCGATCAGCCGGATGCCGGCCTTGCCGAGACGGTGATCTCGGCCGGCGAGGCCGCCACGGATGCCGCGCGCAAGACGGCGAAGAAAGAGGGAATGCTCTAAGCGCATTTTCGAGCGATCCCACCCGTCTCTCTGCGCCACCGCTCGGGGCCCAAGCTCCGGGCGGTTGCGCGTTTTTTAGCCTGCCGCGCCCGCTCCTCCTCGAGGGCCCCTCTTCCTGCCTGCCGGCTGTGCAGCCATTTTCCGGCCATCCTTCATCATCATGTTACGGGGCCGCGCCAAATTCCAGCTGGCATGTTTCGTGCTTGAAAGCGATCTAAGGCGCCTGCCCAGGAGCGGAGTGTGCTGTACGGACTTCTAGGCATCTGTGTTGCAGGGGTGCTGTACTTGCTGGTCGAATGGCAGGTGAAGCGCCATCGGGAACGGCAGAACCGCCGTGTCTTGAGGCAATCCTGGCACGACAGGAACGTTTCCTAGCCGGGCACCTTGCCGTCCAGCCAGATCTGCCGCATGCAGCATCGGGGATGCTGCCCCCAAGCATTGCATGACAACCCTTTGTTGCCGCGATGAATCATGTGATCATCCGTATCGCAACGACTCAAGGAGGGTCCCATGGAAGACGCGGGCGTAGGCTGGATTGCGGCAATCATCATCGGGGGCATAGCCGGTTGGCTCGCCGAGATATTCATGAAGAGCGACACAGGCATACTCATGAACATCTTGCTCGGCGTCGTCGGCGCCGTGATCGCCAATGCCATTCTCGGTCTGTTCGGTGTCTCGTTGGGCGGATGGCTCGGCTATCTCATCGCCGGCTTCATCGGCGCCTGCATTCTCATTGCGGCTGGCCGGGCGATCAGACGCTGAGCGGCGGAGCCGCGGGCGAAGCGGCCGGCCTCTCCCACAAGGGCAGCGCCGGCCAGCTTCCATCCGAGAGCTTCTCTCCATCCTCTCTCGATCGGCATCGGCCGTCGATTTTAACATAGGTTATGGCTCCCCGCCCTCCCGTTGGCTAGGCATGGGACATCCGGTTTTGCAGGTTGCCGGTTGGTGGGGTTGGGGGCATGGCGACCAGCGGTGAAGGGAGCGACGCTGAAATTCTCCTGGCCGAGATGCGGCATCGCCTGGCGAACACCTTCCAGATGCTTGCCGGCTTCGTGCTTCAGCAAATGCGGGCAGCACAGCATGAAGAAGCGCGCGCCCGGCTCAAGGCTGTGCATTCCGTCGTCACTTTAGCCGTGACGCTGCAGCGGTCGATGGCCGCGGTCAGCGGCGAGACTTTCGGCCTGCACCTGCTGGAGATGACGAAGGCGTGGGACACCCTCGGCGCCAGACAGGGCATTTCGGTGACCCTTGAGATCGAGAATGGCCTTGCCATTCCCGACAAGGCGGCAATGATCCTCGCGCTTGTCATCCACGAGCTGGTGAGCAACGCGATCGAGCATGCGTTCCCGGGCCGCGGCGAAGGCCAGGTGCGCATCGGGCTTTCGACCACGGCGGATGGCCAGGGATGTCTCTGCGTCCGGGATGACGGTATCGGGATCGATCCGGACAGATGGCCGGCGCTCATGCCGTCCGACCGGGCGCTGACGGGGCTGTGGCTGGTCGAAAGTCTCGTTGCCCGCCTGCGAGGCGCGCTGGTCGTTGCCCGCGCGAATCCGGCCGGCACACTTGCGAAGGTGAGGTTTCCTCTATAGCGATGTGAGGAGAGCTCGTTTTCGGAGCTGCGCGCTCCCAGGGAAGACCGATGCACAACCCGATGATCCTGCGGCTCGAGCACGGGGCCGACCTCACCGACACCGATCGAACCAAGCTTGCCGAGCTCAGCGCCAGCTGGCACAGCGCAGAGGCCAAGATCGACCTGATCCGGGAATATGAGGAGCCCGAGCATGTGCGGATCGTGCTCGAAGGCTTTGCCTGCCGCTACAAGATCCTGGCGAATGGCCGCCGCTCGATCGTCGCCTTCCTGGTGCCCGGAGACTTCTGCGATCTTCACGTGCCGATCCTCGGCGAAATGGATCACTCGATCGGCACCATTACCAGCTGCAAGGTCGTAGAAATCTCCCATCCGGCCATAAACGACGTGACCGAGCGCTTTCCGCGGATTGCGCGGGCGCTGTGGTGGTCGAGCCTGGTGGACGAGGGCACCCTGCGCGCCTGGCTTGCCACCATGGGCCAGCTCCCGGCCGACAAGCAGATGGCACATCTCTTCTGCGAGCTCCACCTGCGGCTGAAAGTGGTCGGCTATGTCAGCGGCACCACCTTTCCGATGCCGATGAGCCAGGAGGACCTGGCGGATGCTCTCGGGATCTCGACCGTTCATGCAAATCGTGTGCTTCAGCAACTTAGGGAAGACGGATTGGTTGTATTACGAGGCAAGATGCTGACCATCCCCGATCCCGAACGGCTGACCGAGTTTGCGGAGTTCCATCCCAACTACCTTCACTTGAACCGGAAATCGAAACTGGGCCGAGCGATGCCCGAAGAGCCCGTCACCTGACGCAGATCGGAACCGCTCGAGGCAAACGGGGTTGAGCAGGATCGGCGCATCAGTGATGGAGCCGAGGATGGCGCGGTATTATTTTGATATCGATGACGGCGAGCGATTCACCAGGGACGAAATGGGGCAGGAGATCGAAACACGCGCCAGCCTGCGCGCGAAGGCCATTCGCGCCCTGCCCGATATTGCTCAAGACAAGCTCCCCAACGGCGATCGCCATGTGTTCGTCGTGACCGTTCGCGATGAGCACAATACGCCGGTCTTTCGCGCTTCCCTGTCTCTCGACACCGAATGGCTCGTCTGAAGATCATGGAAGCGTGCCATGGCCGAACACGCGCCAGGCCGGCCAGGCGCCCGGCTCTCAATCACACCTCTGCTCCGGCCCACGTGTCGACCGGTAGCACGATGATGCAGCTCACGCCGTCTGGGCCGAAGACCAATCTCGTGTCGGCATCCAGCTGATAGCGGAGCGCGCGCTCGATCAGCTCGCGCCCGTAGCCGCGGCGCAGCGGCGTGCCGCTTTCGGGCATGCGAACCCCGGTTTCGCGCCATTCCAGCCGCACCCATGGCCGGTTGTGTGCCTCCTCTATGGTCCACGTCACCGTGAGCTTGGCGCCTGGCTGGGCCAGTGCGCCGTACTTGACCGCGTTGGTGGCGAGCTCGTGAACGGCGAGTCCCATGGTTTGCGCGGCAGACGCCGAAAGGGGTGCTGCCGGCCCGTCTATGCGCACCTTGTCCGGCTGATCCGTATCATGGACATGGGCCGCCAGTTCCGCCGATACCAGTTCAAGGATATCGGCGCGGTTCTGGTCGCCTTGCGCCAGCAGCCCCTGAACGCGGCTGAGGGCGAGCAGCCGGCTTTCGAATTCTGCCCGGAAATAATCGAGCGACGGACTGGTCCTGATGGTTTGGTTGGCGACGGACATCACCACGGCGAGCAGATTGCGGGTGCGGTGCTGAAGTTCCGCGAGCAGGACTTGCTGGCGGCCCTGCATGCGCTTGAGCGCATGAATGTCGGTGGTGGTGCCGACCCACTCGCTGTTCGATCCGTCTGGTGTCTCGATCGGCCTGGCGCGGGTCTGGTGCCAGCGATATTCGCCATCGGCGCGCCTGATCCGGTGCTCGTGGTAATATTCCCCCGTCGCTCGCGCCTCCTGCCAGGCCTGGAGTGCCGGGTCGCGGTCGTCTGGATGCACCGCATCAAGCCAGCCGAAGCCCTGGCTTTCGTCAAGGCCGAGGCCGGTGAATTCGCCCCATTGCGGGCTGCTCCAGTGCCGCTGCCCGTCGTCGAGGGCCCGGAACACCAGCTGCGGGATGTTGGTGGCCAGCAGGCGAAACCGCTCCTCGCTTTCGCGCAGGCGGCGCTCCGCCTCGTGCTGCTCGGTCCGATCCCGCGTGATCTTGACGAAACCCCGCGAAGGATCCTTCAGGGCCATCATCATGCCCGAGGCCCAGAAGCGGCTGCCGTTCTGGCGCATGTGCCAGCGCTCGTCCATGGCGCGGCCCTCGGCGAATGCACGCAGCCGCTCCTCCTCGGGCGCGCCGGCCACCCGGTCCTCCGGCGTGAAGATCAGATCGCCCGACTGGCCGACAATCTCCTCTTCGGAGAAGCCGAACAGCCGCTCTGCCCCACTGTTCCAGCTGGTGACCAGGCCGCGCGGATCGGTGGTGAAAATGGCGTAGTCCGTCGCGCTGTCGAGGATCAGCTCGAAGAGCTCTTCCTTGCCGATCGTCTTGGAGATTGCCGCTTTCTCCCGTTTTTCGTTCACCCGCGGCCTCCGCCCCACAACCTCCGGAATGCGCTGGCCCGGAACCGTTGCTGTTGGAATGAGCGGGGAACGTGCGGGACGGCGGCAGGTTCCGAATGGATGGCCAGCGCGCCGGGCACGCCGGCGCCAAGCCTCAGGCGGGAGAGCTTTCGAAAATCGCGATGATCTCGCTCAGCAGCTGGTGCAGGTCGCTCCGGTGGCCGTTCCGGGCGGCGGCCTGGGTGGCTTGCGACGTCATCACCACCGTGAGGTTGAGCTCCGGCACGATATAGAGCATCTGACCGCCGAAACCCCAGGCATAATGCACCCGCTTCCCGCCGATCTCGCGCGAGAACCAGCCATAGCCGTAGCCATCGCCTGTATAGCGCGAGCTGGTGCGGGCCTGCCAGGACTGCTCGATCCAGGCCTCCGATATGAGTTGCTTGCCGTCGCGGGTCCTGCCGCCGTTGCGATAGAGTTCGCCGAACGCGAGCAGCGATTTGGGGCTCATGGCCATCTGGTTGCCGCCGAGATAGATCCCTTGCGGATCGCGCTCCCAGTCGGCGATCTCGAAGCCGGCCAGCGGCTCGAGCCAGTCCCGGGCAAGCGCCAGGGTGGAGCGTCCGGTCAGCCGGGTGAGGATCGCTGAAAGCAAGTGCGTGGATCCGGTGGAATAGAGCATGTCGCCACCGGGATCATCGACGAAGGGTTGCGCCAGCGCGGAGCGAACCCAGTTGGCGCTTGCAACCCAGCGCCCGTAATTGGGCCCGGAGGTGCGGCCCAGCCCTGCCTGCATGGACAGCAGGTGCCCGATGGTGATCTCCTCGATCCGCGGATCGGGATCGGGCGGCAGGTCGTCGCGCAGAATGGGCGCGATCTTCTGATCGACACCCTTCAGCACGCCTTTGTCGATGGCGATGCCGATCAGGGCCGACATGACCGATTTCGAGGCCGACTTGATATTGGCTGGCGCATCGGCGGAATGGCCGCGATAGCCGCGCTCGGCGATGATCTCACCCTCATGGGCAATCACCACCGTTTCCAGCGGGGAAAGCGCCTCCGCACGGTCGAGCAGCGCGGTCAGGCGATCCTCGACAGATGGCGGGGATCGTTCCTCCTGGGCGCTGCCCGCGGCCGGCGTGAGAAGGCCTATGAACAGGATCAGACAAAGCAAACGGCGCATGGCCATTAGCTAACGCAACGGCCGGCGCCGTTCGACCCGAAGCGGCGCCCGATCACCGCAAATTGACCGCAGCGGGCGGGCGCTCCATCGGGATCGCGGGGCGATCTTTTGATGCGGCCAACCGGCCGATCAATGCAGCGGTGCTCCCTCGACCGCCGCTGCACCGCGAGAAATCCTCAGCGCAGGCGATTGTTGTTGGCTCCTTCCAAGAGGCCGAGCCTGCGGAAACTGGCATTCAGATCGCGTGCGATGATCACGTGATCGAGCACCTTTATCCCGAGCGGCTCCAGACACTGGATAATCGTGCGCGTGAGATGAATGTCAGATTGCGAAGGCGTCGGATCTCCCGATGGATGGTTGTGCGCGAGCACGATGGCCGCGGCGCCGAAATCCAGCGAGCGCAGCGCGATCTCCCGCGGATAGGCCGCGACATGATTGACGGTTCCCGTCTGCTGAATCTCGTCCGCGATCAAGCGGTAGCGTGCATCGAAGCACAGGAGCCGCAGCTGTTCCCGATCGAGATGGGCCATCCTCGCCTTGCAGTAATCGATGATCTCGTCGTGGTTTCTGATCGCCGATCGCCTGGTCAGCCGCGCGCGGGAGACCCGGCAGCATACCTCCAGCATGATCCTCAGTTCCCGGCAGATGGTCTCGACGACCGGCGTGGAATGCATGAGCCGCTCACATTCATAAAGCGCCCTGCCGAGATTCTTGTGCTTTTCGAAGATCCAGTCCGCTGCCGCGAAAGCATCCCCCTCCGGAAGCGCGCGGGTGACGATATATTCCCAGAGTTCTCGGTCGCTCAGGGCTTCGAAATTGGCTTCAGGTACACGCGTCAGCTTCCCGCGAACATCTTTCAGTCGCTCGTCCTGCATGATGGCCTCCCCGCCGGATTTCTAGAACCGTCGTTATCCGCAATGCTGGTATTCATTTGGCGCAATTTGCTCGATTGTGTCAAATCGGAGGCGACCACAAATAAGCCGGAAAGAGAGCAAATCCTTCGAATTAGACCGTGTCGGCAAACGTCAGCTCACCCACCGATGATGTAGTTTGAAAATTCTAGGCAGGAAACGAGATTGAGTGAATCTGATATCGGAGCAATTTTGGTTTTCTCACAATCGCTCCGTGTTTCTGTTGTGGATAACGCTGTTGATGCGCGGCGTCGGCTCGCGCCTTGCCCAGCAAGTTTTTTCAAGCCCCCTAGACTTTTGTCCTATCTCGTTCCAGATGCTCCAAGCACCTTGGCGAGAGGGTCTGTGCGCAATGGGAGGCAAGGCAAAGTGAATCGTCCCAAGGTTATGTGCGTCACGAGCGAGCATGGCGAGCGTTGCGTCATGCTGGAATTCGATAATGCTGGACTGACGATGACCGTATCGATCCCCGCGGACGATGCGCTGCAGCTGTTCATCGATCTCGGCCGCGTGCTCGCCCGTATGGAACAAGGCGAAACGTCACCCGCGGAATGAGGTGCGGTTCCGCGATGTCGCACCATGCGTGACTTGAGGGTCTGGCCTGAGGGTCTGGCCCGAGGTCAATCGGTCGGCTCGCCCTCGGTGCCCGAGCCTTCTGCTTCGGTGGGATCGCGTTTCACCACCGATCCCGGCCCCTCCTCGTCCTCCGGATCGTAATCGGAGGCGGCGTTGTTGTCTTTCGAGAGGTCTTTCTCCTCGGCATTCTCCTGCCCCGTTATGCCGGAACCAGGCGCGGCATGGGGTTCGCCGTCATCATAGACAACGCCAGGCTGCTGCTGCTGCGCAGCCACCGGAGCTGCGGCGAGCACAAGCAACGAGGCAATCCCACCAAGCATGATGCGCAAAGTCATTGATCACTCCTGAAGCATTTTCGAGCGAAGTGGATACTCTGGACGCGGCTTTCTCCTGCGGGCGACGCAAACCTTCCGCCCCACCGCACACGTTACGCACGAACGTGTAATAGCGATAAATCGTTAACAGCATCGCCTTATCTTTTCCAAGGCAGCCGATGGCTGTTGGGGCGCGATACTTTGCAGGGTGGTGCCGGTGTGACGCGCGGATTTGGAACCAATTAACCAAACCGCCTGTTCTGTTTGCGACGGGTGCTCGGCTGTCGGCGTTTGTTGCTTCGCCATGTCCCCAGACCGTGATGGTCGGGTCCCGTCACCTACCCTCGGCATGGGTTCTGCTGCGCCGAGCCCCTAACATTCAGTGTACCGATTTGTAGGTCGACCAAGAGAACGAGTGGCGGCAGCAGCGGATTGCCGCACCGGAGGCAGGGATGATGAGGATCAAGGATCGGGACAGGGACGAGGAGCGCTTCTTCAAGCGGATTGAAGCCACCGTGGTGTTGCTGGCGATCGCAAGCTTTGGGGCGGTCACCGTCTTGGCCGTCGTCTTCTGACGCGCGAGGGGCGGGCTGCCGCAGATGCGGCAGACATTCGTGCCTTCCGGCATGCCTGGCACATTCCTTCGCGCAGCCGGCGCGCCGTTGCCGGCAGCTCAGCGTTTCGTGAACGATCGAGCCTCCCGGATGGTGCATTCCGGACTCATTCTTGCCAGGAACTGGCTCTAGGCTGCAATGGATGAGGCGCCACCGCTATGGAGGCGCGCCCGGGCAAGACGGACCGGAAATTTTTCGTGCAGAACATGCCAGGGCCTTAACTATGTTGTTTCCTTGTCACGGTCTCCATGTAAACTGAGTCTATATCCTGAGATCCTCTGTTGCTCAGGATACCGGCATCGCCGAGCACTTCGTCCTGGGAGGCGAAGATCATGAACAAGCTCATAGGCGTCAGCAACAACCGACAGGCCAAGGTCTTCCTGCACCGCCTGGGCCGTCTCGGATCCTCGCAGCGCAAGGATTATGCGACAGTTCGCGAAGCCTGCGATGCGGCCTTGATCGCGTTGGAGCAGGACAGCCAGGTCAGCGCCAAGATCTGGGTGGACGGATTCCGCATGGTCGAGCAGGAAGAGATCGCCGATCTCCGCAGCCTGCTTCGCTGACAGGCTGCCCTCCTCGCCGGGTGCTGAATGTTGCTCACCCATAAGCTGCTTTGCGGATGTGCAAATTCGTCTTGCTCAGGCTGAGGCGAAGACACATGCAAAGCCGCTCGCGGATTTCTCCGGAGGGACTTTGCCGGACGCTTCCGAAGCTTATCTGCGCTCAGCCCGCAATTGCGCGCATGTCATGTGGCCATTCTGGCCGTATGGTCCAACGGGCTGCCATGGGGGCTGCAGTGCCAGGGCTCGCACCGTTGCCCATCACGGCCGCGCTGCAGTGACCGATTGGACCGGGCGCTGGCGTCATGGCAGGAGCGGAAGCGCGGCGGCGGTCGACCGAGCGAAGCGGGAAAAGCCGCGCAAGCCGGCGGATAATTGCATAACTATACATCCGCCCAATGGACAAGACGTGAAACTCATTTCATTCTCATCATGCAGCTGCAGCTCGGCCGGCCCCTCGACCCGGCAGATCACGTGATCCTGCAGCTGCTCCTGGGTGCGCCGCGGGAGGTGAGGTGAAGCGGCGCGGCACAGGATTGTGCAAGGCACCCATCGTTCCCGTGGGTCTACCAACAGAGGGCGAAACTGGCGAGGCGAGAGGCCTGCGTGCGGCTTGGAGCCTCGCCCTTCTCTCCCGCGCGGTTGTCGGGTGTCCTGCGGTTTCCCCCCGCGCTAGAGTGCTTCCGCTTTTCTTCGAATCGGGGAACCGCTCTAAGTTCTTCTTGGTCGCATTTTCTTCACGCGAACCGGTATCCACTTCGCTCGAAAATGCTCTAAGCCTTTGAAAATGTGGCAGGCGTGATACGGGGCGGGGCTCGCCCCCACCGGCAATGGCGACGCCCGTGGCGGCGGGGCAACGAAAGGAAACAAATCTCCGCACAGCTCCTCTTTCCTCATGCCGCGCGTTTGCCCTCCGGTAATACAACTTTTAATTGTGTTAACGAGACATGCAGCAGCTCTACCGCCGCGAGGGGACCCCATGCCTATGCGTTTCCGTCGCCTGGCCATTCTGTCCAGCAGTTCAGCGGTCGCACTCGCCATCATGGCGGGACCGGCCGTGTGCGCCACCTACACCGTCACCAGCGCCTCGGGCGATCCAACCGTCGAGAACTCCCTGGGCTGGGCCATTGCCCAGGCAAATGCCAATGCCGGCGCCGACGAGATCGTGTTCGATGCGAGCCTGGCCGGGCAGACGATCACGCTGACGGGTACTCTGCCGATCATCTCGGATTCGGTGACGATCGACGGTGGCACGACCGGCGTGAAGATCGATGGCGCGAACACCTACAACATCTTCTTCGCTCGGGCAGATGGGTCCAGCAGTCCCGATACCATTGATGTCTCGATTGCAAACCTGACGCTGCAGAACGCTCATGCCCAGGGAGGCGACAGCGGCTTGTCAACCAGTGGTGGGGGAGGCATGGGTGCCGGCGGAGCAATATTTGTTGGAAAGCGCGCAAATGTCGTGGTTGCAAATACAACATTCGACGGAGCCAAGGCGACCGGGGGAAGCACGCCCTCGCCTGTAGGTAGCTTCGGCGAAGGTGGCGGCGGTGGTGGGCTGAACGGGGGGAACGGCAGTAATGGATCGGGGGGACCGAACAATATCGGTGGCGGTGGTGGCGGAGGTGGCGGTTACGGAATTGGGAGTAACGGCACGCCTTCGACATCAACCGATGGAGGCAATGGAGGAGGCCCTAATCCCGGACTGGGCGGTGGAATCGGCGTTGCAGGGACGACTGGAGGTGATTTTTCTGGTGGCGGTGGTGGTGGTCGTAATGCAGGGGGAGGTAATGGTGGTTTCGGGGGAGGCGGTGGCGGTACCGGCTTTAGTACGGACGGTCCGGCAGGAGATGGTGGTTTCGGCGGTGGCGGGGGTGGCGGCTATGGGGCCGGTAATGATGCTGGTCACGGCGGCTTCGGTGCTGGTGGAGGCGGAAAACAGGGCAATGGGAGTGTAGGTCGAGGGGGCTTTGGCGGGGCGGATGGCACGGACAGCGGCGGCGCGGGCGCGGGGTTTGGCGGTGCTGTGTTCGTCGAGGATGGTGGGTCGATCAGCTTTTCCGGCAATATCAGCGTGGAGAATGGCAGTGCGACAGCAGGGGGTGCTGGCGCGCTAGGGCTGGGCAGTGGCTTCTACCTGCATGGCACGACTGGAATAAGCTTCGCCCCCGGCGCCGGCGAGACGGTCACTATTGGCGATGATATTGCCAGCGATGCCTATGCGCCGGGTTATGAGGATGCGGACGACCCCGCCGATCCCGCCGGGGATGGCAAGGACACCGGCGTCACCAAGACCGGCGCGGGCACGCTCGTGCTTTCCGGCAACAATGCCTATATCGGCGGCACCAAGGTCGAGGGCGGCACCGTCTCCATCTCCAATGACAACAATCTCGGCCATTCCACCGGGACAGTCTCGCTGAGCAATGGCGGCGAGCTGCTGGCCACGGCGGACATGACCACCGCCCGCGCCATCACGCTTGGCACCGGCGGCGGCACCCTCTCTGCCGATGCCAGCCACACCCTCACCGTGGATAGCGTTATTTCCGGCAGCGGCGGCCTTACCAAGGGCGGGGCGGGCACGGTCGTGCTGATGGCTGAGAACACCTATACCGGGGGCACCGATATCGCCGAAGGCACTCTCCGGCTCGGCGCGGCGGATGTGCTGGGCTCGGGCCCCACCCATATCGGCGAGGACGGCCGGCTCGACCTCAACGGCTTTAATGCTAGCTTGAGCAATGTCACCGCCGAGTCCGGCGGCGAGATCGCCCTGAGCGGGGCGACGCTCACCGCCGACCAGGCAAGCGATGGCACCTTNAAGGGCGCCGGCAATGCCGGCCTCGACGTCCATGCCGAGAGCATCGCCTCCGCCGAGGCGGTCGTCGGCATCAGCCTGCAGGGCCATATCGCCAGCCTTGTCCCCGCCGACACCGGCGCCCTCTTCGCCGATCTCGCCCTGCGGCCCGAACTCATGCTCTCCTATGGCCGCGGCTTCGGCGATATCGACGACACCGTCGCCTCCGCCTTCCTCGGCGCCAAGGGCCTGCCCTTCCAAACCGAGGGCGCCAAGCTGGGCAGGGACCGCTTCCGCGCCAACCTGGCCCTCGCCGCCGAGGCCCCCCAAGCCCCCGTCACCTTCGCCATCGGCTACGGCTTCGAATACGCCTCGAGGCAGACAAACCACTATCTCTCCCTCTCGGGACAAATCCAATGGTGAGGGCGAGAGCTCGCATAATTGCGGATCATCGGGATGAAAACCAGTTTCGGCCCAATAACGACCTTATTTTCCATTGATCCGTCCGTCATGCCTTTCATCCTGGTGAAGGGTATGATCGCCGAAGTGTGACCTTGGCGAGGTCGGGCCTTTATTACGGTACAATGTGCCGTGGGCTCTCCCGATAATCTACGACAGGAGCCCCGGCCATGAGCTCATTCACTGCTTTCATGAAGCAGCATAAATGGCACAGCCTCGTCTTGACGACCGGTGATCACGAAATTGACTTTGCGTATCGCCCTGAGGCCTTGGAGGAGAATATGGAGGGCGAGATTCGCTTTGCCGTCCAAGTGCAGTCCTTCACGGAAACCCTTCACCTCGATCCGGAGGCGCTAACCCGAAGCTCGGCGCATACGTTCAACCTTGGCATCCACTCGGAGATCCGTGGCAACTGCTCGCAAAAATATCAAAGCGACCGCTTTGCTTTCTTGGACTATGGCACATGGAAGAGCAACGCGACCTGCATCAAGCCTCGCGAGACGGATATTAAAGGCTTTGCCAGCAGGCAGCACAGGGATGACCCGACATGGATCGATCCTGACCAGGCCGCGGACAAAATTCGCTCGTCAATTGAAGATTATCTTCAATCGGTATCCGGACTAGGTTATCGCGTTTTCGAACTTCGATTGAAGCCTGAGCCCGGCAGCACTTGGGAAATGATTGACGCCAGCGCTGCGGACGATTGGATCTCCCGATCCATGAGCGATCAGCAGCTCGATGTAACCTTGCGCGCGATACACAGCCGCCGCTACGAAGGCACCAACCAGCCGGTGGCGAGTACCTTCACACTCGAATTCTCCGACGATACCGATGGCATTCTGCAGATGAATATCTACAGCTACCACGTAGAGTGACCGATTGCTGGCGAGACGCTGCGCGAACCAGCAACAGCTTACGTAGGATCGGGGAGACCCATTCCCATTCTTCGATGAGCGAAATGACGGTGGCATTTCTGCAACTAAAAGTCGAGCGATTAACCAGAGAGCGCATTGAGATACTCAAGCGGCGGCGGCTATGCCACAATAGTGGAGATCTGCCCCTGCGCATCTCGCGCCTTGTGACGGCTGCGTCAGCCGGCGGGTCTGGGAACCAGCTTGGGCAGGTGTGGTTACTCCGTTAGGGAGCTTCGCTGCCGTGTATTTCAGAGAGCGCGCGGAGTGGCCGGGCGGTCAGTACGGGAACCAAGCAGCCGCACCGAGCGCGATGACGCGAAGGCCCTTGACGGAGCAGAACGCGTGGCTGGGCGCCGACAAGCAGGAGTAACAGATGCCGAAACTGCCGCTAGCCGTGGACATTGCGGATCTCGTGAATAAGGCGGCAAAGTCGGACCGGGCGCTTGACCCGGCAAGGAGCGCGGAACACCTTTTGGCAAAGCATCCTGAGGCGTCCGATATCAGTCACGCCGATGTGGCCATTGTGGTCTCAGAGGAATACCGGGCCGCCGTGGAACTGGCAGCGCAGCACCGCAACAACGCCAATCCGATCCTTGTCGACGAACAGCAAAGCCATTGAGCGGGTTAAAGCCCACAGGACGCGGTGGTGCTCACGGCCCGATCTGGTCTCGCGAGCAGCCTCAGCTCGGCACGATCCGATCCGTGATGACCTTCGGATTGTAGTGATGCTGCGACCCCTTGGCCGTCAGCGCCTGCGCCATCATCATGCCAGCCAGCAGCATAACGGCCCCAGCAACCGCGCCGCAGCTAAACACGCCGAAACGGGTAGAGGCGATCAAGCGGTAAGGTGACTTCACTGCTGTACCCTCCAGTCGGTCTCCCAAACCAGGTTCTCGCGCAGGCACGCTGCAGGGTTGGGCTCGCCCCGGAAGTGCACCCGCACGAAATGCTCTGTGATGGACGCGATAACGCCGACCTCCGGCTCCACGCCGGGTCCATTGGCCGTGTAGATAACCGGCCGCCACATGTCTTTCTCAGTCGGATTGATCATGCCTGTCCTCCGAATGGCCAAAACTCAGCCCCCCCGCGCCGGCGTTCCGCTTCGCTGGGGTGAAGGAAGCCAGCAGCGAAACGCGAGCACCCCGCCTCGGGTGCCAGCGCGCTCGCGTGATGCGCCACTGCGCCCGTCCCGAGGCCGTAAGAACTGGGGGCGAGGGTTGAACGAGCGCGCGTTGGTCCGTGGGGAAGAACTGCCCGCATCGCGCGATTCACGAGAGACGCGCGACCACTGGCCTTACCCTCTGGGAAGACTTCATCCCAGGGGAAGCAGAGGTAATTCTGATCTACGCGGCTTTCACGCCAATTGATGCGGTTCTTCATGGTCCGACTTGCTTGCAACAAGCTTGCCAGAGCCGGATCCGTGGTTCCGTCCTCGCTCGACTGAGCAAGTGTATTGTTCTGCCGCCGTTGAAATCGACCGCGGGCCGGCCTGCGCAATGGCCGTTGAGACCGGGAAATGCCCGGACCGCAACGGCATCACCGTCCGTATAACCTTCGGAAATGGGGATTGGATGGGCCCGCCAGGCTGGATGTCGCCCGGACATCTTCTTGACGGCGTCAGCTCAAAATTGGACGGCCGCGAGTCTATCCCAGCGCTCATTCTGAGACGCGACGGATCATTTCTGGTCAATCATGTTGGTTTTGTCATTTTGCAACACAGAGAACGTTGCAATTTTCATTAAATACAATCGCAAACCTGTGGTATAGAAAGTTTAAGAGCTGTACGATGTATAAAATTCAGAAACAACCGAATTGTTCTAAAATTGCGTCCCAGCACCACGTGATATTTAGTGATGGCGATGCCCGAACAGGGCGACCTCGCTTGGAGGCTCCGCGCGATGGCCGGGGCTCTCGCCGATATAGCGGAACGTGGTCTTTTCCCACCAGTCACTGCGCGTCTCGCTGAGGATCACCCGGTCGATCGCCTCGCGAAGCTTGCTCCCGGTCGGCATGGCGATGCCATATGTCTGTTTGTCGAACACCGGCTGGAGAAGTTGCAGCGAGTCCGGGAAATTGCGGGTGATCTGCCAAGCGAGCAAAGGACGGTCGTAGACGAACGCATCGATCTGCCGGTCCTTCAACGCGGCCAGCCCCGAATTCAAATCGGTAAACGGACGAAAGTTTATCCGTTGACCATGCAGATAGTCACCCGCTTCGGAGCCATTCACGGTCCCAACGCGGACTGAGCGAAGATCATCGACCCCGTGGATGGTTCCGCGCAGCTGGGTGGTCGTCAAGGCCGAGGCGATCAGCGCCGTGAAGGTCGAGATCAGGAGCACGGAGGTGAGCATCCAAGCAATCGCCAGCAACTCTCCGGCAATGGTGTTGGGCGCCTTGTGATGCGGATGGCCGGCCGCGGTGGTTGCCGACCATAACAGGCCCGAGAAGAAGCCTGCGAGGCCACCGTCGAAATGATGGTTCTTGCGCCGCTCGAGAAGCCAGAGGATCGTGCCGACCGTCATCAGAACGCCGAGCAGCCCCAGCACACCCAAGAGCAGGTTCTTGGAAAAGATGCTCTGAATGACGGACCACCAGTTCATGTGTTCCTTGTGGACCGCGATGCTCAGGCCAGTTTCGTAGAACGGCTGGGAAAAATCGAACCTCTGCTCCCGCTCGGCGGTAATCGTGAGCGCGCCCACCGCCGCATCGAGGCTGCCGTCTGCGGATCCCTTGAGGAGGCCCGGAAGACTTTCCTCTTTGAACTGATATTTCAGGCCCAGCTCGTCGGCGATGCGGCGCCACAAGTCGATGCTGATCCCCTCCCATTCGCCTGAGGGCGTCTTCATGGCAAAGGGAGGCGCCTCTTTCGTGCCGACAGTCAAAGTAGCGGTGGCCGACGGCGATGTGGGCTGCTCCGCCACCTGACAGAAGCCGACACCTGGCAGAAACAGCCAGAATGTCGCGACCAGAATCGCCAATCGGGAGACCGACGGCGGCGCGGCTCCCCTTCGGGTTGAGCTGAGTTTCGACATGAGGATTTGCGCTAGCGTCGCTCTGCGGGATGAGGCGCGATGGCGCTCTGCCAGCGCCAGGAAGGGTCCGGAGCCGAAAGTCGCTTCGGCCCCGGACATCTTGATGTCACATTGGCTTGGCGGCCATGGGCGAAGTCTGCGTTCCCGCAGGCGACATCGCACCCGCCGGTACCCGTTCGACCTCGACCTGCTGGCGGCGAACCTTGTCGTGAACGGTCTCCACGTGGTCGCTGCCGGTGAGCTTCAGCGAGACCTCCTCGACGATCCGCGCTGTCTTGTTCACCAGAGCATGCTCGGCCGTCTCGACGACCTCGATGGTGTTGTCGGCCCAATCGATGTCCCCGACATAGGTCGGGTCGGTAACGGCCTTGCGGATGACATCTGCGTGCTCCTCGTGCAGAGTGACATCCGCCGAGACCGGACGTTCAGTGACGAAGCGGCGAACCCGTGTCCGCCCGGTCTCGACCATCTGCTTGCCGACATTAAGCTGCTCCTCCGCCAGCCGCAGCACATCGTTATGCGCGTCGGCGAGCTTGGGCGTCACCGCAACTTTCTGGTCGCTTGGCAGGGGGGCCGCGGCAGCGGTCTTGGCGGCGGTCTCCACGAAGGCAGCCGGCGCGATGCCGCTGGTGATTGCGCGATCATGAACGTCGATCGGGCGGTGCAGGTCGAGAATGCCCGTTGCGTGGGCGACTTCGTTGTCCACCGTCCGCAACGAGACAACAGCGCCGCCGCGATCGATCGCTTGCTTGTAGACCGTCGCCTCATGCTCGAAGATGTCGTCGCCGAAAATGCGGTTCCACAAGCCTGGCTCAGACAGACTGCCCTTGCCGTTATTGGTCAGCCTGGTCTTATCGAACACGCTGATGTCAGCATCGGCGAAGCCGGCTGCTTTCAGCGCCTTCACCGCGGCATCGGCTTGATCGGCCGTGTCGAACACAGCGACGATAGTTTGGTAAGCCATTTGTCTACTCCTCTGTAGTGTTGGTTTGGTAGTTCTTGCTGGAAAGGTTTCACTCCGGCGGGGGCTCTGCAGGGCTGCGCGAGATCACCGCCTCCTGGCGGCGCAGCGTCACGCTCTCCCGATGCCTTTCCGTCGTGTGAACGCGGCGGATGTGGATTTCCTCCTTCAGCATGAGGCGGCGCTCGAGGACCAAGACTTCTTCGAGCACCGGCACGATGGTGACGTTGCCCTCCTGCCGGACCGGCGGAACGGCGTCCACGGGCTCGTTGACCGCGACCCTCTCGATCTGGACGTGATCGCTCGCAAGCTCCTCGTCGACGAGCGCCTCGTGGGTGCGCGTTACCGTGCCGACATGCACCCGGCCGGTTTCGACCTTCTCCTTCGAGACCGAGAGCTCTTCCGCATGAAGCGGGATCAAGGTTTCGCGGATAGTGTCGGGCCTGCGCATCTCGTCCCGATCTGAGGCTTCGTCTGCATCATCTGCGTCGGGTTTGGTTATGGCCGCATAGGTCTCGGATGTCATAGCCTCAGGCCGATCTGTTGATTGGGCTGCACGCGAGTTCGCTCGAAGCGATCCATCGAGATGCCTGTCGCTCCAGATCTTGCGATCCATCATCTGCCTGACTTGCTGAACAATAGCACGGCAGTTCTCATGAATGGACATGAAGCATTACCTGCAACCAAGTGTAGCAGAAGCCAAACACAGAGCTTATTGGCGGCAATCGATGAGGTTGCTTACGATATTACCGAGCAGGGAGAGCAGCAAGACGGTGAGCGTTGCGTGGCTAAAGCAACCGTTATTTCGGCATTAAAGACATAAGAAATATTTCGTAAGGAAATTGTATTTATATCGCCTTAGTCTAATACATCTGTAAACAAATTTAACTACACGCTCGTTCCTGTGGTGTGTTCCGTATCCAGCACGGACCGTCAGGCCAAACGGCCGCGAAGCCATTGGTCGACCGAAAGCCAGCCCGGCCCCCATGCCATCACGGCGAGCGCCATTGCCGCCCAGGTGAGATGCAGCGGCCATCCATCGGGAACCGTGAGTTGGATGATCAGCGTCATCAGAAGGAGGCCGAAGGCCGCGGCACGCGTCGCCAGGCCCAATAGAAGCAGAATGGGCAAGACAATCTCGGCGGAACCGGCGGCGAACGCCATCACGCCCGGTGCGGGAAAGGCATAGGGACCGCCTGGCAGATGCAGCTTGAGCTCCGAAGTGAAAAGCAGCACGGCAACGTCGTTCAGCTGCAGGAAGCCGTCCCATTTGTTGACGCCGGACCGCCAGAAGGGAACGGCAAGCGCGCATCTGAGCACGAACTGCGTGAGCCAAGGCGGGGCGATGGTGCGAAGAGCGCCGGTCGCCCGCTCGGCAAGTGCGGCGATGCCGCGCTGTCCGGTGCTTTCCGCGGCCAGTTTGGGTTCCATTATTCGGCCCCCCAGTGCGCCGCCGTGAAGGCCCCCGCCTCCAGCACCCCAGCGATATTTGCGGCAAGATCGAATTGGACGCTTTCGGCGAAAGCTTGCGCTGCCGCATCACCGAGTGGATGACCGGCCATGAGGCGGCAGAGAAAGGAGGCCCCACCGGGTGGCAGCTGCCGCACGGCCACCTCCAGGCCAAGCCGCGTGACGAGCCCGTCCTCGGGCTCCGCAGCTTCGATCCGACCCACGGGGCCGTCGCTTCGGTTCGCCGCGAAGATGCTGACAGCGGGAAAGGAAGAGCGCACCACACGGGTCGCCGGATGCGGGGTGAAGCGCGTCCCGGCGAGCTGTTCTGGCGGGATTGCGGCCAGCGACTGCGCTGTGAGCGGCGCCGCATCGGCGGCGTGATAGGCGTCGAGCCACGCCCGCTCGAGCCGCGCCACATCCGCCAGCCATCGCATCGGGCGTGCATGCTCGTAGCGGGCAATGAAATCCGGAAAAGCGTGGCCATATTCCCAGAGAAGCGGTGAGCTCGGCGGCGTTTCCCGCACATGGGCGCGCGCCATGGCGCGAAAGAAGTCGGCGCCGGTAATCCGCCGTGTCGCCGGAAAAACAGCCGCCAGCGCCTCGATCAGGCTGACCGTGACGTTGTTTCGATAGACCGCATACCGCTTCGCCACCGCCTTGCCGTGCGGCCCGCAAATCCTGTCCGGCGGAGGGCGCATCGGATCGAGCAATCCACCGGCGAACGCCTCTGCGTAGCCCGGTGCATCGCCAGTCTCGCCAAAATCGATCTCACGCGGCGGCATGGGCTGCCTCCGAGGTGTTGCGCGCCGCGTGGCGATCGAGAATGGCTTGTGCGGCAGCGGCTTCGGCCTTGAGCACGGCCCAGTCTGGAACGGCGCTGTCCCATTCGATCAATGTCGGGATCGGCCCGCATCTGCCGATGACGATCTCGAACAGCTTCCACACGGCATCGGCCACCGGTCCGTCATGGCTGTCGATGAGCAGCAGATCGCCCTCGTCATCTTCCTGCTGGGCATGGCCGGCGAGGTGGATTTCGCCCACATGCTCCAGCGGAAAGTCGGCGAGGTAGGCAAGAGCCGAATAGCCGTGATTGGTGGCCGAGACGAAGACGTTGTTGACGTCCAGCAGAAGCCCACAGCCTGTGCGCCGCACCAGCCGGCGGATGAACTCCGTCTCTCCCATCGTCGATTCCCGGAAGAGAACGTAGGTCGAGGGGTTCTCCAGCAGAATTGCGCGGCCGATCGCCTCCTGCATCTCCTCGATATGCTCGGCGACCCGGGCCAGCGTCGCCTCGGTGTAGGGAAGAGGCAGCAGATCGTTGAAATAGGTGCTTGAATGGGTCGACCAGGCGAGGTGCTCGGACACCAGTGCCGGCTCATAGCGCTCGATCAGCGCCTTGAACCGGGAAAGGTGCGCCTTGTCGAGCGGCTGCGGGCCGCCCAGCGACATGCACACCCCGTGCAGCGATACCGGATGGTCGCGCCGGATGCGGGCGAGCGCCGCATGTGGCGGCCCGCCGGCGCCCATATAGTTTTCTGCATGAACTTCAAAGAAACCGCGCTGCCTGCCTTCGGCCAGAATGGCCGGCAAATGCTCGGGCTTGAAGCTGGTGCCGGCCAGCCCGGCGGCCGAATAGCCCGGAAAGCGGGTCACCGCGGTTGCGCCGGGGTCCGGACATGCCAATTCGCTCATGGCGTTCTCCCGCTTTCCGGACGTTCGTCACATCGGACGATCGCGGTCCAAAGGCTCGAGAGAGCCGGTGCGGCCGCCGGGCAGCTGCATCGTGGCGCAGGTGCCGCCATCCACGAATTTCCAGGCATTGCCCTGATAATCGACGGTGGAGGTGCCTTGGCAGGTCGTGCCGGGCCCCGCGGCGCAGTCGTTCTGGCCCTTGAGCGCGACGCCGTAGCATTTCTCTTTGCCGGCATCCATGGCCGCCTTCACTTGCGCCTCGCTGAGCGGCGCGGCCGCAGCCAGGGACGTCAGCGCCATCGCGACGGCGCCGGCCAGTGCGGCCGAGCTGACGGTCGATCTCATAGCCATATCTCCTCTCTTGGGTTCGCCAGGGCGTGCCCGCCTTGTCTCGGCACGCATCGAGGAGTTCGATCGCGAGAGGCCGACCGTTACATCCATTGGTGCACACGATTTCGTGATCGCCTGGCCCTTGCCTTGGCAGAAATTTCCGCGGCGGCGTAACAAAAGACAGCGCAAGAGCGTAGTGGGAGGAAGACGCTCATGGACCGCAGGAGCGAAGACGAGCTTTCCCGGCTCCTGCGTGCAGCGATCGCTGGCGACGAAAGGGCATACGAGGATTTTCTTCGCCACGCCGCCCGGTTGGCACGCGGCCTCGCGAGGCGAAAAGTCGGGCGAGGGCAGATCGATCCGGAGGATATCGTGCAGGAAACCCTTCTGGCGATCCACCTGAAGCGGCATACCTGGCGCGAGGACGCGCCCGTGACCCCGTGGCTCTTTGCGATCGTGCGCTACAAGATCGTTGATGCCCTTCGCCGCCGCGGGCGTCACGTGGAGATCGGCATCGACGAGATCGCCGAAAGCGTGGCAGAACCCGTCGCGGAAGCTGCCCGACCGTGGGAAATCGACCGCGCACTCGACCATCTGGCGCCGGGCCAGCGCTCGGTCGTGGCGGCAGTTTCCGTGGATGGCCACTCGATCGGCGAGACCGCTCGACGTTTCGGCATGAGTGAGGCGGCAGTAAGGGTTGCGCTGCATCGCGGCCTGGCTGCAATCGCCAGGCGTTTCGGACGGAGCTGATATGGACACCAACGAGCTCATCCAGACACTCGCGACGAACGCACGGCCCCGTGCGGTTTCGTTTTCGGCCACCTGGTGGGGAGGCGCAGCGATTGCGGCCGCCATCGCAGCCGGTGTGTTCCTTGCAACGCTCGGTCCCCGCCCGGACATCGCCATTGCCCTGGGCACGGTGCGTTTCCTCTTCAAGCTTGTGGTGACCGGCACGCTGGCGGCAACGGCCTTCGCCTTCGTGCGGATGCTTTCGCAACCGGGCGAGCCTTGGCGCCGGGTGCTGCCCTATCTTGCGGCCGCACCCGCCCTTTTGGCAGGGGCTGTGATGGCGGAGCTGATCGTTCTGCCGCCGGAGGCTTGGCAGGCTGCCATGATCGGGACGAACAGCAGGGTGTGCCTTGTCTACGTTCCCCTGATCGGCATCGGGCCGCTCGCCGTCTTCATGTTCGTGCTGCGCCATGGCGCGCCGACGCGACCGGCGCTGGCCGGCGCTGCCGCCGGGCTGGCCGCGGGTGGTCTGGCGGCAGCCTTTTACGCCGCCCATTGTCCCGACGATTCCCCGCTCTTTCTTGCGGCTTGGTACACGATTGCAATCGCCGGCCTCGCTTTCCTCGGAGCTGCCGCCGCGAACCGTCTGGCACGCTGGTGAGATCGCGCCTGCTGGCCCGCGACCGGCTCTGAAGATTACAGCGTGGAAAAGGAATCCTGTTGCACGAGCTTGACCATGCTCTCGTCCACAGGTCGCGCTGTCTCGATATAGAATTCGACCTCCTGCCCCTCGTCCGACGGGCCACCACCATCAAGATCGATGGCAATGCGCTGGAGGCCGTTGCCCTCTTGCGTCACTTGCACCTCGCCAGCCCGGCCGCTGAACTGATCGCTCCCGATAAAGTACAGGCCTTCCAACTGAAAATCGTCCCTCATCACCTGCACTTCAATGCATTGGTTCGGGTCTTCATCCCAGTTCGAGAAGACCACCGGCTTGGATGCAGAAGATTGATCAGCTGTGTGGTCTTCCAGAGGACTGCCGTCAGGATGGCCCTCATTGAGGCTTGGTGTCGAGGTCAGGTCAGTCACCATAAATCCCTTTCATCTGATTTGGAGGAGCCGTCTGCCAGGCAAGCATTGTCCATGGCGCCAATCCGTCGGTCATTGGCTATCTCTGTGACCAAAATTGGGGCGCGCCGCGGGAGCAATGTGTTCACCGCCGATGCCGGTGATAATTGCGGCGACGCTTCGCACGGTTGCCGCAAATCCCCATGGAGCACCAGCGCCGCGTTTGGTTCTTGCTGGAGTCGAAGAACAGCAGGCCGCAGCCCCGATCGTCGGCGCACTGGCGGACGCGGCGCAGATCCGGCGAGGTGAGCAGCTCCATGGCCGAAACCGCGATCGTGGCGAGCATGGAATCGAGATCGGCGTCCGCATCAGGCCGTCGCAGAACGAAATGGCTGCCGTGCGGGACAAGCACACTGGCGATGGCGGCTTGGCCGGCCATTCGCGTCAGGACCTCGAGATCGGCAGGCTCCGGCGCCTGTCCTCGGATTGTCGCGATGAAGATGCGATAGAGCGTCTCGCGAAAGCTCATCGCGTGCCTCAACGTCCCGCGATCCTGATCTGGCAATGTCCTGGCGCGTTCGAGAGCCTCGCGAGCCGCCGAAGGGCTCAACAACTCCATCTGCCGCGCCCATTCAACCAGATCGGCGAAACAGCCCAGCCGTTCCACGGGCTGCGCGGCTTCACGCCAATGCACCGTGTTGATGAAGTCCAGGCAAAGCCGGCCGGACGGCTCCAGGGAATTGAAGGCGGTCTCTGTCATCTCGCGATCTCAGTACCACCAAAATTGGCTTGACGAGTTACATTTCAAGCATGTACCCATCTTAAGATCGTTTGACGGTTACATGGACAGGGCGAAGACATGGCATCCGCTTGGCAACTGAATCGTCGCGTTACGGTCGAGGGGGTCGAGATCGCCTATGAGGTGTTCGGCGAGGGCAAACCCGTCGTTCTGGTCCACGGCTTTCCAGGCAACTCCTATATCTGGCGCAATATCGTGCCAACCCTGGCGCAAACGCATCGGGTCCACGTCTACGATCTGCCCGGCCAAGGCGCGTCGGAGCAGCGCGAGGGGATGGATGTCAGCGATCCCATGCAGAGCAGGGTTCTGCGCAGCCTGCTCGAGCACTGGAAGCTGGAGCGCCCCGCCGGCATCTTTCACGATATCGGCAATACCTATGGTATGTCCGCCTATTACTTCGAGGGTTGCCGCTTCGACAGAATGGCGCTGATCAGCGCGGCAATGATGCTACCCTGCGTGACGGCGGCGACGAAGCATGCGCAGAAATACATCGAAGCCTATCGCACCATGCCCTACGCGCTCTACGAGCTGATCGCGACGGCGCGCATTCGCTCGACCACCCACCGGCCGCTGAGCGAAGAGGCATTCGAAGCCTACATGAAGCCATGGCGAGGCGAGAAGGGGCAGGCCATGTGGTACAACCGCGTGGCTCAGATTGCCGATGAGCACATTGCCAGGCTGGAGGCGGCGCTGGGGCCCACGGACGTCCCCGTCCGCATCATCTGGGGAACTGAGGACACCTGGATTCCGGTGGATCAGGCGGCCCGGCTGCAGCGCTACATCCGGAACGCCGATGTCCACCTCGTTGAAGGCGGCGGCCACTTCCTCATGGAGGATGCACCGGAGGAGGTCACGCGCCTGCTGGTCGACTTCCTTCAGCGATAGAAGGACCCGAAGCGCATTCGGCGCGGATCCTCACGCGACGATCGGGAGATTGATGGGTCCCCTATTGGCGGCCGTCCGGTACCAGGTGATCGGCTGCTCCTCGTCCAGCTTGAAGCGGGGAAAGCGGGCCAGCAGTGCGCCTACGGCAATCTGGGTTTGCAGGCGGGCGAGATGCACGCCGGCACATCCATGGGGCCCATGCCCGAAGCTGAGGATGCGTTTGGGGTTGCGCGCAATGTCGAACCGGTCGGGATCCGGAAAATGCGCCGGGTCCCTATTGGCGGCGGCAATGCTCAACTGCACGACGGCGCCTGCGGGAATGGTCTCGTTTCCAACCTCGACCGGCTCCCGCGCGATCCGCGGAATCAAAGTGATGGGCGGCTCGAACCGCAGCGTTTCCTCGATTGCGCTGTTGAGCAGGTTCGGATCGGCGTCAAGCCGCGCTCTTTCCTGCGGCCATGTAGCCAAGAGATAGACGACATTGCCGATGAGATTCCGCACCGCCACGTGGCCGGCAAGCAGAAGCAGCATCGAATTGCCCACGATCTCCTCGTTGGTCGGTCCATCCGGCGTGCCGACATAACTGCTCAGGGTGCCGAGAAAGTCGTCTCGGGGATGGCGCCTCCGCGCGGCCAGCAGATCGAGCGTATACGCCTCCATCGCCCGCGCGCTGTTCACCATCCGGGTGGCGCTGTCGACCGTGATCGGAAAGATGTTGAAGAAGTCGATGAAATCGACCGACCATTGCACAATGAGATCCCGGTCCTTCGGAGGCACGCCCAGAAAATCGGAAAGCACGTAAGCCGGAAGCAGGAACGCGAACTCGCCGCAAACGTCGAAGGACCGGCCTCCGCGCATCGCCCCGAGAAGCTCGTCCGTTGATCTTTCGATCGTCGGACGCAGCGCTTCGATGGCGGACGCGTTGAAACCGAGATTGATGAGATGCCGTAGGCGCATGTGCTGGGGTTCATCGCTCATCAGCACCCAGGACCGGAACATCGGCGCAATGTCCCGAAGCGCCTCCCGCACCGCCTCAGGCGCTTGGTCGACGAAGCCCTTCATCCGTTCGGAGCTCAAGCGAGCATCCCTGAACAGCGCCGCCACGTCGTCATAGGCGAAGACGAACCACTGCTGCAGCGGCGGATGGTAATAGACCGGCTTCTCTGCCTGATAGCGTCTGAGGTCGCCAAATGGACTCTGCAGGCCCGCTTCACCATCCATGAAGAACGGTTCGCCAAAGAAGCCCTTTGCCATCTCGCTCTCCCCTCCCCATGAGGTATTGGCCCATAGGGCCTCGGCCTGTATGCCGGCCGACCGCTTATCACCTTACTCGCTGCGCCGCTTCATGCGAACGCCTTGTGTCCCGCCCGTTTGCTCGGCGACATCGCCGAGTTGGCCGCGACCAGCAGCACGGCCCTGATCTGACGACGGCCGGGGCAGTTCCTTCACATTCAGCGGCGGGGCCTTGCCCTGCTTGTCTTCGCCCATGTACAGCGTGATATGCGGGAACGGAATCTCGATGCCGCGCGCATCGAAGATCTGCTTGATCAACTCGTTATAGGTACGGCCGATAGCCCAGTGCTGCCCGGGCATGGTCTTGATCCTGGCCCTCACCATCACCGCGCTGTCGCCGAACGCCGTGACGCCATGCATCTCGAGCGGACCGATGATATGGTCCTTGTGCTCCGTCTCGAGCAGCTGGTCGAACGCGTCCTGCATCGCCTCTTTGACCTCCGCGATGTCCTCCCGATAGGCGACGCCGATCTCGGCGATGTGATAGGAGAAGCCCTTCGTCATGTTGGAAACGGAATCGACTGAGGAGAACGGAACGAGGTGCAGCGTGCCGTCCAGGGAGCGGATCGACACGGAACGGATCGTGAGCCGCTCCACCACCCCCGAGAAGTTGCCGACCGTCACGACGTCCCCTTCGTTCATCGCGTTCTCGAACTGAATGAACACGCCGGTGATGATGTCCTGCACGAGCTTCTGGGCGCCGAAGCCGATGGCGAGGCCGAGCACGCCGGCACCGGCGAGCAGCGGCGCGATGTTCACGCCGAGCTGCGCGAGGGCCAGCATGAGCACGAGCACGCAAAGCGCGATGGTGAAGGCGTTGCGGAACAAGGCGAGCAAGGTTCGCTCGCGCGCGGTTGGAACGGTGCCGTAGTTCGGGTTGAGCCGATATTCGACCCAGGACGAGACGGCGAGATAGATCGCAAAGCCGACCAGCACGATGAGCGCTGCCGATATCACCGAGCCGGTGACGCGTCGCCCCACGTCGCTGGCGACCCAGCCGATGAAGTCGATAAGCCCCCACGCCTGGGCGATGGCGATGAGCACCGCCACGAGCACGATGGTGCGCACGACCTGAAGGGTCCGGGGCACGAACGCATTCAGCCGCCGCTCCAGCAACGGGAGGCGCTCCTTCACCTCGGGCGGAAGCCGCATGCCCACCGATACGAAGCGGGCGATGAAGGTGATGACCACGGCGCCGACTGCGGCGGCAACCACGCTTTCGGCCGTTGCCCCGACGATATAGGGCAGCGCCTCGTCCGGGTTGGCGAGCCAGGCCAGGAAGAGCCCCACCAGATAGACGATGGCGAGGATGTGCCAGTAGCGGCCGAGGAAGGCAAGGCTGCGCGAAAGGACGTCGTCGCGGCCAGCGGCGGCGCGCTGGGAGAGCACCGCGCGGACCCGGTCACGGTTCTGCAGCACGATGATCACCGCCATGATGATGATCGTGAGCACGACGAGAATTCGTATGGCCTGCGCGGCGGCAAAGGAAACGCTGGCGGCGATGATGGGCGCCACGAACATGAAGGTGTAGCCCAGCATGGAGACGATGCGGCTCGCCCAGAAATACCAATATGTGGCCGTGGTATCGCTCAAGGGTGCCAGGCGCAAAGCGGGGCGGTCCGGCTCCAGCAGGGCCCGCAGGAGAACCTTGACGAGCTCGACGGCGAGGAAGGCGTTAAGCAGCAGGCTCTGGTTGATCCCCATGCGGCCGGTGCCGCCGACCACGTTGAGGGCGACCACGTAGCCCGCGGCCCAGGCAACGATCACGCCGAGGCTCTCGATCAGGATCGCCGCGATCAGCAGCATGGTTCGACCAAGCCACCCGCGCGCCGGGGCGCGTGCGGCAATGCCGGAGGTGAGGTGCCCGGTGATGATCCGAACGACCATGAAGGCGCCCACGAGGGCCAGTCCCACCAGGGCGACATTGCCGATGACGTTCCACAGCCGGCTGAAATTCGCTCGGGTTGAACCGGCGAAGATGCGGCCGGTCTCGGCCAGGATGCCACCGATGGCTTGCATGGCATCCGCGCCCTGCTCCGCCACCATCTGCGTATATTCGGCGATGTGGCGGGCGAAGGTGGGATCGGCCACCGCCTCCGCCGTCTGGCCCTTCTCGCCCTCGGCCACGGCGCGCAGCCGGGCGATCAGCTCGGCGCGGGCTTGATCGTTCTCCAGCAGCCGGATCAGATCATCCACCGACGGTGCCGGAGATGCGGCCGTGCTCGGTTGCGTGCCGCTTTGCTGGCCGGGAATGGTGATCTGCGCCTGGGCGGTGCCGGCAAACAGGAGGAAGGCAAGCACCAGCAGCAGAGGCAGCAGCCCCGCGCCCGCACTTGCCAAAGAGAGCTCTGGTCGGTGGCGAAATGGAATCGTCTCGGTCCGGGTACGTCTTACGCCTGCGGGCAGCCAGGCCCGTCGCAATGGTCTGCCCTTGTGCCGGTCATCCGAGAAGGAAGCGCTGATCACGCATTCCGCTGGGGCGTTGGAGTAAGACAAACCGGTCTATCAGAATTGCACTGAGTTCGTTCAGGAGAATGATCGCCCGATCGTCTCATCTGGCCGCTCGGCTGGCAAGCCCTTTTGCCGCAGGCACTGTCCGGCGGTGGCGCAAGTTATTGACGTTCGGCCGGAAGGGCAGAAAAGCGCAACTTGCAGCTCGCCAGGGCGTGAATATCGACGCGCCCTCGCCCACGTCCTTCAGCCGTTGTCGCAGGGCAACGCCCGAAAGAAATCTTTCCAGAGTCCCCCTCACCCTCATTGTGTGCATTGCCGCCCCGTTATTCAACTTGTAGTTGTTAACACAATATTCATCAGCTTTAGGACCGTGGGGAGGCATATATGCCTGTTGATTTCCGTCGCCTGGCCATTCTGTCCAGCAGTTCGGCGATCGCACTCGCCGTGATGGCGGGACCGGCTATGACCGCCACCTACACCGTCACCAGCGCTTCGGGAAATCCCAGCACCGTAGGCTCTCTCGGCTGGGCCATTGCCCAGGCCAATGCCAATGCCGGCGCCGATACGATCGCTTTTGATTCGGGCCTGCAAGGCCAAACCATCACGCTCGCCGGAGAATTGCCCGTTATTCAAGGCGATCTGACGATCGATGGTGGCGGCAACGTCACTGTCGACGGCGCGTCCTCCTATCGCATTTTCTTCGTTGATAGTGGAAACGTGGCGATCAGCAACATCGCTCTTCAGAATGGAAAAGCAAAGGGCGGCGACGGAGGGGCTGCCAGCCGGGGCGCGGGCGGCGGTGGTATGGGCGCCGGCGGCGCGCTGTTCGTCCGGTCCGGCGCGCATGTCACGATTAACTCCGTCACGTTTGATTCCAACCAGGCCGTGGGAGGTGGAACTCGCCTTCCAACAGGACTATCGAGCCCGACGGGTGCCGGTGGCGGCGGCATGGGCGGTAATGGTGGTCAGGGCGAAGCCGAAGGAGGCTCCCCGACGGCCGGCGGCGGCGGCGGCTTTGGTGTTGGCGCGAATGGCGGAACCTTTGGCGGAAGCGTGAATGGCCAGCCAGGCAACCTGCCGGGGGGCCAGGGAGCAAATGGCGTCCAGGGCCCGCTGCTCGGAACCGGCGGCGCCAACAGCGGCGGCGGGGGCGGAGCGAGAAACACGCAGGCCGATCCTAATTTGATCGGCGGCGGTGGCGGCCAGAACCCCAACGGGGCAGATGGTGGATTTGGCGGCGGCGGCGGCGGTGCAGGACCGGGTAGAACCCCGGGCAAGGGCGGTTTCGGGGGTGGTGGTGGAGGATCCCAAACTGCTGGCGGCGCGGGGGGCTTCGGCGGCGGTGGTGGCGCTGGCGGACCAGATGGCAGTTCGACTAAGGGGGGATTTGGCGGAGGGAACGGCAACGCTGTCGCCGCCGGTAGTGGAGCCGGTTTCGGCGGCGCAATCTTTCTGATGGATGGCGTTACGCTCACCATCGCCGGCCAAACGTCTCTCTCCGGTGGTGACGCAGCTCCAGGTGTTGTCGACCGCATCGGTAATCGCGGCCTCGGCCTTGGCAGCGGCT
This sequence comes from Rhodoligotrophos defluvii, assembly GCF_005281615.1. Lineage (NCBI taxonomy): Bacteria > Pseudomonadati > Pseudomonadota > Alphaproteobacteria > Hyphomicrobiales > Rhodoligotrophaceae > Rhodoligotrophos > Rhodoligotrophos defluvii. Next base: position 1,035,111 of record NZ_SZZM01000002.1, on the reverse strand, counting down.
TTTATCTGCATGGCACCACGGGCATAGCCTTCGCGCCTGGCGCGGGCGAGACGATCACCATTGCCGATGATATTGCCAGCGATGCCTTCAATGACCGGCCGGGCTCGACGAGCGATCCTGAGGATCCGGCCGGGGATGGCAAGGACACCGGCGTAACCAAGACCGGCGCGGGCACGCTCGTGCTTGGCGGCAACAACTCCTATATCGGCGGCACCAAGGTCGAGGGCGGCACCGTCTCCATTTCCAATGACAACAATCTCGGCCATTCCTCCGGCACGGTCTCGCTGAGCAATGGCGGCGAGCTGCTGGCCACGGCGGACATGACCACCGGCCGCGCCATCGCACTTGGCACCGGCGGCGGCACCCTGTCGGCCGACGCCAGCCACACCCTCACCGTGACTGGCGTCGTTTCCGGCAGCGGCGGCCTTGCCAAGGGCGGGGCAGGCACGGTCGTGCTCAATGCGGCAAACACCTATACCGGCGATACCACGATCGCCGCCGGCACTCTGTCGGTCTCGAGCGACGGCAATCTCGGCACCGGCGGCAACGTGACCATCGATGATGGCGCGGCGCTGCAGGCGACCGGCAGCTTCACGTCGGGGCGGAACGTGGATCTGTCTGGCGGCACCGGCACGATCGAGGTGACCGACAGCAACAGGGTCGAGATCACCGGGGCTGTCGGTGGGGCCGGCAAGCTGCACAAGGACGGCACCGGCACCCTGGTGCTCGGCAACAGCGGTAACGATTATAGCGGCGGTACGCAAATCAGCGCCGGCGTCGTGGAAGCCGGCGCGGCCGATGTGCTGGGCAGCGGCGAGGTGGATATCGCCGCCGGTGCCCGCCTGGACCTGAAGGGGTTCGATCAGTCGGTCGGGGGCCTCAGTGGCGCGACGGGCGCCACGGTGGATCTCGGCACCGCCACCCTCACCTCGGATCAGGATCACGACACGACCTATGCCGGCGTCATCACCGGCGCGGGCGGCCTCACCAAGGAGGGCACCGGCACGCTCACCCTCACCGGCCAGAACACCTATACGGGCAAGACGCAAGTCGATGCCGGGGTGCTCAAGGGCGGCGCTGCGGATGTGATTGCCACCGCCGAGCTGGCTGTTGGGGCGCAGGGCAGCTTCGATCTCGGTGGTTTCGACCAGACGGTGGCCGGGTTGAGCGGCGACACTGGCGGCAAGGTGGCGCTCGGCGCCAATCGTCTCACCTCGGACCAGGATCACGATACGACCTATGCCGGCGTGATCGACGGCACCGGCGGCCTCACCAAGGAAGGCACCGGCACGCTGACCCTCACCGGCCAGAACACCTATACGGGCAAGACTGAGGTCAATGCCGGGGTGCTGAAGGGCGGCGCTGCGGATGTGATTGCCACTGCCGAGCTGACCGTCGGCGCGCAGGGCACCTTCGATCTCGGCGGCTTCGACCAGACGGTGGCCGGGTTGAGCGGCGAGGCCGGCAGCCAGGTCGCGCTCGGCACCGCCACCCTCACCTCGGACCAGGATCACGATACGACCTATGCCGGGGTGATCGGCGGCACCGGCGGCCTCACCAAGGAGGGCACCGGCACGCTCACCCTCACCGGCCAGAACACCTATACCGGTAAGACGCAAGTCGATGCCGGGGTGCTGNCTCACCTCGGATCAGGATCACGACACGACCTATGCCGGCGTCATCACCGGCGCGGGCGGCCTCACCAAGGAGGGCACCGGCACGCTCACCCTCACCGGTCAGAACACCTATACCGGTAGCACCAATATCGCCGAGGGCACCATCAAACTGGGCATTGACGGCGCGCTTGGCACGGGTGCCACTCATATCGGCACGGCGGGAATTCTGGATCTCAGCGGCTTCGACACGACGCTGGGCGATCTCACCGGCGAAGCGGGCGGCGAGATCGCATTGGGCGGAGCCACGCTCACGGCGGATCAGGCCACCAACGGCACCTTTGCCGGCGACATCACCGGCGATGGTGGCTTCGTCAAGACTGGCACGGCGACGCTCACCCTCACCGGCGACAACACCTATACCGGGGATACCACCATCGCCGCCGGCACTCTGTCGGTGTCGAGCGACGGCAATCTCGGCACCGGCGGCAACGTGACCATCGATGATGGCGCGGCGCTGCAGGCGACCGGCAGTTTCACGTCGGGGCGGAACGTGGATCTGTCTGGCGGCACCGGCACGATCGAGGTGACCGACAGCAACAGGGTCGAGATCACCGGGGCTGTCGGTGGGGCCGGCAAGCTGCACAAGGACGGCACTGGCACTCTGGTGCTCGGCAACAGCGGTAACGATTATAGCGGCGGTACGCAAATCAGCGCCGGCGTCGTGGAAGCCGGCGCGGCGGATGTGCTGGGCAGCGGCGAGGTGGATATCGCCGCCGGTGCCCGCCTGGACCTGAAGGGGTTCGATCAGACGGTCGGGGGCCTCAGTGGCGTAACGGGCGCCACGGTGGATCTCGGCGCAGGCACCCTCACCTCGGACCAGGATCACGATACGACCTATGGCGGGGTGATCGGCGGCACCGGCGGCCTCACCAAGGAGGGCACCGGCACGCTCACCCTCGCCGGCCAGAACACCTATACCGGTAAGACGCAAGTCGATGCCGGGATGCTCAAGGGCGGCGCTGCGGATGTGATTGCCACCGCCGAGCTGGCTGTCGGGGCGCAGGGCAGCTTCGATCTCGGCGGCTTCGACCAGACGGTGGCCGGGTTGAGCGGGGCTGCCGGCGGAAAGGTCGTGCTCGGTGCCAACAGTCTTACCTCGGACCAGGATCACGACACCACTTACGCCGGCGACATTACCGGCGATGGCCGCTTGGTCAAGACCGGGGCAGCGACGCTCACCCTGTCGGGGCAGAACACCTATACGGGCGGCACCGATATCGAGGAAGGCACCATCCGGCTGGGGGCGGAGGGGGCGCTGGGCTCAGGGGCCATCCATATCGGCAGTGACGGCAATCTCGACCTCAACGGCTTCGACACGGCGCTCGGCGCGCTCACCGCGGCCGAAGGCGGCGAGATCACCCTGGGCGGGGCGACCCTGACCGCCAACCAGACCAGTGACGGCACCTTCTCCGGCGACATCACCGGGGATGGGGTGTTCAAGAAGACCGGGGCCGGCACCCTGACCCTCGACCATCAGAACAGCCTCACCGGCACGGTGGAGGTGAGCGAGGGCACCCTCAAGGCCGGCATGGCCGACGTGATCGCCGATGCCCATCTCGATGTGGGGGCAAACGGCACCTTCGATCTCGGCGGCTCCGACCAGACGGTGGCCGCCCTGAGCGGCGCCGCTGGCGGCACGGTGGCGCTGGGCGCCAATACCCTCACCGCCGATCAGGATATCGACACGACCTATGCCGGCGTGATCGGCGGTGACGGCAAGCTGGTGAAGCAAGGCACCGGCATTCTCACCCTGTCGGGCCAGAACACCTATGCGGGCGGCACCGATATCGAGCAGGGCACCGTCCGGCTCGGCGCGGCGGATGTGCTGGGCTCGGGGCCCACCCATATCGGCGAGGACGGCCGTCTCGACCTCAACGGTTTTGATGCCACCTTGAGCAATGTCACCGCCGAGTCCGGCGGCGAGATCGCCCTGAGCGGGGCGAGCCTCACCGCCGACCAAGCGAGCGATGGCACCTTTGCCGGCGACATCACCGGCGATGGCCGCCTGATCAAGACCGGGGCAGCGACGCTCACCCTCACCGGCACCAATACCTATGCCGGCGGCACCGACATTCAGGCCGGCACCGTGTCGGTGTCGAGCAACGACAATCTCGGCGCAGTGAGCGGCGCGGTGACCATCGCCGATGGCGCAGGCCTGGAAGCGACCGGCAGCTTCGCGACCGGGCGCGGCGTGACGCTCGCCGGCGGCACCGGCACCATCGCCGTGACCGGCGACAATGTGCTCACCGCCAATGGCGCCGTTGGCGGGACCGGCAAGCTGCACAAGGACGGCACCGGCACCCTGGTGCTGGCCAGCGCCAACACCTATACGGGCGGCACGGACATTGCCGAGGGCACCATCCGGCTGGGGGCCGATCATGCGTTGGGCTCTGGTCCTGTTCATATCGGCGATGACGGCATTCTCGACCTCAATGGCCACACCCTCAATCTGGGCGACCTTTCGGGAGACGGCGGCGAGATCGCCCTGGGCGGCGGCGAGCTGATCACCAATGTCACGGGCGACAAGACCTTCTCCGGCGACATCACCGGGGATGGGGTGTTCAAGAAGACCGGAAGCGGCACCCTGACCCTCGACCATCAGAACAGCCTCACCGGCACGGTGGAGGTGAGCGAGGGCACCCTCGAGGCCGGCATGGCCGACGTGATCGCCGATGCCCATCTCGATGTGGGCGCGCAGGGCACCTTCGACCTCGGCGGCTTCGACCAGACCGTGGCTGCCCTGAGCGGCGCCACGGGCGGCACGGTGGCGCTGGGCGCCAACACGCTCACCGCCGATCAGGACATCGACACGACCTATGCCGGCGTGATCGGCGGTGACGGCAAGCTGGTGAAGCAAGGCACCGGCATTCTCACCCNCAGACGGTGGCCGGGTTGAGCGGGGCTGCCGGCGGAAAGGTCGTGCTCGGTGCCAACAGTCTTACCTCGGACCAGGATCACGACACCACTTACGCCGGGGTGCTGGAGGGCGCCGGCGGCTTGACCAAGGAAGGCACGGGCATTCTCACCCTGTCGGGGCAGAACACCTATACGGGCGGCACCGATATCGAGGAAGGCACCATCCGGCTGGGAGCCGAGGGGGCGCTGGGCTCAGGGGCCATCCATATCGGCAGTGACGGCAATCTCGACCTCAACGGCTTCGATACGGCGCTGGGCGCGCTCACCGCGGCCGAAGGCGGCGAGATCACCCTGGGCGGGGCGACCCTGACCGCCAACCAGACCAGCGACGGCACCTTCTCCGGCGACATCACCGGGGATGGGGTGTTCGAGAAGACCGGGGCCGGCACCCTGACCCTCGACCATCAGAACAGCCTCACCGGCACGGTGGAGGTGAGCGAGGGCATTCTCAAGGCCGGCATGGCCGACGTGATCGCCGATGCCCATCTCGATGTGGGGGCAAACGGCACCTTCGACCTCGGCGGCTTCGATCAGACGATGGCTGCCCTGAGCGGCGCCACGGGCGGCACGGTGGCGCTCGGTGCCAGCACGCTCACCGCCGATCAGGACATCGACACGACCTATGCCGGCATCATCGCCGGTGATGGCAAGCTGGTGAAGCAAGGCACCGGCATTCTCACCTTGTCGGGCCAGAACACCTATGCGGGCGGCACCGATATCGAGCAGGGCACCGTCCGGCTCGGCGCGGCGGATGTGCTGGGCTCGGGGCCCACCCATATCGGCGAGGACGGCCGTCTCGACCTCAACGGTTTTGATGCCACCTTGAGCAATGTCACCGCCGAGTCCGGCGGCGAGATCGCCCTGAGCGGGGCGAGCCTCACCGCCGACCAAGCGAGCGATGGCACCTTTGCCGGCGACATCACCGGCGATGGCCGCCTGATCAAGACCGGGGCAGCGACGCTCACCCTCACCGGCACCAATACCTATGCCGGCGGCACCGACATTCAGGCCGGCACCGTGTCGGTGTCGAGCAACGACAATCTCGGCGCAGTGAGCGGCGCGGTGACCATCGCCGATGGCGCAGGCCTGGAAGCGACCGGCAGCTTCGCGACCGGGCGCGGCGTGACGCTCGCCGGCGGCACCGGCACCATCGCCGTGACCGGCGACAATGTGCTCACCGCCAATGGCGCCGTTGGCGGGANGATGGCCGCCTGATCAAGACCGGGGCAGCGACGCTCACCCTCACCGGCACCAACACCTATGCCGGCGGCACCGACATTCAGGCCGGCACCGTGTCGGTGTCGAGCAACGACAATCTTGGTGCAGCCAGCGGCGCGGTGACCATCGCCGATGGCGCAGGCCTGGAAGCGACCGGCACCTTCGCGACGGGCCGCGGCGTGACGCTCGCCGGCGGCACCGGCACTATCGCCGTGACCGGCGACAATGTGCTCACCGCCAACGGCGCCGTTGGCGGGGCCGGCAAGCTGCACAAGGACGGCACCGGCACCCTGGTGCTGGCCAGCGCCAACACCTATGCCGGCGGCACCGAGATCGAGGAGGGCACCATCCGGCTGGGGGCCGATCATGCGTTGGGCTCTGGTCCTGTTCATATCGGCGATGACGGCATTCTCGACCTCAATGGCCACACCCTCAATCTGGGCGACCTTTCGGGAGACGGCGGCGAGATCGCCCTGGGCGGCGGCGAGCTGATCACCAATGTCACGGGCGACAAGNGATGGCCGCCTGATCAAGACCGGGGCAGCGACGCTCACCCTCACCGGCACCAACACCTATGCCGGCGGCACCGACATTCAGGCCGGCACCGTGTCGGTATCGAGCAACGACAATCTTGGCGCAGTGAGCGGCGCGGTGACCATCGCCGATGGCGCAGGCCTGGAAGCGACCGGCACCTTCGCCACGGGGCGCGGCGTGACCCTCGCCGGCGGCACCGGCACCATCGCCGTGACCGGCGACAATGTGCTCACCGCCAATGGCGCCATTGGCGGCTCGGGCAAGCTGCACAAGGACGGCACCGGCACCCTGGTCCTGGCCAGCGCCAACACCTATACGGGCGGCACCGATATCGAGGAGGGCACCATCCGGCTGGGGGCGGAGGGGGCGCTGGGCTCAGGGGCCATCCATATCGGCAGTGACGGCAATCTCGATCTCAACGGCTTCGATACGGCGCTGGGCGCGCTCACCGCGGCCGAAGGCGGCGAGATCACCCTGGGCGGGGCGACCCTGACCGCCAATCAGACCACTGACGGCACCTTCTCCGGCGACATCACCGGGGATGGGGTGTTCAAGAAGACCGGGGCCGGCACCCTGACCCTCGACCATCAGAACAGCCTCACCGGCACGGTGGAGGTGAGCGAGGGCACCCTCGAGGCCGGCATGGCCGACGTGATCGCCGATGCCCATCTCGATGTGGGGGCAAACGGCACCTTCGACCTCGGCGGCTTCGACCAGACGGTGGCCGCCTTGAGCGGCGCCACGGGCGGCACGGTGGCGCTGNGCATCGCCGGCAAGGCCGGCCACGGTCTGGTCGAAGCCGGCGAGCTCGAAGCGGCCGGGGGCAGTGACGTCGAGCGCGGAGGCGGCGATCACATTGGCAGCGCCCGCCCGGAGCACCCCGTCATTGACCGCCGTCTTGCCGGTATAGGTGTTCTCACCCGTCAAGGTGAGGGTGCCGGTGCCCTCCTTGGTGAGGCCGCCGGTGCCGGCGATGATGCCGGCGTAAGTGGTNTGTGTCGTGGTCCTGGTCCGAGGTGAGGGTGGCGGTGCCGAGATCGACGACGGCGCCGGCATCGCCGGCAAGGCCGGCCACGGTCTGGTCGAAGCCGGAGAGCTCGAAGCGGCCGGGGGCATTGACGTCGAGCGCGGAGGTGGCGATCACATTGGCAGCGCCCGCCCGGAGCACCCCGTCATTGACCGCCGTCTTGCCGCTATAGGTGTTCTCACCCGTCAAGGTGAGGGTGCCGGTGCCCTCCTTGGTGAGGCCGCCGGTGCCGGCGATGATGCCGGCATAAGTGGTGTCGATGTCCTGATCGGCGGTGAGCGTGTTGGCGCCGAGCGCCACCGTGCCGCCCGTGGCGCCGCTCAGGGCAGCCACGGTCTGGTCGGAGCCGCCGAGGTCGAAGGTGCCGTTTGCCCCCACATCGAGATGGGCATCGGCGATCACATCGGCCATGCCGGCCTTGAGGGTGCCCTCGCTCACCTCCACCGTGCCGGTGAGGCTGTTCTGATGGTCGAGGGTCAGGGTGCCGGCCCCGGTCTTCTTGAACACCCCATCCCCGGTGATGTCGCCGGAGAAGGTGCCGTCAGTGGTCTGGTTGGCGGTCAGGGTCGCCCCGCCCAGGGTGATCTCGCCGCCTTCGGCCGCGGTGAGCGCACCCAGCGCCGTATCGAAGCCGTTGAGATCGAGATTGCCGTCACTGCCGATATGGATGGTCCCTGAGCCCAGCGCCCCCTCGGCTCCCAGCCGGATGGTGCCTTCCTCGATATCGGTGCCGCCCGTATAGGTGTTGGCGCTGGCCAGGACCAGGGTGCCGGTGCCGTCCTTGGTCAGCTTGCCGGCCCCGCCAATGGCGCCGTTGGCGGTGAGCACATTATCGCCGGTCACGGCGATGGTGCCGGTGCCGCCGGCGAGCGTCACGCCGCGCCCCGTCGCGAAGCTGCCGGTCGCTTCCAGCCCTGCGCCATCGGCGATGGTCACCACGCCGCTCGCTGCGCCGAGATTGTCGTTGCTCGACACCGAGACGGTGCCGGCCTGAATGTCGGTGCCGCCGGCATAGGTATTGGTGCCGGTCAGAACCAGGGTGCCGGTGCCGTCCTTCTCCAGCTTGCCGGTGCCATCGATAGCGCCACTGGCGGTGAGCACATTGTCGCCGGTCACGGCGATGGTGCCGGTGCCGCCGGCGAGCGTCACGCCGCGCCCCGTCGCGAAGGTGCCGGTCGCTTCCAGGCCTGCGCCATCGGCGATGGTCACCGCGCCGCTCGCCGCACCGAGATTGTCGTTGCTCGACACCGAGACGGTGCCCGCCTGGATATCGGTGCCGCCGTTATAGGTGTTGGTGCCGGTGAGAACCAGGGTGCCGGTGCCGTCCTTCTCCAGCTTGCCGGTGCCGCCGATCGTGCCATTGGCGGTCAGGGTGCCGGTGGCCACGTCGATCGTCCCGGTGCCGCCGGCGAGGGTCAGGTCGCGGCTGGTGGCAAAGCCGGCGCCGGTCACCTCCAGAGTGGCGCCATCGGCGATGGTGACCGCACTGCTCGCCGCACCGAGATTGTCATTGCTCGACACCGAGACGGTGCCGGCCTGAATATCGGTGCCACCCTGATAGGTATTGGTGCCGGTGAGCACCAGGGTGCCGGTGCCGTCCTTCTCCAGCTTGCCGGCGCCGCCGACCGTGCCGCTCGCGGTCAAAGTGTTGCTGTCGGTCACATCGATGGTACCGACCGTGCCGCCAAGCTCGATCTCGTGCGCCGTCTCGAAAGTGGCGGTCGCCTCCAGGGTGGTGCCGTCGGCCATGGTCACCTTGCCCGAGGCCGCACCAAGGCTCGAGCCGTTCGAGATGGAGACGGTGCCGGCCTGAATATCGGTGCCGCCTTGATAGGTGTTGGTGCCGGTGAGCACCAGGGTGCCGGTGCCGTCCTTCTCCATCTTGCCGGTGCCGCCGATCGTGCCGCTCGCGGTCAAAGTGTTGCTGTCGGTCACATCAATGGTGCCGACCGTGCCGGCAAGCTCGATGTCGTGGGGCGTCTCGAAAGTGGCGGTCGCCTCCAGGGTGGTGCCGTCGGCCATGGTCACCTTGCCCGAGGCCGCACCAAGGCTCGAGCCGTTCGAGATGGAGACGGTGCCGGCCTGAATATCGGTACCGCCTTGATAGGTATTGGTGCCGGTGAGAACCAGGGTGCCGGTGCCCTCCTTCTCCAACTTGCCGGTGCCGCCGATGGCGCCATTGGCGGTGAGCGCGTTGCTCTCCGTCACATCGATCGTGCCGGTGCCGCCGGCGAGCGTCACGCCGCGCCCCGTCGCGAAGGTGCCGGTCACCTCCAGGCCTGCGCCATCGGCGATGGTCACCGCGCCGCTTGCCGCGCCGAGATTCTTATCCTGCGACACCGACAGGGTGCCGGCCTGAATATCGGTGCCGCCGGTATAGGTGTTGTCCCCGGTGAGGATGAGCGTCGCCTCTCCAGTCTTGATCAAGCGGCCATCGCCGGTGATGTCGCCGGCAAAGGTGCCATCTTCAGTCTGGTCGGCGGTGAGGCTCGCCCCGCCCAGGGCGATCTCGCCGCCAGCCTCGCCGGTGAGCCCATCCGCTGTCGTGTCATGCCCATCGAGGTCCAACACCCCCGCTTGTCCGACGTGAATGGCGCCCGCGCCTAACGCATTGTCGATCGCGAGCCGGAGGGTGCCTTCGGCGACATTGGTGCCGCCGGAATAGGTGTTTGCCGCATTGAGCACGACCGTGCCTGCCCCGCCCTTGGCAAGGCCGCCGCTGCCGGAAACGGCGCCAGTCACGGTGAGGGTGTGGCTGGCGTCGGCCGACAGGGTGCCGCCGCCGGTGCCAAGTGCGATGGCGCGGGCGGTGGTCATGTCTGCCGTGGCCAGCAGCTCGCCGCCATTGCTCAGCGAGACCGTACCGGTGGAATGGCCGAGATTGTTGTCATTGGAGATGGAGACGGTGCCGCCCTCGACCTTGGTGCCGCCGATATAGGTGTTGTTGCCGCCAAGGACGAGCGTGCCCGCACCGGTCTTGGTCACCCCGGTGTCCTTGCCATCCCCGGCGGGATCGTCCGCATCCTCGTAACCCGGCGCATAGGCATCGCGGGCGATGTCGTCGGCAATAGTGATCGTCTCACCCGCCCCAGGTGCAAAAGCTATCCCGGTGGTGCCATGCAGGTAAAAGCCGCTGCCGAGGCCAATGCCGGACTTGCCCACCAAAACACCATTTTGCCGGCCACCAGCTCCGCCGGAAGCGCTGCCATTGGCCATGTTGACGTCACCGGCAAAGGTGATCGAACCGCCGTCCTCAACAAAGACTGCCCCACCGAAACCTGCACCGCCGCCACCGGCAAGCAAAAGAGAATTGCCTCCGCCAAATCCCCCTGAAGCTGCTGGGGCCCCAGGTGCGCTAGCTCCCCCACCGCCACCGAAACCACCTGTTCCACCTATACCGCGACCCGTTCCTTGGGATCCTCCCCCACCGCCTCCACCAAACCCACCATTACCACCCGTTTGGATGCTTGCTTGGTCACTGGCAGCACCCCCTCCGCCGCCTCCACCCCAGCCGCCATCGCCAGCTCGGCCGCTGCTTCCAGAATTCGCCGCGCCTCCGCCCGAGTAGGCGCCACCATTTTGCCCGCCTACTCCACTCGTGCCGACGGCTCCCCCATTCGGCCCGCCTCCGACACCGTTGGGTGCATCCCCACCATCGGCCCCAACGCCGAAGCCGCCGCCGCCCCCACCATTGCCGTCCGAAGAACTCGCTCCACCGACCCCACCATTCAGGCCGCCACCGCCTTTGCCGCCGCCATCTACCCCGGTTCCGCCAGTTGGCGCATCTATGTGACCGCCTTCGCCACCGTGAGCTGAATTGGCGTCGAAAGCCACGTCGCGGACTGCGACGCTGGCTCCCTTACCGACGAATAGCGCACCCCCCGCACCCATGCCGCCGCCACCTGGAAGTCTTGGGCCTGTCCCCCCATTTCCGCCCGTTGCCGCGCCGTTCTCAAGCGCAAGGTCTGATATCTCGACCGAGATCGGGGTCGGACTATTGCCCTGCGGGTCGGTGGTCGTGCCGCGAACGAAAAAGATACCGAATTTGTTGTCGCCGCTGATCTTGAGGCCCTGCGCTGCTGAGCCGTCGATTGTCACGGAATCGGAGATGATCGGCGGCTGGCTCGACCAGGTGATCGTCTGTCCGGCCAGGCTCGCATCGAACACGATCTCGTCGGCGCCGGCACTGGCATTGGCCTGGGCAATGGCCCAGCCGAGAGAGCCTACGGTGCTGGGATTTCCCGAGGCGCTGGTGACGGTGTAGGTGGCGGTCATAGCCGGTCCCGCCATCACGGCGAGCGCAAGAGCCGAGCTGCTGGACAGAATGGCCAGGCGACGGAAACGCATAGGCATGGGGTCCCTCGCGGCGGTAGAGCTGCTGCATGTCTCGTTAACACAATTATAAGTTGTATTACCGGAGGGCAAACGCGCGCCATGAGGAAAGAGGAGCTATACGGAGATTTGTTTCCTTTCGTTGCCCTGCTGCCACGGCGGCAGAGTAGGACCGGTCCCCACGCCGAGCTGGCCGCCTTCGCCTCGCCCGACATGCATCCCCGGATGAATCAAAGGACGGCGTCAGCCGGGTTCGCACGGGTGCCCGCGCATTCAGTCTTGCTTCATCAGCAGCGAATGCAGCCCTCGTCAGCGACGACGGCGGGGAAAGCAGCCAAGGCGCGTATTGGAAGCTCCCAGCGCGCAGCGGCACCGCCGATGGATGAACCATTGGCGCCGCCCGGCCGCGGCGGATCTCAATCGCTACTTCACATAGATCTCGCGGGGAAAGTTCGCGAGCGTCTCGCATCCCCCGCCGGTCACCAGGATGGTTTCGCTGACTTCGATGCCCCATCCGTCCATCCACATGCCGAGAATGGCATGCACGACGTTTCCGGGCTCGAGCACGGATACATCGCCCTGTCGCAAGGAGATGGTGTGCTCGCCCCAATCCGGCGGGTAGCCTATGCCCATCGAGTAGCCGATGCGCGATTCCTTTTTGAACCCATGCCGCGAGATGACGCTGCGCCAGGCGGCCTCGACATCTTGCGCGAGCACGCCGGGCGCAACGGTTTCGAGGACAGCCGCCATGCCCTCCAGGACGGCCGTCTCGACATCGGCAACCTTCTTCGGCTTGTCACCCAGCTGCAGCGTCCGCGCAAGCCCGGCCGTGTAATGTCGGCACGCGCCGGCAAGCTCCAGCGCGATCGTTTCGCCTTTGGTGAAGGTGCGGTTGCTCCACATCAGGTGAGGTGCCGCCGCGTTCTCCCCGGCCAATATCGTTGGCGGAAGCGCGGTTATATCACCGGCAAAGTCCGGTGATCCGCCAAGCTGGACGGCTTGTATCGCAGCGACCGCGTCGCATTCGCGAACGCCGGGCTCGATAACCTCATAGGCCTTGCGCACGGCAGCTTCCGCAAGCCTGGACGCATCGCGCATATAGGCGATTTCGGCAGGCGATTTTACGGTGCGTATCCAGTTGACCAACAGGTCGGCATCCACGAACGTGGCATCGGGAAGCGCCGCGGTGAGCCGCATGTGGGCTTTCGGCGAGTAGTAATAGGACTCGAGCTCGATCCCGATCCGTGCGCTTCGCCATCCCCTATCGGCGATATGCCTGCCGATCCAGTCCATGGGGTGCTTGGCGGGCGTCTGCACGTAATCTTCCGGAAACCCCACCACGTTCTCCGGCTTCATCCACGCCGTAAGCCGACCGCCAACCGCGTCCATGGCTCTGCCGATCCAGATCGGCTCGCCCTCCATGGGCACGACGACAACTTGCGGCGTGTAAAATGACCAGCCGTCGTAAGCGGTGATATAGTGCTGGTTTGCAACGTCGGTGACGATGAGGAGATCAAGCCCCCTGTTTGCCATCTCGGCGCGTATCTTCCCGAGGCGGCCCAAGTATTCTTCACGGGGAAAAGGCAGCGGTACCAATCGTCGGCTCCTCGCAATCGCACTGAAACCCGCACACCGGACCTCAGGAGTGGAGGGACGATAGGAGATGGGCGCGGAGCCGGTCAAGCCGGCGCTGTCTGGCCCCAAAGCCTCGCGATGACCGAGGGAACAATGGCGGCGGGTATCCCGGCGAGCCTTCGCGGGGACCGAGCGGTAAGGAGGCTGATCGGGGAAAGGATCAGCTTGCCTCGAATGGGCGTTTCCGGGGAACATGGCCACGGCGCGCTCGTTTCTCCCTTCAGTCCTTCTGCAAAAGGAGGCTGGCCGTGAAGGCGCTGCAGTTCGCTGCGATCATCCTCATTGCGATCTCCCTCGTGCCGGCCGGTGCTCACCTCATCGAGCTTCCGAACAAGATCGACCTCGACCGAGACGCCTATTTGACCGTCCAGCAGATCTACAGAGGCTGGGCGCTCGCGGGCATTCCCCTCATCGCGGCGCTGCTGGTGACCCTTGCCTTATCGGTGTTGAGCCGATCGGAAACGCTGCCGTTGCTGTTTTCCGCGGCCTCCTTCGTGCTGTTATTGATCACGCTGATCGCGTTCTTCATCTGGGTCTATCCGGTGAACCAGGCGACCCGCAACTGGACGGTTGCGCCGGAAAACTGGCAGTCGCTGCGGGCGCAATGGGAATACATGCACGCCGTGAATGCCGTCATGACCCTGACAGCTCTGGTATCGGCGGTTCTGTCTGTGCTGACCTGGGCGGGCAAGTAGCCCTCTGAGCGAGGAGGGTGCACCCGGGTGGCCATACGCTCAGAACGTCGGGGGCGTATTGATCCAGACGACCCGCGTCACCGTCCTGCCTGGATTTCTATAGCTGTGGGGCAGGTCGGATTTCAGGAAGAACGAATCCCCGGGGCGCAGGTGATGAATGGTCCCGGCCACGGTCAATTCAAGCTCCCCCTCCAGCACATAGCCTACTTCTTGCCCCTTGTGCTTGATCTCCCCGCCGTTTGATGCGCCAGGGTCGATCACGTGGATATTGCCGTCGATGACCTGGTCGTCGCTATAGCCGACCAGCCGCTCGAGGCGGATCGCCTTGCCCGGCTGATTGCCCTCGATCAGGACGGTCGGCCGCTCGCCATTGCGGTAGACACCGATGTCGGTCTGCTGGGGTGTGGCAAACAGATAGCCTATGCTCGTATCGAGCACGGCGGCGATCCGGTGAAGCATGCGCAGCGACGGGGTGATCCTGGCGCGCTCGATCTTGGACAGCAGACTTTCCGAACAGCCGACTGCATCAGCCACATCCTTGAGGCGCATGCGCTTGGTTTTCCGGGCTTGCCGCAACTTGGGGCCGAGATCCGTCATCTCGCCGATTTTCAGCATCCAAGCTCCCTTTCGGCTGGTCGAACCAGCCGTTTTGACATCACATGCCCACGTGTGAGGCAACTTTTCAAGCCACTTGACTGGAAGTCAAGCTGATGAAAGCATCATGAGAAAATGCTTAAAGGGAGTGTCGCGATGACGGGTGCCGCAGGCCGCAGCGAAGCCGTAATCAACGTCGCTTGCATCCAGATGGAGCCGAGGGTTGGCGAAAAGGGGGCGAATGTCCGGCGTACGATCGAGCTGATCGAGGAAGCCGCCGCCCAGGGCGCCAAGCTCCTCGTCCTGCCGGAGCTATGCAATTCCGGATATGTCTTCGAGACCAGGGAGGAGGCCTTCGCGGAGTCGGAGGAGGTCCCCAACGGCGAGACCACCAAGGCCTGGATGGAGTTGGCGCAACGCCGCGGGCTCCACATCGTGGCCGGCATCAACGAGCGCGAGGGCAACCTGCTCTACAACAGCGCAGTGGTGGTCGGCCCCAACGGGCATATCGGCACCTTCCGCAAGCTGCACCTGTGGAACGAGGAGAATCTGTTCTTCGAGCCCGGCAATCTCGGCATGCCGGTGTTCCGCACCCCGGTGGGCCGCATCGCCTGCAATATCTGTTATGACAGCTGGTTCCCGGAAAGCTACCGCCTCGCCGCGCTGCAGGGCGCCGACATCGTCTGCGTGCCAACGAACTGGGTTCCCATTCCCGGCCAGCGCGAGGGTGAGCGGGCGATGGCCAATACGCTGGTCATGGCGGCCGCGCACTCCAACAGCGTGTTCATCGCCGCGGCCGACCGCATCGGCACCGAGCGCGGACAGCCCTTCGAAGGCCAGAGCCTGATCGTCAGCTATACCGGCTGGCCGATCGGCGGTCCGGCCAGCAAGGACCGCGAAGAGATCATCTATGCGGAGGTCAACCTGGCCGATGCGCGCCGCAACCGGAATTGGACGGCATTCAACCAGCCGCTCCGGGATCGGCGCATCGACGTCTATGACGAGATGCTGGGCAGCAAGCATCACGCCGGCTGGTACTGAAGTGATCGCGATCAGTCGATCGCTGTAACGATAATTGGGGAGATGAGGACATGGACAAGACCCGCCATACGCGCGGCCTCACGCGCCGCGACATCCTGAAGACGACGGCCCTGGCGGCAACGACCGTTGCCGCGCCGGCGATCTTCACGCGGCCTTTGCGCGCCGCCGATCCCATCAAGATCGGCGTCATCTCGCCTCTGACCGGCGCCTGGACCGTTTACGGCAAGGCCCACAGCGCGGGCTTCCAGCTCGCGGTGGACGAGATCAACGAGGCCGGCGGCGTGCTGGGCCGGCCGATCGAGGTGGTGCTCGCGGATTCGAAGACCGAGCCCCGGATCGTGGTCGAGCAAGCGAACCGATTGATCCGGCAGGAGCGGGTGGACTTCCTCGCCGGCACCTTCTCCAGTGCCGAGCGCAACGCGGCAGGACCGGTGGTCAAGGCGGCCAACAAGATCCTGCTCTATCCCACCTTCTATGAAGGGCAGGAGAAGGAATATTACCCCGGGGTCTGCAATCCCAATATCTTCATGTTCGGACCGGAGCCCACCCAGCAAGTCTGGCCGCATATGGACTATATGATGAAGAACTTCGGCAAGAAATTCTTCATGATCGGCTCCGACTACGCCTGGCCGCGCGTGACCAATGCGGTGACCAAGCAGAAGCTGCAGGAGCTCGGCGGCGAAGTGGTCGGCGAGGTCTACATCCCCTTCAACACGCCGCAATATGAATCCGTCCTGCGCGACATCAGGAACTCCGGGGCGGACATCATCTTCCACACGCTCACCGGCAGCGACACGGTGAATTTCCGCCAGCAGTTCGCAGCAGCCGGCATGAAGAAGGACTTCACCCTGTGGACGGTCGACGATGAAGAGGTGGTGACCTCCGGCCTGGGCCCCGATGTGTCCGAGGGGACCTATGTGAGCTTCGACTACTTCATGTCGATCGAGAACCCCAACAACAAGGCCTTCCTCGAGCGCTTCAAGGCCAAGTTCGGCCAGGATGCGCTCATGAATACGGTGGGTGTCGGCATGTATAACGCGGCGCACATGGCCGCCATGGCACTGGCCAAGGCGGGGGAGGTGAGCACGGATGCGCTGCGCCAGAACCTGAAAGGGGTGACCTTCGACAAGGCGCCGCAGGGGACGGTCAAGATGCGCGAGATCGACAACCAGGCCGTTCTGCCATCCTATCTCATGAAGGTGCGCGCGGGCTGGACGAGCGTGAACGACATGTTCGAGGAAGTACAGTCGTTCCAGTCTGTCGAGCCGGTCGACGCGCGCTGCGACCTGCCGCTCTGATCAGAGCGCGCACTGGGGACGGCCGCAACGGCACGATGCGGCCGATCGCCCCCTCGAACAGAATGGCGAAGCAGCAGGCATCTTGGCGCTCAGCTGCGGTGCAGTTTGCCGTATCGAGCAGGAGTTGGGGAGCGGCGCATGCAAACCGCTATCAGCGTGGCGATCGATGCGACGCTCATCACCATGGTGTTCGCGCTCGCCGCCTTCGGGCTTGCGATCATCTACGGGCTGGTGGGCGTGATCAATCTCGGGCATGGCGCCATGCTCACCCTGGGGGCGTATTTCACCTGGGCGGCGGTCAATGCCGAAGTGCCCTTTTTCCTGGCGGTGATCCTGGCGGGACTGGGCGTCGGCCTCATCGGCCTCCTGTTCGAGCATCTGGTGATCCGGCATTTCTATGACCGGCCTTTCGATACCCTGCTTCTCACCTGGGGCTTTTTCCTGATCTCGACCGAGCTCGTGAAGATCGTGTTCGGCAGCAGCTTCCGCAATGTGCCGAGCCCTTTGCCCGGCGCGCTCGATCTCGGCTTCTACGAGGTTCCGGCCTACCGCGCCTTCATTGCGGTGCTCACGCTTGCGCTGCTCGCGGGGGCGGCCCTCGTCTTCTTCAAGACGAACCTGGGGATCAAGATCCGCGCCCTCATTCAAAACCAGGAGATGGCGGGACTGCTCGGCCTCAACATTGCCATGACCTACAAGCTCGTGTTCGGCTTCGGCGCCTTCATGGCCGGCCTTGCCGGCGGGCTCATCGCGCCGATGCTGAGCATCGACCCCTATATCGGCAACATCTTCCTGGTGCGGTCCTTCTTCGTGGTGATCGTCGGCGGCATCGGCCAGCTGCTCAGCGGCACGCTCTTGGGCAGCTTCTTCATCGGGGGGTCGGAAACCATCATCGCGCTGTTCTCGTCTCAGGTCGTGGCGCAGATGGCGGTGTTCCTCCTGGCCATCGTCATCCTCAGGTTCCGGCCGCAAGGCCTGATGAGCGAGCGATGAGCGATACCGTGGTCGAACGGCACGCCAAGACCGCTGCGGGATGGCGTTCGGTGAGCGGCGACATCAAGCTCGCAGCTGTCCTGTTCGCGCTTCTGGCGCTGGTCCCGGCGGTGATCGGCGGCTATGCAGTTTACATCCTGCCGCAATATCTGCTGTTCGGCGTGCTGGCCATGTCGCTGGGCCTGCTCTGGGGTCTCGGCGGCATCGTCAGCTTCGGGCAGGCGGCGTTCTTCGCTATCGGCGGCTACAGCATGGGGCTTGCCATGCAGGCGGGTTTCGGCCCCGCAGGCGCGTATCTCGGCCTGATCTGCGCCGCGCTCGCCGGCGCGGTGCTAGCCGGGCTTGCCGGGTATTTCCTGTTCAGCGCCGGGGTGCGTGCCACCTATTTCGTTCTGGTGACGCTCGCCCTCTCGATCATCGTCGAACAGGCGGCAGTGAGCCAGTCACAGCTGACTGGCGGCTGGAACGGCATGTTCGTGGACCGCATGTCCTTGAACTTCGGCCCCTTAGGCGAAATTTCGCTCTATGAGGATGCGGCCGCCTATTATTTTATCCTGCCGATCGTGGCGCTCATCTTCTTCGGCCTGCGCGCGCTGTCGGTCTCGCGCTTCGGCAAGATCCTGGTGGGCATCCGCGAGAACGAAGACCGGATGATGGCGCTCGGCTACAGCGTCTCATTTTACAAGACGCTCGCCTTCAGCCTATCCGGCGCGCTGGCCGGGTTCGCCGGCGCGCTCTATGCAACCCATGCCAACTTCGTATCGCCCTCGCTGGCGGGCGTGCTGTTCTCGACCGAGGTCGTGGTCTGGGTCGCAATCGGCGGCCGCACCTCGCTGCTCGGGGCGCTGCTCGGCGGTGTGGCCGTTTCGGCGCTGTCCAATTATCTCAGCAGCGTCACGCCCGAATATTGGCAGCTCGTGCTGGGCATCATCTTCGTCCTGGTCATTCTGTTCTTCAAGGAAGGCCTTGCCGGCCTCGCACGGAGCCTCGCCGACCGCCTCCACAGGACGCGTGCCGATGGCTGAGCTCTTGCGGACAGAGGGGCTATCGAAGCATTTCCGCGGTCTGGTGGCCAATGACGACATCGACTTCGCCATCGAGTCCGGCACGATCCGCTGCATCATCGGGCCCAACGGCGCTGGCAAGACGACGTTCCTCAGCATGATCTCCGGCCATCTCGCACCCTCCGCCGGCCGGATCATCTACAAGGGCGCCGACATCACCCGGCGATCGGTGATCCAGCGGGCAAGCATCGGCATCGGCCGGAAGTTCCAGACGCCCATGGTGTTCAATAATCTCACCACGGCGGAAAATGTCGAGCTCTCGATCCTCAGGCTTCATCGCTCGCGGCAGGACACCGCAGCGCGCGTCGACCAGGTTCTGCAGGCCGTGCGCCTGACCGAGCAGAGGGACACGCTGGCCAAGCACCTCTCCCACGGCCAGCGGCAGTGGCTGGAGATCGGGCTGCTGCTCGGCAACGAATCCGAGCTATTGCTGCTGGATGAGCCTACCGCGGGAATGACGGCGGAAGAGACGGCGGCCACCGGACAGCTGGTTCGGCAGCTTGCCCAAGACCGCAACCTGTCGGTGATCATCATCGAGCATGACATCGGGTTCATTCGCGACCTCAAGTCGCCGGTCACCGTGCTGCATCTCGGCCGGGTGCTTAAGGAGGGGAGCTTCGAGGAGATTGCGGATGACCCGAAGGTGCGCGACGTCTATCTGGGAGCGGACCTGTGAGCCTGACGGTTGAGCAGCTCAGCGCGGGGTACGGCAATATCGGTGTTCTGCGCGACTTGTCCTTCAGCCTGGAAAAGGGGGAGGTGCTGGGCGTTCTCGGCCGTAACGGCATGGGCAAGACCACGCTGATCCGGGCGCTTGCCGGGACCATCCCCACCGCCAGGGGCGCGATCGTTCTCGATGGGGAAGACATAACCGCCCTGCCGGATTACCAGCGGGCGCGGCGGGGGATCACGACCATCGTCCAGGGCCGCGGCATGTTCCCCAAGCTGACCGTGCGCGAGAACCTTGAGATGGGGCGCATTGCCGGCGGCCGGGCGAAGCGCGACCGGCGCGACGAGGTGCTGAGCTATTTCCCGCGCCTGGCCGAGCGCCTGAACCAGCTCGCCGGCACCATGAGCGGGGGCGAGCAGCAGATGCTCGCCATCGGCCGCGGCCTGATGACCGATCCCAAGATCATGCTGCTCGACGAGCCTTCCGACGGCATCATGCCCACGCTTGTGCGCCAGATCGCGGAGACATTGGCCAGGATCAACCGCGAGGAGGGCATGACCATCATCATCGTCGAGCAGAACGTGCCGATGGTGTTCGGCATGGCTCATCGCTGCATCATCCTGGAGAAGGGCCGGATCGTCGCCGGCGGCACCAAGGACGACATCGCCGAGAGCAATCTGATCAGGGAATATCTCGCCATCTGACTGGCAGCGGTGCAACCGCCGACTAGCGTCGCAATCTTGCGACCAGTTCCCCGCCTATCTTGCCGATGAACAGCGAGGCGATGATGGCTCCCATCCACTCATCCAGCGGCGGGGGCAGCGCAGCGATAGACCAGCTCTGCGGGTAAATGCAGCCCCGGCACCAGAGGATTGAGTAAACGCACACCGCGGCGAACCACAGGCCCGCCGGCACCAGGAAGAGGAGCGGGAACCACCAGCCCCGGCCGGTGCTGATGGCTGCCTGGGCCTTCAGGTATTCACGAACGATCTCTCCCTTGATCCGCTCGCGCTCGGTCTCGTTGTCCACTTTGTGGTCGATCGAGGACAGGATCCGGTCGAGCGGCCCGCTCGCGAGCCAGCCGAACAGCCAGGTGATCATGGTGAACATCGCTCAGGCTCCGAACCTGTAGCGCAGGTCCTTGCGCGCGATGACGAGGATCACGAGGGCGATCACCACGATGCCGAAGCCGGCGAGTGCCCATGGGTTATCGAGCGCGCCGAGCACCCCGGTGAGCAGCCCACCGGCAGCCGAAGCAAGGCCGGTCCAAATCGTGGCGTCCTTCACCAGCGCCGCGCCATCTGGCTCGGCTGCGGCCGGTGAGACGTCGGCCGGCGGGATGACGGCGACCTTGGCTGCCCTGAGCGCATCGAGGAAGTTCTTGTGATAGCCGGCGATTAGCTTAGCCTTGTCGGTGCCGTTGACGATGCGACGGGCGCTGATCGGGTCATCGGTGGTGGCGTTGAAGTAATCCCCCAGGCCCTTGCCGGTGAACAGGCCCTGCCCCATGCCTTCGAACAAGATGCGAATGGACACGTCCAGGTCGAGCGCCAGGTCGGGCGCGTTCACCAGGTCGACCCCGAGCAGATCGCCCAAGCGCTTGTAGTTCTTGAGCCAGGTCAACTGGATGAGGCCGCGGCCGTAATAGACATGCCCCGCGGCCTCGACCTTGCCGTAGCTTCGCCTGGCCACGATCTTTCGGGCGGCCTTGTCGCTACCCGCAAAGGCCTCGCGCACCGGCGCGAACTTGCCTCCGGTCTCGTGATGTACCGTCGCCAAGATATAGGCCAGCCAGCGGATATCCCTGTTCTGAGACCAGGCTTCCCAATGCGCGAGGATGGCATTGAGCCCGTCGACCTGCTGCTGGGTCAGCCTGCCGCCGAACGGTGCCCGGCGCACATAGGCAAAGAAGGTCTCGCGGTTGATGGTCATGGGAACCTCACGCATTGATGCAGGCAGCAAAGACGATCACCGATCGAGGCGCGATCCAGTCCCGCGGCAGCGGGTAAAGCGGGTGTTTGAAGACGCGGGTTTCCCCCGCGACCAGATCCAGGCCACCAAGACAAAAGGTGGCCACCACCGTCGCCCATAGGACGAGTCCCGGGGCGCCGATCCACAGGCGCTTGAGCATGGTTATTTCCGTTGTGCTTGGTTGGTGGGAGAATTACCCGACGCGCAGAGCCGCAACGCTCAACTTGGAACGTCTCGTGAACCTGCCCATCTAATCTGCTATTGTCCTTTTCAGCGAATCGTGAGGCGCCGAGCGGTATGAGCGAGTCAATCTACGATGATCTTCCAGAGGACCCTGAACTAGCATTCGTTGCTTTGGAGGCCCACTATAAGAAGCAACTCGAGTCTGATATTGAAGCTTCCGACGAAGGAAGTGCAATCGGTTACTACAAGCGTCGCTATTGTAACCATGTATTAGCCGCCTCTATCTCCCTCGATATACCTCACATTAAGGATTATACATTACCAGCTAATGACCAAGGGTCTTGGGATTTTTACAACACGTTTGAGACAGATGTTACAAATTTGATTATTCAGATTAAGATCAAACATGCACGCCGACGAAAAAGTTATAGTGTTGCGTTCGATAGTACGGCAAAACAGAAGATTAGGCACTATATCGAACAAATCCGAACAGCTGTTGAGCAGTCAAATCTGTCGCAGATTAAGCGCGATGCCATCTTTAAGAAACTTAGCGAGCTAACGCTAGAAATTGATCGTGACCGCACACGCTTCGAAGTCGTTGCTGACGCGATCCGCGGGGTTGCGCGGCTAAGCGGCGATGTGGAGCGCGAAGGTGCAGAACCCTGGTGGAAGTGGGTCAAGTTAATTTTTGGGGAGATTGACAACGCGAAGGAAAAGGAACCCCAAAGCTCCCTTCCTGAGCCTGAAGAACGTAAGCGCCTCGGATCGCCGCGTAGGCAGTTGCCCTCACCTACAAGGACCCATGAGCTAGACGATGAGATTCCATTCTAAGTTAGAGGGCATCTTGTCGTACAATTTCTCGCCAACGCGGGCGTGTATAGTTCCCATCGCACCTACACCTCATACCACACCCCGCCGCGGCGGATGAAGGAGACCACCACATTGGCGCCGACCGCCTTGTTGGCGCCGGTCTGGGTGCGCAGGTTTCCGGTCCCGTGCGCGTAGGTGGTGCCGCTCGATCCCTGCAGCCGTACCACCTGGCCGTCCACCCCGTTCAGGAGATTGCTGATGATCGCCGGCGGCACGAAGTTGAGGGCGGAGACCCCATCCACGTTGATCGAGCCGCCGCCGCCGCTCGCGTCAAAGAAGTTGGTCCAGCCGGGCGAGCCGGCATAGCCGATCGAGGTGCCCGCCCCGGTCTTGGTGATGATACGCTGGGCAATGCGCGGGATCGCCGCGCTCTGGTTCGCCGTATAGATTCCGATATACTGGTTGCGCTGATGCGCCGGCACGTTGCTCTCGTCATTGATGAAGTGCCGCACCTGGCCGGCCGTGGTGTTGAGGCTCAGGTTGACGAACAGGTTCTGCGAGCCGGTCACGCGCAGGGCATCGTAAGTGCCGTCCTGCCGGCTCGACAAGGTGATGCCGAAGCTGGCATTGGTGACCTGGTTGCGCTGCCCCGTCACCACCAGGCCCTCCTTGCCGCAGAGCTCGAAGCGGCAATTGGTGATCAGGCCCGCCGTTCCCCGCCACAGGCCGCCCACGTCGGAATTCTCCGCCACGCAATTGCTCATGCGGCAATTGGAGACGGCACCCATCAGGAACGAGGCGATGAGGCCTGACGGGCTGTCGTTTGGCCCGGAATGGCCGGCATGCACATTGTCGAACAGGGCATCGGGCCGGTTGTTGTAGATCACCCCTGCGAAGTCGCTGAGTGGCGCGCCCGCGAAGTCCACGCTGGCCATGTAGCCGCGGTTCACATAGACATCACGCAGCAAGAGCACCTGTCCCCCGTCGTTGCGGATCGCCTCGAGGCCCATGCTGCGGAAGCCGCAGCCTGTGACAGCAGGGAACTTGCAGGCCCCCTCGATCCAGACACCCCGCTGGCGCGAGGGCTCGTCCCCCAGGAACAGAAGATGGCGGATCAGCAGGTTGCGCCGCTCCTCGGCGCTCACCCCATCCTCGGGCACATGGATCATGGCCCCGATAAAGCCGGGCGCCGCCTTCAGGGTCGAGACCCGCCGGCTGTTGTCATAGACGCCAGGATTGACGAGGCCGGCGGTCAATACCGGCACGGCGCCGAAGATGTGAGCGCAAGGCTTGTCCACCACCAGCGGTGCGGAGACCAGATAGATCCCCGGCGGCACATAGAGCGGGTCCCCATTGGCCAGGCAGTTGGTGATCGCCTGCTGCAACCGGTCAGTATCGTCGCTCTCGCCATCACCCTTCGCGCCCCACATCTTCACATTGGGCACGCGGGCTGAATCGAACAGGTTGCCTAGCACGCTGAGCTGGGTCGCGCCGTCGAGCACTTGCAGAAACGTGGTCATTGGTCGGCCTCGAACAGGGAGGGCTTCACCACCAGGAAACCGCGCAGATAGGTGTGCAGGCCCGGCTGCAAGCTCTCGGGCGGATCGAGCGGCGCCGCAAGGCGCAGCTGATAGCGGGTGAGCCGCCCCAGGGGCAGCACCCGGGTCTGGGCCGGGGTCAGCGCCGCCACGATCGTCCCTAGCGCCGCATGCACGGTGATCCCTTCGCCTTCCGTCAGCTCCAGGTGTCCGCCCGGCCAATCCACCGCGAAGGCTACTGCGAAGCCGGTGAGGTCGATCACCGCGTCATTGCCATCCACCAGCACGATGTCTTCCGACCAGTCGTCGCCGGCGGTTAGCGCATAGTCTGATTTGGCTGTGCCGATCATGGCTCTCCTCGGTTCGCTGCCATGATAAATCCACCGCTGGCTGCGGGGATAAATCAGCGACACGAAGAGCGCGGCGCGTGGCTTAAATCTGGTTGAGAAGGAGAGGGCCCGCGCGATGGCGGGCCGTCGAGGTTTACGCTCGCAGGGAGGGCGTTGGCGCGTTGGCTTGGCTCACCATTGGATTTGGCCTGAGAGGGAGAGGTAGTGGTTTGTCTGCCTCGAGGCGTATTCGAAGCCGTAGCCGATGGCGAAGGTGACGGGGGATTGGGGGGCTTCGGCGGCGAGCGCCAGGTTGGCGCGGAAGCGGTCCTTGCCCAGCTTGGCGCCTTCGGTTTGGAAGGTGAGGCCCTTGGCGCCGAGGAAGGCGGAGGCGACGGTGTCGTCGATATCGCCGAAGCCGCGGCCATAGGAGAGCATGAGTTCGGGCCGCAAGGCGAGATCGGCGAAGAGGGAACCGGTGTCGCTGGGCAGGAGGCCGGCGATATGGCCCTGCAGGCTGAGGCCGACGACTNGATGGCGAAGGTGACGGGGGCTTGGGGGGCCTCGGCGGCGAGGGCCAGGTTGGCGCGGAAGCGGTCCTTGCCCAGCTTGGCGCCCTCGGTTTGGAAGGTGAGGCCCTTGGCGCCGAGGAAGGCGGAGGCGATGGTGTCGTCGATATCGCCGAAGCCGCGGCCATAGGAGAGCATGAGTTCGGGCCGCAGGGCGAGATCGGCGAAGAGGGAACCGGTGTCGCTGGGCAGGAGGCTGGCGATATGGCCCTGCAGGCTGATGCCGACGACCGCCTCGGCGGAGGCGATGCTCTCGGCATGGACGTCGAGGCCGGCATTGCCGGCGCCCTTCTCCTCGACCTTGGGCCGGTAGAGATAGAGGCCGTTGATCTCGACGAAGGGGGTGAGGATGGCGCTGTGGCCGGCGGGGAGCCAGTAGCCTGCGCCGATCGAGCCGTTGATGGCGGCCATGGTGTAGTTGGCCTTGGTGGAGAACCATTCCTCCTCGATGCCGAAGCTGCGCTTGGCTGATGTGAAGGGCAGGGCTGTCGCGGCCAGGCCGTAGAAGAAGGCATTGCCGCGGGCGATCCTGGCATAGGCGCCGGCCTGGGGCGCGGTGAGGCTGGCGCTGTGGGGGATGGATTTGAGGGAGAGGCTGGCCCAGCCGATGCCGAGATAGCCGCCATAGAGGAGGTCTGATCCAAGCAATGGCGTTGATNCGGTGAGGCTGGCGCTGTGGGGGATGGATTTGAGGGAGAGGCTGGCCCAGCCGATGCCGAGATAGCCGCCATAGAGGAGGTCTGATCCAAGCAATGGCCTTGCGGTCTCGGCGCCGAAGATCTGGAAGCCCTCGGAGGCGGAATAGGCGCTGCCATTGCCGTCGCTGCCCTGTTTGAGGGTGCCGGCGCGGGTTGCGGACCAGTACTGGACGGGCGCATAGGCCGGCGGGGGCAGCATCGGCTCGGCATAAGCGTCGCCGCCGGCCGGGGCAATGGCTGTATCGGCGCCGTAGCCGGCACTCGTGCCATAGGCACTTGCGCCATAGGCACCAGCGCTCGCACCAGTNTTGCCGTCGCTGCCCTGCTTGAGGGTGCCGGCGCGGGTTGCGGACCAGTACTGGACGGGCGCATAGGCCGGCGGGGGCAGCATCGGCTCGGCATAAGCATCGCCACCGGCCGGGGCAATGGCTGTATCGGCGCCGTAGCCGGCACTTGTGCCATAGGCACTCGTGCCATGGGCACTCGTGCCATAGGCACCGGCGCTCGCGCCAGCGCTCGCACTGACCATGCGGGCNTAGGCCGGCGGGGGCAGCATCGGCTCGGCATAAGCATCGCCACCGGCCGGGGCAATGGCTGTATCGGCGCCGTAGCCGGCACTTGTGCCATAGGCACTTGTGCCATAGGCACTCGTGCCATGGGCACTCGTGCCATAGGCACCGGCGCTCGCGCCAGTGCTCGCACTGACCATGCGGGTGCGGACCGCATAGCGGGCATTGTGGACCATGCGGGCGGCGGCGGCGGAGGCATTGGCATAGGCCTCCGCATCCATGGCCCACAGGGCCTGGCGCACCGCGGCGGCATCGTCGCTGCCCTCCAGCACGTTCTTCAGCCGCTGCAGGGGAGAGTCCGGCGGCAGGGCGCCGGCATCGATCCGGTCGATGACCTCGCCCACCGAGGCGGTGTTGCGGGTGCCGGCCAGGCCCTTGAGGGTGGGCAGGGTCTCGTAGAAGCGGACGAACACGGTGCCGCCGCTATAGGAGAGCCGCGGCTTGAGGCTCTGGTTGGGGGCGATGACGCTGGCGAACACCCCATCGACGTCGCTCCCCTCGAGGAGGGCGTATTTGATCCCCTCCTGGATGTCGCCATAGAGCTCGATGGTGCCGCCGTCGATGGTGATGTCGCCGGCGGCGGTGATCTTGCTGGCGCTGGCATCGGCCAGGCTGACCACGTAATGGGCGGTGTCGGTGAAGGTGACGGTGCCGGCGACCGTCATGCTGGAGGCGGTTGCGGGAATGGCGCCGCCGCGGATCGCCGCCGGGGTCTCGTCGCCCACGGCAAAATCGCCGCGCACGATGAGATTGGCGACCTGTCCGGTGCCATAGGCGGCCGCCCCGTCCGCCACCGCCAGGGTGGCGGAGGCCAGCCGGCCCATGAGGCCCATGGTGCCTGCGCCGATGGTCAAGGTGCCGCCGAAGGCGCCGGTGCCGGTATAGAGCAAGCTGCCGCCGCCGGTCTTGGTGAGCGCGCCGGTGCCCGACAGCGCGCCGCTCAGGGTAAGGGTGGTGCCATCCGCCACATGGAGGCCGCTGCCCACCGAACCGGGCGCGCCGTTGCTCACCGCGACCGCGCGGGCGATGGTCATGCTGGCGCTGGTCGAGAGAATGCCGCCGGCAATCTCCAGATCGCCCACGGGATCGCCCAGGCTCTGCTCGCGGGCGATGCTCAGGATGCCGTCCTCGATGCGGGTGCCGCCGGTATGGTGGTTGTCATTGGTCAGGGTGAGGGTGGCGGGCCCGCGCTTGATCAGCTTGCCCGAGCCGGAGAAGNGCGATGCTCAGGATGCCGTCCTCGATGCGGGTGCCGCCGGTATGGTGGTTGTCATTGGTCAGGGTGAGGGTGGCGGGCCCGCGCTTGATCAGCTTGCCGATGCCGGAGAACGAGCCGCCATAGGTTGAGTTCTCGTCCATGTCGAGGATGAGATTGGCGGAGAGGTCGAGATCGCCATCGCCGGAGAGGCCGCCGAAGGTCTGCTCGAAGCCGTTCATGTCGAGAATGGCGCCTTGCGTGATATCGATGGCCCCTGTGCCGAACACGTTTGAGGCGCCGGCGCGCAAGGTGCCCTCGCGCAGATCGGTGCCGCCGGCATAGCTGTTGCGGGCATTGGTGAGGGTGAGCACCCCCGGCCCCTCCTTGATGAGGGCGCCGGCGCCGCCGACCTCGCCATGGAGGGTGAGATTGCCGGGATCGGTGTCGAAGATGCCGCCGCTGCCGGAGAGGGTGAAGGCGCGGTCGCTCTCCACATCCGCCGTGGTGATGAGGCGGCCCTCGTCGATCAGCTCGACCGCGCCGGAGGCCGCGCCGAGATTGCGGTCATCCGAGATGCTGATACCGCCCGAGCCGGGCGAGCCCGAGCCGGTGATCCGGGTGCCGCCGGCATAGGTGTTCTCGCCCGAGAGGGTGAGAATGCCCGCGCCCTGCTTGTGAAGGGGGCCGGCGCCGGCGAGNATGCCGCCGCTGCCGGAGAGGGTGAAGGCGCGGTCGCTCTCCACATCCGCCGTGGTGATGAGGCGGCCCTCGTCGATCAGCTCGACCGCGCCGGAGGCTGCGCCGAGATTGCGGTCATCCGAGATGCTGATACCGCCCGAGCCGGGCGAGCCCGATCCGGTGATCCGGGTGCCCCCGGCATAGGTGTTCTCGCCCGAGAGGGTGAGAATGCCCGAACCCTGCTTGTGAAGGGGGCCGGTGCCGGCGATGGTGCCCGCATAGGTTGTATCGATGGCCTGGTCGACGGTGAGGGTGGCGGCGCCGAGATCCACCGTGGCGCCGGCATCGCCGGTGAGGCTCTTCACCGTCTGGTCGAAGCCGGCGAGCTCGAAGCGGCCGGGCCCGTTGACGTCGAGATGGGACTGGTCGATGACGTCGGCCGCGCCGGCCCGCAAGATGCCGTCATTGACCGCCGTGGTGCCGCTATAGGTGTTCTTGCCCGTGAGGGTGAGGGTGCCGGAGCCCTCTTTGGTGAGGCCGCCCGTGCCCTCCAGCACCCCGGCGTAAGTTGTGTCGTGGNATGAGGCGGCCCTCGTCGATCAGCTCGACCGCGCCGGAGGCTGCGCCGAGATTGCGGTCATCCGAGATGCTGATACCGCCCGAGCCGGGCGAGCCCGAGCCGGTGATCCGGGTGCCGCCCTGATAGGTGTTCTCGCCCGAGAGGGTGAGAATGCCCGAACCCTGCTTGTGAAGGGGGCCGGTGCCGGCGATGGTGCCCGCATAGGTTGTGTCGATGGCCTGGTCGACGGTGAGGGTGGCGGCGCCGAGATCCACCGTGGCGCCGGCATCGCCGGTGAGGCTCTTCACCGTCTGGTCGAAGCCGGCGAGCTCGAAGCGGCCGGGCCCGTTGACGTCGAGATGGGACTGGTCGATGACGTCGGCCGCGCCGGCCCGCAAGATGCCGTCATTGACCGCCGTGGTGCCGCTATAGGTGTTCTTGCCCGTGAGGGTGAGGGTGCCGGAGCCCTCTTTGGTGAGGCCGCCCGTGCCCTCCAGCACCCCGGCGTAAGTTGTGTCGTGGTCCTGGTCCGAGGTGAGGGTGGCGGTGCCGAGATCGACGACGGCGCCGGCATCGCCGGCAAGGCCGGCCACGGTCTGGTCGAAGCCGGCGAGCTCGAAGCGGCCGGGGGCAGTGACGTCGAGCGCGGAGGCGGCGATCACATTGGCGGCGCCCGCCCGGAGCACCCCGTCATTGACCGCCGTCTTGCCGCTATAGGTGTTCTCACCCGTCAAGGTGAGGGTGCCGGTGCCCTCCTTGGTGAGGCCGCCGGTGCCGGCGATGATGCCGGCGTAAGTGGTGTCGATGTCCTGATCGGCGGTGAGCGTGTTGGCGCCGAGCGCCACCGTGCCGCCCGTGGCGCCGCTCAGGGCGGCCACGGTCTGGTCGGAGCCGCCGAGGTCGAAGGTGCCGTTNAGGGTGCCGGCGCGGGTTGCGGACCAGTACTGGACGGGCGCATAGGCCGGCGGGGGCAGCATCGGCTCGGCATAAGCGTCGCCGCCGGCCGGGGCAATATTCACGTCGGCATCAGCGCCTAACACACCGGCACCAGTGCTCGCGCCAATGCTCGCACTGACCATGCGGGTGCGGACCGCATAGCGGGCATTGTGGACTATGCGGGCGGCGGCGGCGGAAGCATCCCCATAGACCTCCGCGTCCATGGTCCACAGGGCCTGCCGCACCGCGGCGGGATCCTCGCTGGATTCGAGGTCGTCCTTGAGGCGCTGAAGGGGTGAGCCGGGGCTCAAGCCTCCCCCGTTGATCTTGTCGATCGTTCTGGCCACCGCGCATTCGTTGCGCGTCCCGCAGATGAGATCGAGGGTGGGCAGGGTTTCGAAAAACCCGAGGTAAACACCGTCTGGCCGATAGAACAGCTTCGGAAGGAGACCGTCGGCATCGGCCACCACATTCGAAAAGTTGCCGACCCGGCTCGCCCCCGTGATGAGGGCATAGCGCACACCTTCCTCATAGCTGCCATGAAGCGTGATCGTGCCGCCGAGAATGGTGACGTCGCCGCCTGCGACCGTCTCGGGCACGGTGCCGTCGACCGCATTGCTGACCACATAATTGGCGGTATCCTCGAACAGCACGTCGCCTTCCACCGTGAAGGTGGCAGCGGTGGCGGCGCCGCCGCCGGCGCGAATATCTTCGGGCGCCCGCTCGCCTACGGCAAAGTTGCCGCGCACGATGAGATTGGTCACCGCGCTGGCGCCATAGAGCGAGGCACCCTCCTCGACCACGACGGATGCGGAGGTGAGGGGGCTGAGCAGGCCCATTGTGCCCTGGCCGATGGTGAGTGCGCCCGAAAGCGTCCCCGCGCCATCGAAGACGAGACGGCCAGACCCGGTCTTGGTGAGGCTCGATCCGGACAGGTCCCCGCTCAGGGTGAGGGTGCCGCCCGCCACGTCTATGCCGCTGCCGGTTCCGCCCCCGCCCAGGCCGTTGCTGACCGTCACCGAACGGGACATGGTGATGTCACCACTGGTTTGCAGGATGCCACCGGCGATCTCCAGTGGCCCGCTGTCTTCGCCTAGGCTGCTGTTCGAGGCGATGCTCAGGATCCCCTCTTCGATACGGGTGCCGCCGCTATAATCGTTGGCGTTGGAGAGCGTGAGCGTGCCGGCGCCGTCCTTGACGAGGCGGCCGCTGCCGCTGATGGTGCCGGCATAGGTGCCCGTATCGGTTTGCTTCACCGTGAGGGTGCCTGAGCCGAGCGCAATGGCCGCGTTGGGCGCACCCGTCAGATCGCCAATGGTCTGATCGTGGCCGTCGAGGTCGAAAGTCGCGCCGGCAGCGATGTCGACAGCACCGCTGCCCAGCACGTTCTCGGCGCCGGCCTGCAACGTGCCCGCAGCGATTCTGGTCCCACCGCCATAGGTGTTGGCACCGGACAGAGTAAGGATCCCGGCGCCGTCCTTGACGAGCCGGCCAGTGCCGCTGATCCTGCCAGCGAAGGTTGCATTATCGTCCTGCGAAATGGTGAGCCTGGCCGAACCAAGCTTCACCTGGGCGCCCGAACTGCCGCTCAAACCGTCGATGGTCTGGTTGAAATTGTTCAGATCGAAGCTGCCATCGCCATCGATCGTGAACGCCGTGTGCGCAAGCACATCGGCGACGCCGGCCTTAAGGGCGCCATCGACGATGTCGACGGTTCCCGTCATCGTGCTCACGTGATCGAGAGTGAGCGTTCCCGCGCCCGTCTTGACGAGTTCGCCCGTTCCGGTGATCACGCCCGAGAACGTATGGTCGGTGTCTTCGTCGGCGGTAAGGGTGGCGCCGCCGAGCGCGACCTCGCCGCCGGCATCTGCCGTGAGTGCGTCCAGCGCCGCATCAAAACCGTTGAGATCGAGCTTGGCGGTGGCGCCAATGTGCACTTGCCCCGTGCCCAAAGCGCCTTCCGCACCCAGCCGAATGGTTCCCGCCGCAATATCGGTGCCGCCGCTATAGTCGTTGGCGGCGGCCAGGGTGAGGGTGCCTGTGCCGTTCTTCACAAGTCCGCCGCTGCCGGTGATCGTGCCGGCAAAGGTGGTCGAGCCGGTCTGGTCGACCGTAAGGCTGCCGGAACCGAGCGCGATGCGGGAATCGGCGGCGCCGCTGAGATCGCCGACCGCCTGGTCATGGCCGTTCAAGTCCAGCTCGGCACCCGCGGCCATGGTGAGAGCGCCGCTGCCCAGCGCGTTCTCCGCCTCGGTGCGCAGGATACCGCCGGCGATATCGGTGCCGCCGCTATAATCATTGGTGGCGGCCAGTGTGAGGGTGCCCGCGCCCTCCTTAATCAGACCACCGGTGCCGGTGATCGTGCCGGCATAGCTGGTCGAGCCGGTTTGGTCGACCGTAAGCCTGCCGGAGCCGAGGTCGATTCGCGCATTGGCGCCGCCGCTGAGATCGCCAACCGACTGATTGTGATCGTTCAGGTCCAGCTCGGCACCGCCAGCGATGGTGAGAGCGCCGCTGCCCAGCACGTCATCCGCCGCGGCGCGTAGGATGCCGCCGTTAATATCGGTGCCGCCGCTATAATCGTTGGCGGCGGCCAGGGTGAGGGTGCCTGTGCCGTTCTTCACAAGTCCGCCGGTGCCGGCGATCGTGCCGGCATAGGTGGTCGAGCCGGTTTGCTCGACCGTTAAGCTACCCGAACCGAGCGCGATCCGGGAACCGGCGGCGCCGCTGAGATCGGCGACCGACTGGTTGTGATTGTTCAGGTCCAACTCCGCACCGCCGGCAATCGTGAGGGCGCCGCTGCCCAGCGCGTCATCCGCCTCGACGCGCAGGATGCCGCCGTTAATATCGGTGCCGCCGCTATAATCATTGGCGGCGGCCAGGGTGAGGGTGCCTGTGCCGTTCTTCACAACTCCGCCGGTGCCGCTGATCGTGCCGGCATAGGTGGTCGAGCCGGTTTGCTCGACCGTGAGGCGACCGGAACCGAGCTCGATCCGGGAATCGGCAGCACCGCTGAGATCGCCGATGGTCTGGTCGTGGTCGTTCATATCCAACTCGGCACCGCCAGCGATGGTCAAAGCCCCGCTGCCCAGCACGTTGTCGGCCTCGGCGCGCAGAATGCCACCGTTGATGTCGGTACTGCCGCTATAATCATTGGAGGCGGCGAGGGTGAGGGTGCCGGTGCCGTCTTTCCTAAGCCCGCCGGTACCGGCTATGGTGCCGGCATAGGTGGTCGAGCCGGTTTGCGTGACCGTTAAGGTGCCGGAGCCGAGGTCGATTCGGGCATTCGCCGCACCGCTGAGATCGCCAATGGTCTGGTCGTGGTCGTTCATATCCAGCTCGGCACCGCCAGCGATGGTCAAAGCCCCGCTGCCCAGCACGTTGTCGGCCTCGGCGCGCAGGATGCCGCCGCCTATGTCGGTGCCGCCGCTATAGTCATTGGTGGCGGCCAGGGTGAGGATGCCCGTGCCGTTCTTCACGACGCCGCCGCTGCCGGTGAT
Organism: Rhodoligotrophos defluvii; assembly: GCF_005281615.1. Taxonomy (NCBI): domain Bacteria; kingdom Pseudomonadati; phylum Pseudomonadota; class Alphaproteobacteria; order Hyphomicrobiales; family Rhodoligotrophaceae; genus Rhodoligotrophos; species Rhodoligotrophos defluvii. The sequence continues at coordinate 1,001,880 of NZ_SZZM01000002.1, read as the reverse complement.
CGTGCCGGCATAGCTGGTCGAACCAGTCTGGTCGATCGTGAGGGTGGCGGCACCGAGGTCGATTCGGGCACCGGCGCCGCCGCTGAGATCGCCGACGCTCTGGTCATGGCCGTTCATGTCCAGTTCGGCCCCGCCAGCGACGGTCAGGGCGCCGCTGCCCAGCGCGTTCTCCGCCTCGGCGCGCAGGATGCCGCCCGCTATATCGGTGCCACCGCTATAGTCATTGGTGCTGGAGAGGGTGAGGGTGCCCGCGCCGTCCTTGACCAGGCTGCCCGTCCCGCTGAGCGTGCCGGCATATGTCGCATCAACGCTTTGGACGACGGTAAGGTCGGCCGCCGCCAATTCGATGTGCGATCCGGCTTCACCACTCAAGCCGGCAAGGGTCTGGTCATGGCCATTGAGGTCGAATGTGGCCGTGGCCGCAAGAACGAGTTCGGAATGGGCGAGAACGTTCTCGGCGCCTGCCTGCAAGATGCCGTCATTGACGGCGGTCGTGCCGCTGAAGGTGTTTTGGCCGGAAAGCGTGAGCGTGCCGGCGCCATTCTTCACAAGCCCGCCGGTGCCGCTGATCGTGCCGGCATAGACCGTCGAAGCGGCCTGGTCGACCGTGAGGGTGCCGGAGCCGAGCACGATCCGGGAACCGTCGGCGCCGCTGAGATCGGTGACCGACTGATCGTGGTTGTTCAAATCCAGCTCACCACCACCGGCGATGGTGAGCGCGCCGCCTCCCAGCACATTGTCCGCCCCGGCCCGCAAAATGCCGCCGGTGATATTGGTGCCGCCGGTATAGGTGTTTGGGCCGGACAGGGTGAGGGTACCGCTGCCGCCCTTGGTAAGCCCGCCGGTGCCGCTGATCGTACCGGCATAGGTGGTGTTGCCGCTCTGCTGGACGGTCAAATGCGCCGAGCCGAGATCGAGCTGTGCGCCGGAAGCGCCACTCAAGCCTGTTACCGTCTGGTCAAACCCATCCAGAGTAACGCTTGCCGATGAACCCACGGACAGGCTCGCATTGGTGAAGGCATTGGCACCCCCCAATGTGAGGCTGCCGTCCTCTACGACCACGGAGGAGATGTCCGTCGTGTGGCCCGTGAAGGTCCATTGCGTGCCCTCGATGATGTCGATCTGCTCGAAATGCCGGTAGTGTCCCGTCGCGCTCATTTCGGCCAAATTGAACCTGCCAGAAGATCCGCCAGCCAGAGCGAGGGTATCGAATCCGCCACCGGCATTCACATACCCAATGATTTGGGAAGTTCCTTCCAGCGTAAGCTTATCCGCGTGGTTGCCAAACTCCATGGAGGCATTGCCCGCCGTTCTGGTCCTGATCGTGCCGCCATTCCTCACATTGAACGAGGCTTCACCGCTGATCCTGAATGCGTTGACCCCGCCCTCGATCGTGGCGCCCGCTTGATTGTTGACCACCACCAACGCACCACTCACGTTGGAAAAGCTGCCGATGGCGACATTGTCAGCAATGATCGACCCGCCGGCATGGTTAGTCAGCGTGGTCCGTCCGTGCGTATTGAGCTCCAGAACGTAGGCATGTTGAAAAAGGGAGTTGTTCTGCATCACCCCATAATTTTCGACCGAAACGTCGTAAGGCGCGTTCTGTTTTGACTGAATCGTATCGACGTTGCCGTCGGGCCTGCCGCCAACGTAGCGCATTGTCCCATGGTTCACTAACCTTGCAGACTGGCCGTCGAGCAGTGTGAGCCAGGCTATCGGATCAGCGTCGTAAGTGGCTGAGGAGCCGTGGTCGACCACCATCGTGGAGCCTGCTGAGACCGTCACCGTACCACGAAAATCCACGTTATTCTCAAAGTGGATGTTCTGGCCGGGCGCGGTGGTGTACTCGCCTGTCTTGGTGCCGGGTCCAGACACAACAATGTCTGCTGCGCTCGCCTGATGGAGTCCAGTCGCGAGCGTCAACAACGTGCAGGCGGCAGCTGTTGTCATGCTCCTGATGCCTATGCGTCTATCTTTACCCCCGACGGTACCGGCGCAGCCGACCTGATGACCTGAGAGCAACGCCCGGAGCGAGACGCTGTTTTCCAGCCGAAGGATATCGCGACGAGAGGGCGGCAATAGCCCAGGATGGCGCGACCGCATGGCACCCCCACTGCAGATGTATGTATAAATTCTTAATACAACTACAAATTGTAACAACGGAATGCAATCGCGGGGGCCAAATGGTGTCCGTCATGCAGGAAGAATGTCCCGGTTAGTGGCCTTTGCGACACGCACGATCCGGCAGCGCAAGCTTGTCGCGGCATCAGAGTGGCGCGGATAACCTCAGCTTGCTCGATCAGAGGCCGGGAGGCCCGCGGTCTTCCGCGTGGCGCGAATGAAGCCTCCCAGCATCCGATCCGGTTCAGCGGCGAGCGCCCCTGCATCGTGATATTTGTTGAGGAGCGATCTCAGATTGCAAATCAGCGCCAGGTCAGCTTGAGCGCTGGGGCACTCCGCGCGATGGCTTTGCAGCCAGGCCCACAGCACCGCCTGTTCCATCTGCTCGGCCTGAAGCTCGACAGCCTTGACCTTGGCATAGGCCGCCTGCGCCTCCTTCACGACCGCCTCGGACCCCGTGACCACCTTCAGCCCGCGCCGTGCCTGGCGCAGGGGACGCACGATCTCAGCATGGAGATGGCGCACCACTTCCGCCGCCTCCGCAAGGTGCTGTCCATCGAGCTTCAGGCCCTCGACGGCGCCCAGATAGGCGGAGAACAGCAGCAAGTTCACATCGATCCCGAAGCGCTCCTGGAGGTTCAGGCATTCGGCCGAGACACCTTCGGCACCATAGACCGCCAGTGAAAAGCGCCAGAAGGGATTGTCGAGAGCGTTATTTGTAAGGCTCATTCCGTGCCCGCGGACTCGATTGGCCGGGCCGGGTTCCAGCGCCTTACGACATCCGTCTCGATATCGAACAGATCGAGCGCGCGGCCGACGGTCTGGTTCACCACATCGTCGATCGTCTGCGGCCGCGTGTAAAAGGACGGCACAGGCGGCATGATGATCGCACCATTCTCCGTCGCCAGAAGCATGCTGCGCAAATGGCCCACATGGAGCGGGGTCTCTCGCACGACCAACACCAAGCGCCGCCGCTCCTTGAGCGTCACGTCGGCTGCTCGGGCGAGAAGGCTGTCGGCCCGGCAATAGGCGATGTCAGACAAGGTGCGGATCGAGCACGGCACGATGATCATGCCGCGAGTCTTGAACGATCCGCTGGCAATCGCCGCGCCGATGTCGCTGTTCGAGTAGGTCACCGCGGCCAGGCGGCGAATGCGGTCCAGCGATCCGCCGGTTTCTTCCTTCAATGTCTGAACCGCGGACCGCGAGACGACCAGATGGGCTTCTATGCCGCTCTGTTCCAGAACTTCCAGCATGCGCACCCCAAGCACCGCTCCGGAGGCTCCGCTTAGGCCGACGATCAGGGGTGGTGCCATGACAGCTCCTTCACAAGGACCTCGCCCTGTCGTCCTGGTCTCCAGCGACGGCTCCAGCCTCTCTCGGCGCGGTCCACCAGATCGCGGCGCCGGCCAGTGCAAGGATGAGCGCGCTGGCAATGGTGACCCAAAGGCCAGGCAAGACATTCACCAGACCGAGCACAGCGAAGATCGCGCGCTCGATTGGCCGCAGAGGTCGGAATAGCCAGCCGACGACGGCGATCGCGATGCCGATCAGGCCGAGAAGAATGTTGCCGAACCCCCACATGAGGCTCAGCGGCGATCCCATCAGCAGCAGGCCGGGGTGGATGATGATGGCGAAGGGTATGATGAAGCCTGGCAGCGAAAGAGCGAAAGCCTGCCATCCCGTGCTCGACGCCGATCCGCCGGTGATCGCCGCGGCCGCGTAGGCGGACAAGGCAACGGGTGGGGTCACCATCGAAAGGATCGCGAAATAGAAGATGAAGAAGTGGGCCGCCAAGGATGGCACGCCGATGGCGGCAAGGCTGGGGGCCAACAGAACGGCGGCCATGATATAGGCCGAGGTGGTGGGCATGCCGGCGCCAAGCACGAGGCTCGCCAGCATCGTGAGAGCCAGCAGTACCGCCATGCTTCCGCCTGACAGGGTGATCATGAGGCCGGTAAACTTGGTGCCCAGTCCGGTGAACGAGATCACCGCCACGACGATGCCGGCCAATGCACAGGGCAAGGCCACCGTCACCGCCCGTTCAGCTGCAACCGCAAGCGATGCAGCCAGCGCGATCGCCGGCTGCCGAGTGGCCGGTCGCAACATGCCGATGACCACCGTGGCGGCAGAGGCCTCGATCGCTGCCATCTCGACGGGAAAGCCGACGATGATGCGGTAGGCCAGCCAGAGCAGCGGCAAGAGGAGATGGCCACGTTGAATGAGGACATCCCGTATCGGCTCGCGCTCCGCGCTGATGGGCGCGACCTTGCGGCGGCGCGCCTCGAGATCCACCATCAGAAGGAGCGCGAGGTAGTAGGCGATCGAGGGGGCTATGGCGGCGAGAACGATGGTCTGGTAGGGGATCCTCAGAAAGTCGGCCATGATGAAGGCGGCTGCTCCCATGACCGGCGGCACGAGCTGCGCGCCAGTCGATGCCGCCGCCTCGACGCCCCCGGCAAAGCGTGCGCTGTAGCCGCTATGGCGCATCAGGGGGATGGTGAAGATCCCGGTGCTCATGACATTGGCCACGGCGCTGCCGGAGACCATGCCGAGAAGACCGGAGGCGACGACAGCCGCCTTCGCCGGGCCGCCAACCCGGCGGCCGGTCAGGGCCATCGCCAGTTCTATGATCAAGCGGCCGCCGCCAAACGCGTCATAGATCGCAGCGAACAGCACGAAATAGAAGACCGTGGAAACCGAAACGCCGACCGGTACGCCATAGAGGCCATCGAGCGAGAGATACTGGCTGTCGATGAATCGCTCGAGGCCGGAATAGCGATGGGCCAGCTCGCCGGGCAGGTAGGGACCGATGAAGAAGTAAGCCACGAACACCATGGCGAAAATCGCCAGCCCCAGGCCCATCACCCGATAGGATGCGATGAACAGCAGCGCGATGACGAGAAGCCCGAAGATGTAGTCCAAAGGCCGCACCGGATCGAGCCCGATGATGCGGCCACTGGTCAGGTAGTCGCTGTTGAGCACGATGTAGAGCCCCGGCGCCAGAGCCAGGATGGCCAACAGATTGTCAATCCAGCGCTGGGTGGGGCCCGCCTTGCTGGCCAACATCGCAAAAGCCAGCGCGATGGCGAAGCTGACGTGCAAGGCCCGCTGCGAGAGCGTGTCTATGGTGGGCCAGATCGCAAAGGCGATCTGCGCAGCGCTCCAGGCAAGAGCCAAAAGGGCGGCAGGGGTGGCAAGATCGGCCCAGCGGCTTGCAGCACCGGCAACCTTCGGGTCTGCTTCGATCGCGCTCTCAGCCATGGCAAGGACGGACGCCGCTCATCTCGACCGTCATTGGATCCAGCCACGCTCGCGGTAATACCGCTCTGCACCCTCGTGCAGGGGAATGCCGATCACCTCCTGCCGCCACACCTTGTCCTTCTCGCAATCAAAACCCCGGAGCGCTTCGTGGGCCGCTCGCAGCTTTTCCGTCTGTTCGCAAATGGTCTTGACGACGAAGTAAGCGTGATCTGCCGGAAATTCGGCGGTGGTGAACAGCATGGTGGTCGAGCTCGGCAGCTTCAGGTCCTTCTCCTGCCCAGGAAAGGTGCCGGCGGGAAGAACGGCCACGCCCCATCCAAACTGCTCCCGCATTTTCTCCAAGGTCTCGTCGGACGGCTGGAGATATGTCAGCTGCTGGCTCTGGCCCATTTCGGTGATCGCGGGATGGCCGACGGTGACCACCTGAACGAAGACGTCCGCGGACCCGCCGGCAAAGCGCGTCTTCACCATGTCGAAGGAGCCGAATTCATAAGAGCCGCCCGCATCCGCCAGGGCTTTCTCACCTGCGCCGGCGATCTCGAGCAATTGCTGCCCGCCGAGGGAGCCGAGGCTTCCCTTTTGCAGGAGCACGATGCGCGCCTTCGGCGTCTCCTTCAGAAATGTGTCGAGATCGGCAGGCCTGTTGCCCTTGGCGACGGGCAGCAGAAAATACTCGTCGAGCCCGCCTATCAGCCCGCGGAGATTGGGAAACGGCTTCTCGTACGCGTGTTTGCCTTCCATGGCCCACCCGCTGACGGTGGCGATGCCCAGCGCCAGATCTGCCTTCCCAGCCGCGACCAGGGGAGGATTGCCCGTTCCGCCGGCAATGGGCGGTGTGTCGACCGTGGAGCCCTCAGGCAGCGCCGCCCGCAGCAGCTCGCCGAGGTTGACCCCATAGACATACCAGCTCGAGCCCTGCACGAACGACGCCAGCGTCCAGTTGACCGGCGCCTGCTGCGCCTTGGCCCCTAGTCCGATGGCGAATAGCCCGACCGCAACCGCGCAGCCAACCAGCTGCCTCATCCCTCTGCGCATGTGGACCCTCCCGGAATCTTTCGTGTCGTTGAGGTTGCAGATCCAAAGGCCGAGTATAACGGAAGAAGAGCACCTGTGTTTGCCCTGAGGTGGCAACATTTGCCCTGCAGTCTCAAAAATCAGGCTGGGCACCGGCAGCATGTGGTCTAATCGGCGCAGCTTGGCTATCCACTGGAATGCGCTGGAGGGAGGCATCGATGCAACCAGCACCATTCCGCCAATTGCGGCCATGGCTCCGTCATCTGGCGTCGAGCGAACGGCTCTTCATTGCGCGACCGGGCTTGGACCTCAGATTTGAAATCGCCGCCCTGGCCAAACGTCTTCAGACGCGTTCCGCGATTCTTTGTCCGGAACCGGGCGGGCAAGGGATTCCGGTCATCGCCAATCTTCTATGCGACCGAAGCTGGTTTGCCGAAGCGTTGGGTGTGCCACAAGCCGAACTGCTGGAGCGCTACCGGCGGGCAGCAGACAACCCCGTTGCCTGGCGAGAGGTCCCGGATGCGCCTGTCCAGGAGGTGATCCACGAGCGTATCGATCTCGTGAGGCTGCTGCCAATTCCGACACACAACGAGCTCGACAGCGGACCCTATATCACGGCTGGACTGCTGATTTCCCGCAACCCGGCAACGGGCGAGCAGAACGTCACGATTCATCGATGTCAAATATCGGGGCCGAACCGGATCGGCGTGCTGCTGCTGCCGCGGCATACGCTCGCTTTCCATGAGATGGCGGAGAAAGCCGGAGTGCCTCTGCAGGTCGCCATCGTCATCGGGGTGGATCCCCTGACCCTGCTGTCTTCGCAGGCGATTGCACCCTTAGGGCAGGACGAGCTGGAGATCGCGGGCGCGCTGCATGGGACGCCGCTGGAAGTCGTCAAATGCCGGACCAATGACGTTCGCGTGCCGGCGCAGGCGGAAATCGTGCTGGAGGGGCGGCTTCTGCCGAACGTCCGGGAGCCGGAGGGGCCGTTCGGCGAGTTTCCGCAGTATTACGGCCGCCGCGAGGACCAGCATGTGATCGAGATCGACCTCGTCACCCATCGCCGGAACCCGATCTTTCACACAATCGTGGGCGGAGGGCTGGAGCATCTCTTGCTCGGGGCACTGCCCAGGGAAGCGACCATACTCGCCCATCTCAAGCGCGTGTTCCCGAATGTCCGGGACGTGCATCTGACCCGCGGCGGGGTGTGCCGCTATCATCTGGTGGTGCAGATCGAAAAGCGCAGCGAGGGCGAAGCCAAGAACATCATTCTCGCGGCCTTCGGCACCCATTACGACATCAAGCAGGTGACCGTCGTCGACCCCGATGTAGACATCCATGACGACCACGACGTGCAATGGGCCGTGGCCACGCGGTTCCAAGCAGACCGCGACCTCATACTTGTCAGCGGCGCTCAAGGCTCGAGGCTCGACCCGTCGGCCAAGGCCGGCGTGAGCGCGAAGATGGGGCTGGATGCCACGGTACCACTGGGGGTCGATCCGTTCACCTTCACCAGAATTCGCGTCCCCGGCGAGGAGACGCTCGATTTGGACAGCCTGCTTGCACCGGATGGACGGGAGCGGCTCCGCGAGCTCCTAGGCTGATGCCCGCTGCGCCGCCACCCGGCCCGAGGGAGAACGCATGGTTCCTCTTGCGGGGAAGGATCTCATCGGCTCGGCAACTCGCACCACCCGCCGGTAGCGGCTTGGTGTGATCCCGAGATGGCCCCGGAAGAAGCGGGTGAAGTGGCATTGCATGCTGAAGCCCAAGCGGTCCGCAAGGATCGCGAGCCGCTCGTCCTCTTCCGCCAGGCATGAGATGGCGAGCTCCATGCGAAGGCAATTGAAATAGAGCTTAGGCGTGATGCCGAGATCGCTCTTGAACCCTCGAAATAGTTGAGATCGGGACAAGCCTGCCTTGCGGGCGACATCCTCCAGTATGAAGGGTTCGCCGATGCAATCGCGCAGGTGCCGGAGCGCCTTGCGGATGCGGAAGTCTCCGTGGATGCAAGGCCGGATCGTTCGATCGCGCCATTGGGAGAATTGCTCGATGACCTGCACCATGAGCGTATGGAGCAGATCCATCCGGTCTCCGGCGCTCACACCTCCGGCGAGCGCTTCAGCGAGCTCGTAGCTGGCGGTGCGGATGTGCCGGGTCACTCTCGCAACAGGTTGCGGAAAGAAACCCGGCTGCCCGCTGGCTCCGAACAGGCGATCAAGCTCCGCAAGCCAGCTGGGCTCGATGTAAAGCGCCAGGATCAGTGTGCCGGCCGAGCGGCGTTGTGGCGTGTAGGCGTGCTGCTCCCATGCGTTCACCAGCACCATGGTTTCGTCTGTCAGCGGACAAAACCTGTCGCGCACCCGGAAGGCGCTATCTGCGCCTCCCAGTTTGATCAGCACATGGCAATGGGGATGCGCGTGATCCACCAGCCCCTGATTGATATCGAGAAGCGCTACCCTACCGAAGCGGCCCTGGAAGATTTCTAGCGCTGTGGTCATGAGCACCTCCCGAGCATGGCGGCCACCCGGCTGCGCACCTGCTCGCCTAGATCGTCTCCTTGAAATTGGCCTTGCGCTTCTCGGTAAAGGCAGTGATGCCTTCCTGATAGTCCTCTGTGCGGCGAAGCTTCTCGTAGGCATGGCCTTCAAGCTCCAGACCCACGCTGAGGCTCGTATCATATGTCGTCGCGAGCACGCGCTTGATCGTGCGCAGGGCGAGCGGCGAGCCTGCCCGCAGCTTCGCAACCATATCCATGATCTCCTTTTCGAGCGCTGCGGCATCCTCCACGACCCGGGTCAACAATCCCCATTGCAATGCCTCGGGCGCCGGTACCCGCCGGCCGAATGCCATCATCTCGAAGGCGCGCGTCGTGCCGGCGATGCGGGCGACCCGTTGGCTGCCGCCGCTGCCCGGAATCTGACCGAGCGTCACTTCGGGTAGCGCCACCACGGAATCCTTGGTGGCGATACGAATGTCGCAAGCCATGGCCAGCTCGAAGCCCACGCCCATGGCATATTTCTCGATGGCGCAGATCACCGGCTTCGGGCAGCGCTCGGGCGCGGAGATGTTCCAGGCGAGATCGGACATGCGGTCGAGCGGAATTTGCGGGAATGCCTTCACGTCGCCGCCGGAGGTATAGACGCCGTTGGCGCCTCGGATCACCACGACTCGGACATCGTCGTCCTCGGAGAAGGCTTCCATGATGGCATTGATCTGCTGCCGGCCGCGATAGGAGACGATGTTGAGAGGAGGGCGATCGAGAATGAGCCATCCGATCTTGTTTTCCGTGTCGACCTCATAGCGCAGCCCATCAAGCTCGCGCAGAACGGAAGCGCGCTGGTCGGCATAATCTTTACGCATCGGTTTCCTCTCCTAGGATTGCTCGCTTTTCGAATAGGTTTCCCGCAATCGGCGGCGCAGCAGCTTGCCGGAGGCCGAGCGGGGCAAAGCCTCGACGAAAATGTACTCGCGCGGCCGCTTGAAACGGGCGAGCCCGCTTCTGAGGCAGGCATTATCCAGTGCATCCGAGGTGACGTGTTCGCCGTTGGGCTCGACACAGGCAACCACCTTCTGGCCCAGGCGCTCGTCGGGCAGGCCGATGACCGCCACCGCGGTCACGCCATCGATCCGGCTCAACACATCCTCGACCTCTTCGGGATAGATGTTCTCGGCCCCCGAGATGATCATATCGTCCACGCGTCCGACCACGTACAACTCGCCATCCTCGTCCATGGTCCCGAGGTCGCCGGTGCGGTACCAGCCTCTGTGCAGCGCCTTGCGATCAGCATCCGGACGCTTCCAATAGGAACGGAACGCCTCGGGGCTGCTCATGCTGGCGATGATCTCGCCCGTCTGGCCCGGATGAACCGTCGCGTCGATATCGTCGGGACCAGCGGCGGTGGAGACGATCCGCAGTGCCTGGTTCACCCCAGGCCGTCCGGCGCATCCGGGCTTCCGGTCTAGGTGATCGCAGACGGAAAACGTATAGATCTCGCTCGAGCCGTAGAAGTTGATGAACACCTCGGGCCGCAGCCGCTCCTGCACGGCCTTGGTCAAGGAGGTGGTCATGGACATGCCGGCATAGCCGACATGGGTGAGGCAGCTGAGGTCGGCGGCCGCGCAGTCAGGATGGCGAAGGATGTCGTGGAACATCGTCGGCACGAGAAAGGCGCTGGATATCCGCTCTTCCTCGATCAGCGCGATGACGCGCTCAGGGCGATAATCCGGCACGCAGACCAGCTTGCCGTTCAGCATCGCCGTCGACAGCATGATCCGTACGCCCATGGTGTGGAACATGGGCATGACGCCGATGGCGGACTCGCCGAACCGATAGCGGTTGTGCACGAGCTGCGATAGGCCCGCCATGTATTCCGCGCGATGGGAGCGCGGCACGCCTTTGGGCCGGCCAGTGGTGCCGGAGGTGTATAGCATGAGGCAGGCGGCCTCGGCATCGATCTTGGCTTCGGGCCCGTCGATCGGGTCCGCTGCAAGCAGGCTTTCGAAGCGCACGCCTTCACCGCGCCCGCCCGGACCGACAACCGATTTCTCTGCAGGAAAATCGATCATGGCCAAGGCCTTGCCGATCTCGTCGCCGGCGCCGTCATCGAAGGCAACGCCAGCCGCTTCGGCATCTTCGAGGCAATAGCGCAGCTCGTCCGCACTAGCGCGCCAGGTGACCGGCGTAAAGATGAGCCCCAGCATATGGGCTGCCCAATAGAGGCTCGCCGTTTCGTAGCGGTTCCGCATCACCACGACCAGGTGGTCGCCGCGTTTGAGCCCCATGCCGCGCAGCGCGCCTGCCACTGCGCGGATCTCGCCATACCAGGCCGCATAGGTGCGCCGGGTGCTGCCATCGACGATCGCTTCGGCGCCCGGGCAGCGCTGTACGGCGAAATGAAACAGGGTGCCGAGATCCATCATGACCCCTTCTCCTCCGTCCTTTTGCCGGCGGCTTCGAGGATAGCCTGCACCATCCCGTGGTAGTCCGTGCAGCGACAGATATGACCCGACAGCATGTCGCGCACCTCGCGCTCGGTCGGAGCCGGGTTGCGTTCGAGAAACTCGGTGGCCGACATGAGAATGCCCGGGGTGCAAAAGCCACATTGAAGGGCATGATGGCGGCGGAACGCGGCTTGCAGCGGGTTGAGATCGGCACCGTCGCTCAGGGATTCGACGGTGCGGATCTCGGCGCCCTCCGCTTGGATGGCGTATTGGGTACAGCTGCGCTGGGCATAGCCGTCGCGAATGATGGTGCAGGCGCCGCAGACGCCATGCTCGCAGCCCACGTGGACGCCGAAGCAGCCGAGCTCGTGGCGGAGGAAATCGCTGAGCAGTGTGCGTGGGGTCGCTTCGCCCATCCGCCTGCGGCCGTTCACGGTGAGCTCGATGCGGTGGCGCTGGTCGCCTTTCCTCAACGCAGCGGTCATGCGGCCATCCTTTCGGGTGCGGTGAATGCATCGACCAGAGCACGCCGGACCAAGGTGCGGGCAAGAGCCCGCCGCTGGCCTGCACTGGCCACATGGTCGCTCAGCGGATCGAGCCGCGCGGCGACCTCGGCTGCGATGTTTTCCGCAAGAGCAGCACCCGCGGAGGCTCCGGCATAGTCGGCGGGCAAGAAGACCACGGGCCGGTCTTCAACGCCGCCAATCCCGACCGTGATCTCTCGCAGGCTGCCATGATCAAGCAGCGCACGGCAGGCCACCGCTGCAACAGCGAAATCGCCATGGCGCTGGGCCACTTCTCGGAATGCGAAAATCTCGCCTGCGCTTTGCTGCGGCCATTCCAGGGCCAGCACCATCTCTTCGGGAGAACGGGCGGTGGTGAGCATGCCCAAGAAGAAGTCGCGCGCCGGGATGCGGCGCCGGCCGCGCCGCGAGCGCAGATGCACGTGCCCGCCCAAGGTCGCAAGCACCAGGGGAATCTCCGCGCTCGGGTCCGCATGCGCGACCGAACCGCCGAGCGTGCCACGATTGCGCGTCTGGACATGGCCCACCCAGGGCAGCGCCAGGCCAAGCAGGGGGAGCGCCCTCATCAGCTCGCCATTGGCAAGCGCCTGGCTTTGCCGCAGCACCGCGCCGGTCAGCATCGTTCCGTCTGCGGCGGTTACCGTCGAGAGCTCGCCGATACGGCCGATGTCGATCAGCACAGCGGGCCTGACCAGGCGCAGGTTGAGCATGGGCCCCAGCGACATGCCCCCCGCAAGGAGAACTGCGTCGCCGCCAAATTCGGCGAGGAGTGCCACGGCTTCCTCAGCAGTCTCCGGGCGGACATAGTCGAAGGGCACGGGCTTCATACGCGCCTCCCCTTTCTGCTCGTGAACCAGGCGCCGAGGCGGGCGCCAAAGCCCTGCCGCTCCCGTTGCGCTCCCGCGGCCAGAGCTTTGAAGAAGCGGGCGATCAGCACCTCGGTGACCTTGCCCAACATGCGCTGGCCGACCGTTGCGACCTTGCCGCCGATACGCGCGCGGTAACGATAGGAGAGGCGCGTACCGCGATCTAAGGGCTCGAGAGTCACGACCCCCTCACCGCGGCCAAAGCCCAGCTCGCCGGCGACCGTGCCGACAAGATTGACGCTTCTCGGTGGTGCGGGATCGCGCAGATCGATGGTGGCGCTGAACAGACCGCGCATCGCAGCGACCTTCAGCTCCACTTCTGCCCGGAAGCGGTTTTCGCCCTCTTTGACAAGCTTGCGGCAGCCGGGAACGATTGCGGCGAGCGTCTCGGCGTCGGTCAGCCGACGCCAGACCTCGTCGGGCGGCATCGGCACGATGGCGGTTCCGGCTCCCGTGAGTTCGCCCGGGCGCGCCCCCCCATCGGCCGCCGCGGCTTCTTCATTCTGGGCATCGGGATTGGCAAGGCGCCACAGCCGGCTCATGGTGAGCGGAATTTCGATGTCGTCCCGTCCCAAGGCATCCGCCACCGCATTGGCAAGGGCAGCAGGCGTCAGCATGGAGCTGCCATCGCCCATGCCTTTGGCGCCGAGCCGGTTCGCGGGAGAGCGGGTTTCCGTGTGCCCGATCAGCACCTCGGGCACTTCCATGGCTGTCGGGCAGGTATAGTCCGCGAAGGTGCCGGACAGGAACTGGCCTTCCTCGTCGTAGCGCAGCTCCTCCATCAAGGCGGCACCGAGCCCGTGCAGGAAACCGCCGCGGATCTGCCCTTCCACGATGAGCGGATTGAGCTGGGTGCCCACATCATGCACTGAGGCGTAGCGGTCTATGGCGAGCTCGCCGGTCTCGCGATCGATCTCCACCGCGACCACGTCCGCGACGAAGCCATAGGTGACCGCAGAGGCGACGCGATCGGCCTCATCGACGGAGCCCATGGCATGCGGCGAGATATAGGCTGTCTCGGAAAGACCGGGTGAGACGCCTTCCGGCATGCCTTGCGTGTTCCAGTGGGTGTTCGCCGCGATCTGATGAACGGGGATCTTGAGATCCGGCACGCCGACCACGCGTGCGGCGCCATCGGCCAGCTCGATGTCATCGGGGCTTGCATCCAGCATTTCGCCGGCAATGCGGCGCAGCTTCCACGCCACTGCATCCGCGCAATCGGCGATGGCATCGCTGACGATCGACGAGAACCGGTTGGAGTAGTTGCCCGAGGAGATCGACCAGGCGCTGGTCAGGGTGTCGATTTCCGTCACCACATCGACTGCGTCGGGATGGATGCCGAGCCGGTCGGCGACGATCTGCGCAGCGACCGTGGCGTGGCCCTGCCCGTTCGGGGTCGAATCGAGCCTCAGGGTTGCACGCCCCGTCGGATCCATCGTGACAGTGGCGCTGGCCGGCGCTCCGGATTTCGGCGCGGCCTTGGCGCGTTGTTCCGGGGTCTGCGCCAAGGTCACATAGGCCATGTTGGAGCCGGAGGGCTCAACGCCCGTGGCAAAGCCGATGCCGTATAGCCGCCCTTCGCGCCGTGCCTGTTCGCGCCGCTGCAGAAGCTCGTCATAGCCCGAGATGCGCAGCAGCTCTTCGAGCGCAGCCTCGTAATTGCCGGCATCGAACACCGAGCCGCCGACCGCGTGATAGGGGAAGGCATCTTTCGGGACGAAGTTGCGCCGCCTGAGTTCACCCGGGTCGATCCCAAGCCCACGGGCGGCGACGTCCATGATCCGCTCGAGCGCGAAATAGAACTGCGGCCCCCCATAGCCCCGGTTGAGCCCCACCGGCGGCGTGTTGGTCACGACGATCCTGTTGTCGACGCGGATGTTCTCGACGAGATAGGCGCCGTTGGAGGCGCTGTGCATCCGATAGAGCGAAGCAGGCTCGGGCGGCCGCACATAGGCGCCCATATTGGCGACGTTCTCGAAATGCAGACCAGTAAGTTTTCCCTGTGCCGTGAAGGCCGCGCGGATCCGTCCGGCGCGATCGCTCACGCCCGTGGCGGCCGTGAGGTGCTCGGCACGATCCTCGATCCATTTTACCGGCACGCCGGTGATGCGGCTCGCCGCGGCAAGCAGCACGATGTAGGGGAAGACCGCCTGCTTCACGCCGAAGCTGCCGCCGCTGGCCGGCGGCGTGATCAGCCGCAGCCGGTTGCCGGCAACCCCGAGGGAGGCTGCCATCAGAGGCTGGATGACAAACGGCCCCTGGAAATTGGACCAGACCGTGTACTGTTCGGGCGACTGCTCGTAATGGGCGATGACCCCGAAGGTTTCCATCGGTGTCGCGATATAGCGGGGAAAGCGATAATCCAGGGCGAAGACATGGTCCGCGACGGCAAAGGCGTGTTCAGGATCGCCATAGACGTGGTTGCGCACCAAGGCGATGTTGGAGCCGAGCTGCTCGTGGAGAACCGGCGCCGTTTCCACGACCGCCTGCGCCGGATCGACTGTCACGGGCAGCGGATCGTACTCCACGCGGATCCGCTCGATCGCGTCCTCGGCGAGATAGCGGTCACGAGCGATGACCACCGCCACCGGCTCGCCCACATAGCGCACCTTGTCCACTGCGCAGGGATAGAAGGCAATAGGCGAGCGGATGACGCTCGCAACCGGCTTGATGAGGCTCGCCACCTCCGCCCCGGTGACGATGCCGACCACACCCGGCATGGCCGCTGCTTCGGAGGTGTCGATGGACAGGATGCGGGCGTGGGCATGTGGCGAGCGCAGAACAGCCGCATAGCGCAGGCCGGCTACCGGCTCGAGGTCGTCGATGAACCGCGCGCGACCCGACAGAAGCGCCTCGTCCTCGCGGCGCTCTATCGGCCGGCCCACCCAGCTCTGCCGAGCGGGCGCGGATTGCGGTGCTGCCTTGGCCACGCCACCGGCGGGCCTCATTCGCCACTCCTCATAGCCACTTCGTCCGCTTCTCCCGGGCGCGGGCCGTTCTCCTGCGGCCTCAACGCATTACGAATGGGTTCGAAAAACCCTCCGCGCAACTGATCCAGACACTCTTGGTCTGCAGGTACTCCTCGATGGCTCGCTTGCCGGATTCCCGGCCGAGGCCGCTTCGCTTATAGCCGCCGAAGGGCGAAGTGTAGCTCACGGCGCGGTATGTATTCACCCATACGGTACCGGCTTCGAGCCGCGCTGCAAGCCTGATCGCGCGCGGCATGGACCGGGTCCATAGTCCTGCAGCCAGCCCATAGGCCACCTGGTTGGCCTTGCGCACGGCATCCTCGTCGTCATCGAAGGGGATGACGCTTAGCACCGGCCCGAAGATTTCCTCCTGGGCGATCCGCATCTCGTTTTCGACGCCGGTGAAGATGGTCGGCTCGACGAACCAGCCCTGGCCGAGCACGCCGTCCTTGGGGCGGCCACCGCCAAGCATGCATTTGGCGCCTTCCTGGCGGCCGATATCGATATAGCGCAATACGCGCTCGAGCTGCTGGGTCGTGGTCACCGGCCCGACGTTCGTCTCCGGCTCCATCGGGTCGCCGAGCTTTGCGGGACGGGCAAAGTCCACGAGCTTGGCGACGAACTCATCGTGGATGGACCGTTGCACCAGCAGGCGCGATCCGGCGATGCAGGTTTGTCCGGACGCGGCGAAAATGCCGGCGATCGCCCCGCGCACCGCGTCATCGATCGCGGCGTCTTCGAAAACGATGTTGGCAGACTTGCCGCCAAGCTCGAGCGAAACATGCTTGATGCCTTCGCCAGCCTTGGCCGCCACAGCGGCGCCGGTCGCATCCCCGCCGGTGAATGCCACCTTGGCGACCAGCGGATGGGCGACGAGCGCGTCACCCACGTCACGGCCAAAGCCCGTGATCGTGTTCACGACACCTGGGGGAAAGCCTGCCTCCTCGAACAGATCGACGAAGGCGAGCGTCGAGACCGAAGCGTGCTCTGAGGGCTTGATCACGACAGTATTGCCCGCCGCCAACGCAGGCGCCAGCTTCCAGGTCAAGAGCAGAAGCGGCGAGTTCCACGGCGTGATTGCGGCCACGACCCCCAGGGGCTCGCGCAGGGTGTAGTTGAATATGTCCGCCTTGTCGGTTGGGATGACGCTGCCCTCGACCTTGTCGGCGAGGCCCCCGAAATAGCGATACCATTCTGGGATATAGCGGAGCTGGCCGTGCATTTCGGCAAAGAGCTTGCCGTTATCGCGAACCTCCAGTCGCGCGAGCTTCTCGGCATCGCGCTCAATGAGATCGGCCAGGCGCCATAACAGCTTGCCACGGGATGAGGCGGTGAGGCCGCGCCAAGCGGCGCCCTCAAAGGCCTTTCTCGCCGCGGTCACTGCCTTGTCCACATCGGCCGGACCACAGCGCGGGATTTCGGCCCATGGGCTCCCGCGATAAGGGTCGAAGCTTTCGATCCAGGCCCCATTCTCCGCTTCGTGCTTGGTGCCGCCGACGAGGTTGTAATAGCGCTGGAGCAGGGATGTCATATGGTGGCGAGCCCCAATTGCCGACGGAAGCGGTTCTTGAGTTCCACTCCATCACGTGGCGGCAAGGCGCGGGAGGGGCTGTCCGGCTTGACGAGAATGGAGGCAAAGCCGGGGCCCTGGGCTTCGTGCAGATGGGACCGGAGCTCCTCGAGCCCGCGGGGATCCGTGACCGAATGGCACCAGGCAAAGCCGCTGGCTCTGGCGATTCCGACGAGGTCGATGCCCAGCGCGGTGTGGCTCGGCTGCATGCCGGTTTCTCCGTAATGGCGGTTGTCCAGCACGACCACGGCGAGGTTCTTCGGAAGGACGGCGCCGATGGTCAGCAAGCCGCCAACGCCCATGAGCTGCTCGCCATCGCCTGTGATCACCGCCACCCGTTCTTGAGGCCGGGCCAAGGCCAGTCCCAAGCCCATCATGGCGGCGCCGCCCATCGCGCCCCAGAGATAGAAGGTGCGGTCATGGTCGCCAGCGGCCATGGCGTCGTAGGCCGGCGAGCCCAGGCCGGTGATGACCAGCAGGTCGCCGCGATCCCTGAGAAGGGTGGCAACGGCCTGCCTTCGATCGAGTTGCGCTGCAATCTCCTGCTGCAACATGTCAGTCGGTCCAATTCTTGCGGCCCAGCAGCCTTTGCGACAGCAGCACAGCGATCTGCTGCTCGCTCAGGAAGGCGTCATGGATGGCCAGGTCGATCGTATTCGCTACGTCTTCGGCGCAGTCGATCCGGTGCACCGTGACGCCCATGGCTGCGAGGACCGCCGGTGTGGCCCGGCCCATCGGCACCTGCCAGGGATTGAATTCTCCGCATTCGCCCCGCATGGTCACGATGGTCAGGAACGGAAAGCGGCAGCTCGCCAAAAGGCTCAGCATGTTGATGCAATTGCCGACACCGCTCGACTGCATGAGCAAGACGCCCCTCTCACCGCCGAGCCAAGCACCGCAGAGTGCGGCAATGCCTTCCTCCTCGGTTGTGAGAGGATAAGCCTTCATCCCGACCTCGGCCTGCGCCCGGCGGATAACATGGCTATGGCCGGCATCAGGCACGTAGGGCACCTGGCGAATCCCGCCACGCTTCAGACCTTCGAACAATACGTCCTGCCAGGGGGTTTGAGCGTGCTCGCTGCGCAGCGCAGCCTGCATTTCGTCCTCATTCATCCTCGCCCCTTGGGGCACCGGCCGCAGGTTAGGCGCTCGACTGAGGTTTTTAAAAATAGTTTGTTTCGCTATACCCTATGCACGGGTTTTATAGCTTGGAGGCTTTCCATTGGATCTGCGGCAGCTGAGGACGTTCATCCAGGTGGCGGAAACCGGCAGCCTCACGCGCGCAGCCGACCGGCTGAACACCGTGCAGCCCACGCTGAGCCGGCAGATCCGAATGCTGGAGGAGGAGTTCGGGACGGAGCTGTTCGAGCGCCAAGGCCGCGGGATGAAGCTGACCGAAGCGGGCGACCGTTTGCTGGAGCATGCACGCGCAATCCTGCGGGAGGTCGAGCATGCGCGCGCAGATCTTCTCGCACTGCGCGGCGCGATCACGGGCAGCGTGGTCTGCGGCGTCATTCCGAGCCTCGGCGACAGGGCTCTGGTGCCCTTCGTCCGCTCGTTCGTCGAGAACAACCCGCTGGTGTCGCTGAGGCTGGTCACCGGCTATGCGGGATTTCTCATCGAGTGGCTCGGACGGCGCCAGCTCGATATTGCCATTCTCTACGACTTGCCGACCCTGTCGAGCTACGATGTGGTGCCCATGGTCGAGGAGCCGCTGTTCGTGGTCGCATCTCCCCGCGCGGGGCTCGACATCGGCGTTCCGGTCAAGCTCGCCACCCTCGCGTCAGTGCCCATGGTCATGCCAAGCCCGCAGCATGGCTTGCGCAAGCTCGTCGACAAGGCCGCCCAGCGTCACAATGTGCGTCTCAGCGTCCGTGTCGAGGCCGATTCGCTCCAGACCCAGCTTGAGCTCGCCCGCACCGGCTTCGGATGGACAGTGCTGCCGCCCTCGGCCGTCGCAGCGGAGCTGGCCGACCGTCAGATCTCCGCTGCGCCCCTTTGCGAGCCGGAGGTCCTGCGCCGCATTGTGCTGGTGCTGCCGATCGACCGCAGCCAGCCGTACTCCGTCCGCGTCTTCTCAGATGCAATGGCAGAGCACGTCTTGTCCATGGTGCGCAAGGGCGGTTGGCCGGGTGCCCGCGTGATCTCCTGAATGAGAGCTATGCACATTGTCAATAGGTGATCCAAAAAACGTCTATTTGTGAAATATGGATATTGCCGTCTAGCCTGGATGTCGTGCGCTACGTGCTTCAACCCTCGCCGTTAGGGAAAGGGCGTACACAGACGGTGCTTGGCGCCTCTGATCGTGGAGTGGAGGGGTTGAGAAGAGACGAGCCGTAGAACGGGCGCGCTCACAACGAATTCGGGCCAACCGGATGGGCGCAGGAGGGGATCGGAATACCGGCCCCGCAGATAAAGGGAGGAGAGCTTGTTGCACACCATCAATCTGACGGCGGCTGCCGTGGTTGCCGCGACAATTTCCGCTTTTGGCGGGGCATTGGCGCAAGAAGGCCCTCTGCGTATCGGCGTGGTGACCCCCATCTCCGGGACCTATGCCGGTATCGGCCAGCAGATCCGCTGGGGGCTCGATCTCGCCACCAAGGAGATCAACCAGGCCGGCGGCATTCTGGGCCGGCAGGTCGAGCTTGTTTACGAGGATTCCGAGGCCAATCCGGCGGTGGCAACGCAGAAGGCAGAAAAGCTCATCCAGTCGGATAAGGTCGAATTCCTCACTGGAACGGTCAATTCCGGCGCGACCCTATCGGTGGGGCAACTTGCCGAGCGCAACGGCACGTTGGCCGCGACGACCGTTTCCTACGCGGATTCGATCACCGGCGCACAATGCTCGCCCAACATGTTCCGCGTGAACGCCAGCGCTCACATGCAGGCGGCGACGCTGGCGGAATGGCTGGCGCAGCGGGCCAAGGATGCTCGGGTGCTCTATGTCGGCCCGGACTACGAGATGGGCCGCTCCAGCGTGGCCGCCTTCAAAGCAGCGGCTGAGGCCAAGGGTGCGCAATCCGCAGGCGAGATTTTCGCGCCGCTCGGCAATAACGACTATTCCCAATATTTCGGCCAGATCCGCGCGGCGCGCCCCGACGTCATCTACACGGCGACAGCTGGAAACGACACCGTGCGGTTCCTCACCCAACTGGATGAGTTCGGGTTGCTCGAGGGCTTGATCGTCATGGGGGCTTCGGGGGCCGTGTCGGGCCAGAACATCAAGGCGCTGGGCAAGGCTGCGGAAGGCTTTGTGACCGGCATCGGTTATTCCCCCCAGATCGACACGCCCGAGAACAAGACGTTCGTGGCGGCTTTCGAGGCGATGCATGGCAGCAAGCCCGACCTCTTCGGCACGGATTCCTATGGCGTGCTCTATTTCTACAAAGCGGCCGTCGAGAAGGCGAAGACGACAGAAACCGACGCCGTTCGCAAGGCGATGGAAGGTCTCCAGTGGAGCACGCCGCAAGGAATGAAGACGATGCGCGCGGGCGACCATCAAGCCGTCCAGGATATGTACATCGTTCAGATCAAGGATGGCCAATTCGGCATCATCAACAAAATCGCCGGTTCGGACGTGATCGGCCCGGACACTTGCGAGCGGTTCTGACAGGGCCGCGCGGCTAAGTCTTCGGGCAGCCGCTCGACAGTCGCGCGGCGAACAGGGTGACCCGAGATGCCAGTGCTGGACATGATCCAGTTCGTCCTCCTGCCGCAGATGGTGAACGGGCTCGCCATCGGCATCGCCGTGGTGCTGATGGCGCTCGGCCTGACCATCATTTTCGGCCTGCTCGACGTCATCAACATGTCGCATGGAGAGTTCTATGCGATCGGCGCCTATCTGGCGCTGGCCCTTGCCGGCATCGGCATCAGCTATTGGGCTTTGCTATTGCTCGTTCCGGTGCTGCTGTTTCCATTGGGCTGGGCCACGGAAAGTCTTCTCGTCCAACGCGTCTACAACGACAAGGAGCGCCACACGCGGACGCTTCTGCTGACCTTCGGCATCGGCATGGTGCTCGAGGACGTCTTGAAGCTCATCTTCGGGCCAAACCCGCAGCGGCTGGCCAATCCGATTGGCGGCGTCACCGATCTGTTCGGGGTGATCGTGCCGAATTATCGGCTGTTCCTGATCGCCATCGGGGTTCTGATCATCGTTGCGGTGTGGCAGTTTATCTTTCGCACGCAGTTCGGCGCGTCCGTGAGGGCCGCCGCACATGACCCGAACATGGCATCATCCCTCGGCATACCGGTCAAGCGTGTCTACGCAATGACCTTCGCGACCGGTGTGGCCCTTGCGGGGCTCTCGGGCATTCTGCTCGCGCCGATCTACTCCGTCTTCCCAACCATGGGGCGCGATTTCATCTTCATGGCCTTCGCGGTGGTGATCGTCGGCGGGCTCGGCTCGATCAAGGGCGCTGTCATCGCGGGCCTGCTGCTGACGCAGGTCCAAGCCGTCTCCAGTATCTGGATATCGCCGGTCTGGACGGAGCCGGTGGTCTTTGCCCTGATGATTGCAACCCTTGTGGTGCGGCCCGAAGGTCTGTTTGGAAAGCTCGGCTATGGTTGACGCCCCGCGCGAGGACCTCAACGCGCTGGCGCGTTCCGCCTCCAGCTGGCCGCCACTGCGGGTTGCTTCCCTCGTCCTGTTTGCAGCCGCTCTCGCCTTTGGCCTTATCGCGCATGCAAGCGGCGCGAGCTTCTATCTGCGGCTCGCGACGGAAGCGTTGATTTTCGGAGGCCTCGCGCTCTCGGTCGATCTGCTGCTCGGCCGAACCGGCATGCTCACACTCGGCCAGGCCCTCTATTTCGGTGTCGGCGCTTACGTCTCGGCCTTGGTGCTGAAGGATGTCTCGCCATCGTTCTGGCTGGCCATGGCTGCTGCGGTTTGCGCAAGCGCCGTGGCGGGCGTGATCGGAGGGCTCATCGCGGTGCGCTCGCGCGGTGTATATTTCGCGCTGATCACGTTCGGTCTCGCACAGGTGGTGGCGAAGATCGTCTATAACACCCGAGCGCTTGGCGCCTCCGACGGGATCATCGGCATACCAATCATCGATATCAATTTCGGTCTGTTCACCATCAATGCGGCGGACCCCCTCGGCTTCTTTCTCGTTGCGCTCGTTCTGCTCAGCGCGCTTTACCTTGCGATTGCGTGGCTGCTGAACACACCGCATGGCCGCGTGCTCGCGGCGATCCGCGCGAATGAGGCGCGCGCACGCTTTCTCGGCTATGAGACCAGGCGCTACAAGCTGGGCGCCTATATCGCGGCGGCCAGCCTGGCCGGGCTGGCGGGGGCGCTCTATCCCATGCTGCGCGGCTTCGTCTCACCCGAGCTGATGTTTTTTCAGACCTCGGCCTGGGCGATCATTGCCGTCATCATTGGGGGAACGGGCACGCTGGTCGGTGCGCTGCTCGGGAGCTT
Organism: Rhodoligotrophos defluvii; assembly: GCF_005281615.1. Taxonomy (NCBI): domain Bacteria; kingdom Pseudomonadati; phylum Pseudomonadota; class Alphaproteobacteria; order Hyphomicrobiales; family Rhodoligotrophaceae; genus Rhodoligotrophos; species Rhodoligotrophos defluvii. The sequence continues at coordinate 979,189 of NZ_SZZM01000002.1, read as the reverse complement.
TCTGCTCACGTTCCTGCGGTCCGTTCTGGGCAGCTATACAGAGCATGCGCATATCGCGGTGGGCATTCTGTTCGTCATTGCCGTGATCGCCTTTCCGAAGGGCATTCTCGGCGTGCTCGACCGCCTGGCCAAAGGGAAGTCGGGTGAGGCGAAATGAGCGCGTCCTTGCTCTCGGTTCATGATCTAACGTTGAATTTCGGCGGCCTGACCGCCGTTGATCGTGTCTCATTCACCGTCGAGCCAGGGAGCGTCACCTCGGTCATCGGTCCCAATGGCGCGGGAAAATCGACACTGTTCAACCTGATCAGCGGTGCGATGCGGCCGCGTGGCGGACGGGTGCTGCTGGGCGGGCGGGATGTGACCAACTGGCGTCCGCAGCAGCTCGTGCGCGCGGGCCTTGCCCGGTCATTTCAGACCACGAACTTGTTCGACGACCTGACGGTGGAAGAGAACCTGCGGCTCGCGGCGCAGATTCACGAGCCCTGGCTTCGGGGTTTGCTGCCGGTCGGGCTCAACCATCGGGCGCGAGACGCATTGGATCGGATGATCGAACGCTTCGGGCTCGACCACCTCCGGTGTGTGCCGGTGGCCCATCTTTCCCATGGCGAACAGCGCCGGCTGGAGATCGCGACCGCCATGGCGTCGCGGCCGAAGGTCCTGCTGCTGGATGAGCCGACCCAAGGCATGTCTCACGGCGAGACCGAGGAGACGGGCCGATTGATTCGCTCGCTCGCCGGCGAGGTGAGCGTACTGGTGGTCGAGCACGATGTCGGGCTCGTGATGCGCTTGTCGGATCGCATCATCGTCATGGTGCAGGGCGCGAAGATCGCGGAAGGCAGCCCAGAGGAAATCCGTCACAATCCGCAGGTGAAGGAGGCCTATCTCGGCCATGGCTGAGCCGCTGCTGCAGATTTCGGGCCTCTATGCTCGCTATGGGCTGGCCGACGTGCTGCGCGGGATCAGTCTTGAGGTAGATGGCGGCGAGATCGTCTCGCTGTTTGGCCGCAATGGGGTCGGCAAGACAACGCTTCTCAAGACCATCGCAGGTTGGCTCGAGCCACGGCTTGGCTCGATCCAGTACCGGGGCGAGGAGCTCGGCGGCAGAGATGCGGTTGCGGTCTGTCACCGCGGCATCGGCTTTGTTCCGGAGGACCGCCGGATCTTTCCCGGCCTTACCGTGAGCGAAAACCTGTGCCTCGGGTTCTATCAGCTGCGCGACGTGGCCTCGCGCGAGAAGCTGGAGCGGCTGGAGGCAATCTATCGTCGCTTTCCACGGCTATCGGAAAGGCGCTCCCAGATAGGCACGACCCTCTCCGGCGGCGAGCAGCAGATGCTGGCGATCGCCCGCGTGCTGATCGGCAAGCCCAAGCTCATTCTGGTGGATGAACCCACGGAAGGGCTCGCGCCCCGCATCGTCGACGAGATCATGGCGATCATCGCTGGGCTGGCGCGCGAGGGAGTAGCAGTGCTGCTTGTGGAGCAGAACGTTCAGCGGGCGTTGGACATCTCGTCACGCTTCTATGCCATCGAGCGGGGGGCCGTGGTGTTCGAGGGCGCGCCCGGTTCGGCCGCCGACCGGGAGCGCCTGTTCGCGACGATGGTCGCCTGACCGGATGGAGACGTGTCCGAGGCTTGCCCAGGAGCTGCTATTGCACCCGGCGTTGTTCGGCCGCGAATGGGCTGAGGCCGAGCCATTGCTGCATGGCGCGCGCGATTTTTGGGTCGCCATCGAGCGACACCCGGCCCGCATCGACCTCATGGCGCACCAGGGTGAGGCCCATCCAGATGGCGGTCATGCTGCGGAGGGAGGCTGTGACCAGCAGGTCCACCTCGAACCCGGGATCAAAGCCGCACAAATCAACCTGTCCTGCGTCGACGACGAGCCACCAGTTCTGCCTGGACGGCGGAAGCTCCGGGTACAGAAACTGAATCGTGCACCGTTTGGGTGGCAACGGCTGCGGATTGAGGTTCCGCCGCATGTCCCACATCAACAGCGATGGATCGAGATTCTTCAGGGACAGCCGGGATTCGACCCAGCGCTGGCCCCAGAAGCCGATGCCAAGAATGATGGGACGCAAATCCTCTCCGGCCGCGGAGAGATGATATTCGACGATTCCATTCGCATTGCGAATGGTGCGGACGATGCCGGCGCGCTCGAGCTCCTTCAGCCGTTTGGACAGGAGCGCTGGAGACATGCGCGGAACGCCACGGCGCACATCATTGAAGCGCGTTGCGCCGCAGAGAAGTTCACGGACAACGAGCGTGGTCCACCGCGAGCACAGGATTTCCGAGGCCATCGCGACAGGGCAAAACTGGCCGTACCCTCCACGATCCTCCATCCACGGTCACCTCCGGCATTTTGGCGTGAACATAGCGCAAATGTGCAACTCCAGAAAGTAGACGTTGAGGATGCCACTACAGTTCGTGAACTGGACCCCATGGCGTCACGGCGCGATCCTCCAGCATTCCTGGACCGTCTGGAGGAACCGACATGACCAGCACAGCTTCACATCTAACCCAGCGATCGGCGCTGGCACCGCAAAATCCGGTGGAGATCGCGCGCGATCTCGCGCCCGTTCTGGCAGAACGAACGAGCCGGTTTGACGAGACCGATACGTTCGTCGCCCAGAATTACGCACTGCTCAAGGACTCCGGCCTAGTGGAAGCGGGCGTGCCGCAAGAGCTGGGCGGCGGGGGTGCCGAGATTGCCGAGCTCGCGGACATGCTCAGGGTGCTGGCACAGGCCTGTGGCTCCACCGCGCTCGCCTTTTCCATGCACACCCACCAGGTCGCCATTCCCGCCTGGCGCTGGCGCCATCAGAAAGTCGCGGCTGTGGAGCCTTTGCTCAAGCGCGTGGCCGCCGAGCGGCTGATCCTGCTGTCGAGCGGCGGATCCGATTGGATCGGCGGATCCGGCAGGGCTGTGAAAGTGGACGGCGGCTACCGTATTTCCGCGCGCAAGGTATTCACGTCGGGCGCTGAGGCCGGCGACCTGCTGATGACCGGGGCAGTGGTCGAGGCGGAGGACGGCTCGCAAGCCGTCATCCATTTCGCGGCGCCGATGAAAGCCGCTGAGGTGAAGGTGGTGGATACGTGGCGCACCCTCGGCATGCGCGGCACGGGTTCCCATGATGTGGTCATCGAGGATCTGTTCATCCCCGATGCCAATGTGGCCTTCTCCAGAAAGGCGGGCGAATGGCACCCCGTGTTCCAGATCATCGCCACCATCGCGTTCCCGCTGATCTATGCCGTCTATCTCGGTGTGGCGGAAAGCGCGCGGGATGTGGCGCTCTCCCTTGCCAAGCGCAGGCCGCCAACCGCCCACAGCCTTGAGCTGGCTGGCCGGATGGAAACCGCGCTCAGGGCTGCGCAGCTGGCGCATCGCTGGATGCTCGAAGCCGTTGCCAGAAACGCGCCGTCTGCGGATACGGTCAATGAAGTGATGATCGGCCGTTCCCTCGTTGCCGAGCACGCAATCCGAGCGGTGGAACTCGCGCTCGAATTATCGGGCGGCGCCGGCTTCTATCGCTGCAACGGCCTGGAGCGCCGATTCCGCGATATTCAGGGCGCCCGGTTCCATCCCCTTCAGGCTGGCCCGCAAGCGCAATATGCCGGTGCCATGGCCTTTGGGCAGCCGGTCGCGACGATTTTCTGACAGGGCGCGCACCCCGCGCTCAGCGGATCACTCAGCCGCCGCCCAGCCATGCCGCCCGGCCTCGGGCCCGTGGCAGGGATGTGTTGGCGGCGGCGGGTCGTCACCGGCACGCGCCAGGCTTTGCCCAAACCGTGCTTCGCTGCGCGACATTTACGGCACGTGCCTATCAATAAACCAACAGGTAACGAATGGGATCTTGTTCATTTCGGTCCCTTGATATAAAGAATTAATGCATGTCGCCCTAAGATTCGAAACTGTACATTCGATTCTGAAATTATATGCTTGTACTATTACATAAGATGCAAGCTTGCGTTAGGGATGCAAGAAATGAGTGATTGATTGATCTTCTCTGTTATTTTATCAAATTACAGGATCAACGGTTTTTGACAATCACGTGTATTTCGTGAACGCATCTGCGTAAGATTATGGATTTTCGCGAGGTATTACTATTCGGTGCGCGCGACTGATATTGGGCCGCACACCGAGGGACAAGCGACAACCGAACTGCAAGGCGACGTCTTTCTCCCAGGCACGAGCCTTGCCTCCGATTACTTTGCTTCTTCCGATCCAATTTCAGCAATGGTCCGAGGGCATGACATCAAAGACACACAAGGGCAGAAGCCATAGCAACGCAGGAAGCTCCGGGAAAGGAGGCCCGGCGCCCGACGGCCTGCGTGAAACCTTGATCCCCCTGCATGCGGAAGAACTGAGTGTTTCGAAGGAGAAGGTCGAGACCGGCCGAGTGCACGTTGGCACGGTAACCCGCACCCACGAGGAGATGGTAGACGAGGAACTCGCGAGCGAACACGTCAAGATCGAGCGTGTTTCCGTCAACCGGCCCATCGATGCCGTTCCCTCGGTTCGGCATGAGGGCAACGTCACCATTGTTCCAGTGCTCGAGGAAGTCTTGGTCGTGGAGCGACGTCTCATGCTGAAGGAGGAGATCCATATCCGCCGTGTACGCACCACTGAAAGGCACCGGGAGAGCGTAACCCTGCGGCGCCAGGAAGCGGTCATCTCGCACGTGCCAGCGAAAACATCACCGGAATAAGATTTCTCTGCCCTAGACTTATTTTCACGATCCATTTAACGCACGAGGAGTAGACAAATGCCTAGTCAAAACATTCAAACCGTTGTTGCAGTTTTCGACACAACAAAGCAAGCCGATGCCGCGGTTAAGGCCCTCAAGGCTTCTGGTTTTGCTGATGACGACATCAGCGTTTTTGACAAGAGCCGTTTGAGCACCAATGGCAAGGGCAATGTTCACAAGAAGGGCCTGTGGAAGCGCTTGCTCGGCGATAACGTCTTCGAGCATGAGGCGGCGGTTTATTCGCACGCGATCGATCACGGTGGCAGTGTCGTGGTCTTGCGCACCGTAGGGAACGAGGTCGCCCATGCGACGGGAATCCTGGACCTGCATCGACCGATTGACGTGCACGACCGCGCCATTACCGCTGGTATCGCGCCTGCTGCGCATGTGGAGACCGCCGCGAAGCTCGCCTGCGCGACGCCGCTTCCCTCTGAGCAGAAAGTTGCCGTGTCACCGAAGCTCGCCGAAGCCCATCAAGGTGTTCTGAAGCTCGCCGAAGAGCAATTGAACGTCGGCAAGAAGATGGTCGAAACCGGGCGAACCCGGGTTCGCCGTTTCGTGACCGAGCGCCCGGTGACAAAGCATGTCACGCTCCATGAAGAACACGCGGAGGTCATTCGCAAGGCTGTCAGCGATCCGAAATATGTCGACCATGTCGACTGGGCAGACAGCACGATCGAGGTGGTCGAGACCGCCGAGCATGCCGTCGTAAACAAGACTGCGCGGATCGTCGAAGAGGTCGCCCTGCGCCTTACCGGCAGCGATCACGTCGAGACCGTACACGACAAGGTCCGCCGGCAGCAGGTCGAGATCGAGCACATCCCGGCCAGCGGCACCGAGTCGTCAAAGCCGACCAATCCAACGAACCCGGCATAACCATCCCCAGAATCCGAGGCCGACGGTTGCTCGACCTCGGATTCTGGCCGTAGTGGCTTCTGCACAGGACCCGTGCGAAGCAAAAAGACATTTTCGCCTCACCTCTCCGGGCACTATGGATTTTCTGTTGACGGATTATTTTGTGGCTGCTCGGTTCTGGGCATATCGGGTCGCGGCAGGTGCTATAGCGCTCTGCCTCCTGTTGCCGGTCTGCGCGGTTGCCCAGGCGCCTGTCGAAGGCACTCAGGGTGGAGAGTTGATCGTTGGCACCAAGGAGGCCCCACCCTTTGCCATGAAGTCCGAACATGGCGAATGGGAAGGTATTACCATCGACTTGTGGCGCCGCATCGCCGACGAACTCGGCCTACGATATCGATTCACAGAGACATCGCTGCAGAATTTGATCCTCGGCACCGCCAACGGCTCGTTCGACGTGGCGGTGGCCGCCCTCACGATCACAGCAGAGCGCGAGAAGGCGCTGGATTTTTCGCAGCCGTTCTATGAGACCGGCCTGAGCATTGCCGTTGCCAAAAGGCACACCAGCTGGGGTAAGCTGCTGCACAGCATCATTTCGCGGGATATGCTCGTGGGAATCCTGGGCTTGCTCGGCGCCTTGGTGCTCGTGGGTGTGCTGTGCTGGCTGGTTGAGCGACGAAAGAACCGGGATTTCACCGGAAAACAAGGACTGATCCAGAGCCTCCTCTGGTCGGCCTCGACGGCGACAGGTCATGCATCGCACAAGACCCCCGTGACCTTACCCGGCGAGCTGCTTGCGATGGGCTGGGGCGTCACTTCGGTGCTGGTGATCTCCACCTTCACGGCGCTGATCGCTTCGGCTTTGACGGCAACACAGCTGCGCGGCGCCATACACGGGGTGGACGACCTGCGCTCCGTTCATGTGGGGACCGTCGCGAACTCAGAAGCGGTCGACTATCTGGCCGACCAGCGCATCAGCTTTCAACCGTTTCCCGATCTCCAGTCAGGCTTGGCCGCCCTGAAGGACGGAACGATCGATGCATTCGTCTATGATCGGCCACTTCTCGCCTGGCAGATCAACAGAAATTACCAGCGCTCGCTCGATCTGCTGGACCCGATCTTCGACAAGCAGAGCTACGGAATCGCATTGCCCACTGGAAGCGGGCTTCGCGAGCCAATCGACCGGCAATTGCTTGCCGTGACAAGAAGTGATTGGTGGAGAACCACCACATTCCGCTATTTGGGCGAGAGTCCGGATCACCGTGCTCCTCCAACCGGCGAAATGGCCCTGTTCGGCCACGGCCATCACTAAACGGTGTCGCCGAACAGGCGGTCGAGGCGCTGCTCGATTTCATCTATCGTTTCCACACAATCGTCCTTGCAAAGCTTCCAAAGCCCCTCCTGATAGAGCTCATAAGTCAGGTTTTCCCCTTCGCAGTGGTTATGAACCGCTATGACGAATCTTACCCATTTCTCCATCACCTCTGCCCACCAGCTCCACATCACAAAATCCCCGCTTCGTGAAATCGCCGCACCAGGAGCCTTGTGGTGAGGCAAGGCCGCGGCGCAATCTGCGCATTCTGCGGAGAATGCACGGCCATCAATTGGACTGGATTGAGTGCGAGGTTTGCTCCCGCTGTGCGCCGAGCCAATCGGTCGAGGTGTGGCCCGTCCACGCGAACTGGAGGGCAGGGCGCGAATTGAGCAAGCAGGCCGCTATGTTTCGGGCCGCTGTATTTTGGATGAACTGTAATGCCCTTTGATTTTTCTTCGTTCGTTTCTTACGCCAGTGACGCCGGGCGTTATTTGAGCCAATGTATCGGCCTTGAAGCGCCGGCCGACGTGGCGGCTGCGGAAAGGGTCGCCGCAGCCAATCTGCGCTGGGATCAGTATGTCAGCACGGTACCTGCAAAGCCGCCCTCGGCTGAAGGCCGGTATGTCCATTTTGCGGACGAAGCTCGGCTGGACGAGGCCCTGGACTTCCTGCACCGGTTTGCCGGGGATGCTCAGGGCCGTATCTGGACAGCCTCGGAAAACGATCTTCAGGGCGCGCTGACCCATGTCGCCGAGGCCATCCCGCCAAAATTTTGGTTCGAGGAAAATCCGGCCCTCGCGCATCCAACGTTTAGCCATGTTGCCGACGCCGTCACCAACCTGAACGCCGACCTCGGACATCTCTGAGGGTTGGCAGCGACAAGTCGCGGCCGGGATCAGTTTTGCTTGAGGTCCGGCGCGGCTTGCGCAACCCTTTCGGTTTCCATGGTCATACGGCTCTCGATGATGGTACCGGTGGGCTTGCCTTCGTCCACCATCTTGCACAGTTTGGCTCTCGGCGTGGGCGGCGCGTCCGCTTCCACCTGCGCATAGGACAGGATCGCCACGGCGAACCAGCCTAGAGTGAACGCGGTCGTATATAGGGGGCGCATTGCGGTACTCCCGATCTCAAGGGCCGCGCGCTGGCAAAGCCAGATCGTGCGGCGAGGGCGGTTCTCCTGAGTGCGAGCCACGCGTCTCCGCTGCTTTCCGAATATCGAACACGAGCCCTGAAACTCAGGGATATGGTTCAACAACGAGGGGGAGAGGCGTTTATTCCCTTGGGGCGCTCACAGAGGCGCGAATGGATGCGAGGGACGTTGATCGCATCCTCAACCGCCATTCGGGCCAGCGATGACGGCGCCATGCTCGGCCAGCAGCGCACGCAGCACGGAACGGTGGCAGCGCGCCTCGTCCTCGCAATAGCAGCCGATCGAGAAATCGGCGTCTCGCGACAAAGCCGCCAGTAGCGTCAATGTCCGGCGGGCTGCTGGCTGGTCCATCTCGGCGCGAAACGCCCGAACGAAGCCGCTCCACTCCTCCTCCGTCTGCGCTTTCCTGGCACGGGCCACGAGTTCGGCGCTGGGCGCAAGCTCCGGATACCAGACGTCGAACCAATTGTCGGCTGCATAGCGCTCCTTGCGCACGCCTCGCGGAAGGTGGCGGACAGTGCCGATCCGCGTGCCTTCTTTGGGAAGGCGCGGCGTCCCCAAGCGAACGATACTCACGGGCATACCGCACCTCGCCAGCATTTGGATGACTGCGGAAGGGGCACGGCGCCGGTTGATGGTCGCGCTCGGCCCGTGTCCTCACCACGTTTCTATGGCGTTCCGGCCGTAGGCACAATGACCGGATTGGCAAGCCGACCTTAAGCTCCCTCGCGATCAGCTCATCACCCCCGCCAGGTTGCTGTCGGCCGGTGCCGCCTGAGCTTCAGAGGACATGGCCGGCGACTGGTCCATCTCGTTCGGATCGAGACCGGCCTTGGCCATGGCAATCCTCCTGTCCTCCTCCGCTTCGAGCTGGTCCCTGTGAGCCTTGTCGATCAGATACCGCTCGTAGGTGTAATTGTCGTTGTAGAGATAGTTGTGGATCGCGATTTGGAACCTGATGAACCATTCGCAGAAAGACTTTCCCCGAGACAGCATGCACGCCCCCTTTTTATGAGGGCTGCTGCCTGAACCGAGATTGTGTCCGAAACAGCGCATCCATGCGGTGAAAACGGGTTATGCCGCATGTCTCGTGCACCGAGCTGGTGCTGGGTTGCGAGAATGCGGAAACAGGGGATAAGGACCGCCAGTTCTCGGAACGCTTCTACGGCCGGTTTGAACGGCGCATCCCCTTAGGTTATGATATCCAAGAGGATAAGGTGGACGCCAGGTCCAAAAACGGCGTGCTTACGGTGACGCTACCGAAGACGGCAACTGCGCAGAGCAAGGCCAAGCGGATCGCTATCAACGGCAAGCAGTGACTTGTCCCGAGCGCTGACGCCGGCAACTGCGCCGGCGCTCATCCTTCGCCGAGCACGGGAGGGATGTGCAATGCAGATCGCAGTGAGCAGACCACGCGAGAAATCGGTGGTAGAATCACGACTTCGCCCGGCCGCTGGCGGCGAGCTTTTCCGGACCAGCGGGCTCAGTGCCTCGGCCGTACCCTCCCGTTCTCTTCCACTCGTGAACATTAGGACACCGAGCTTCGTGGCAGCGTCGCCGGCGTGAGGCGCCGCGGTCACGTGGGCTTCCCCGGTAGGGAAGCCTTCTGGAGCGCAGAAGCGAGAAAGAGGAGTAGAGCAGAAGGAGGAACGATCATGGCAGCGAATGTAACGAGAAGAACCGAAGAAACTGCCCTCGATGTGGTCAATGCCATTGTGGGCATCTGTCTCGCACTCAGCCCGTGGGTATTGGCTTATACGACAGAAGCGGCCGCCGCCTGGAACGCCTGGCTGGCTGGCGCGGCCATCGCCTTGATTGCGATCGGTGCCCTCGTCTCCTTTACGGAGTGGGAGGAATGGGCAAACCTGGTACTCGGCCTATGGGTGCTGGCGGCGCCATGGCTGCTTGGGTTCAGCACTGTCGCTGCCGCGACCAACACCCACGTGATCGCCGGCATCATTGTCGCTATTCTGGCCGCGATCGAGCTCTGGTACGCGTATAAGCGGCCAGTATCGACCGTATGAAGTCTGCGGCAGGCACGTGCCGTTGAAGGCCCGGCGGAGGCCGGGCTTTCAGCGCGCCTGAGGTTGAGCGATATCGACGACGGAGACTTGCACCGAGCGTCGCTCGCCGTTGCGCATGACGGTGAGCGTGACGGTGCCACCTGGACCTATTTGCTCGAGCCGATCGGTGAGATCCGACAGGCGCCGAACCGGTTGACCGTCCGCCTCGACGATAACGTCGCCGATCTCCCCGGTTGCCCGATCGATGCCCGAAAGGCCGGCCCGTTCAGCGGGAGATCCGGGTGCGACGGCTGCAACGATGACCCCGTTGACGCCGAGCCGAGCAGACACGGCCTCGTTGGCGGCAAGAATGCCGATGCCGGGGGTCGGCACATGCCCCGTGCGGATCAGCTGAGGCACGACGCGGTTGACCACGTCCACGGGCACGGCAAACCCGATGCCCGCATTGGCGCCGGATGGGGAGAAGATGGCGGTGTTCACCCCGATCAGGCGCCCGGCGGAATCGAGCAGCGGTCCGCCGGAATTGCCGGGATTGATGGCCGCGTCCGTCTGGATCACATCGGCGATTTCACGCCCGTCGCTCGTGGGGAGGCGCCGCTTCAGGGCGCTGATGATGCCGGTCGTGAGCGACTGCTCCAGGCCGAAGGGATTGCCGATGGCAAAGGCCGCCTGGCCGACTTGCAAGTTGCTGGACCGACCGATGGCGATCGGCGCCGGCAGGCTCACCGTACGCCTGAGCCGCAGCACAGCGAGATCATAGTTCGGTGCCTCGCCGACCACCTCCGCAGGCACGATCTCTCCCGAGGCGAAGCGAACAGCTATCGCCTGCTCACGGTTCACCACGTGGTCGTTCGTCACGATATGGCCGGCCTCGTCCCAAACGAAGCCCGTGCCGGATTGAACTGCGTTGGGGTCCCCGCTGAACGGATTCTGCGGGGACTGGGCCACGACTTGGACGACCGAAGGCGCAACGGTCTCGAAAATCCTGATCGAGGTGCGCTCAAAATCGGCAAGGTCGCCGCGGGGGCTCACAATGCGCGGCTCCCTCGCCGCGAACAGCCATTGATTCAGATATGGCTGAAACAGAACGGCCGCCAGCAGCACGGCGAGCACGAGCAGCAAAATTGCGACCAGGCGGTGGCGCATTCGATAGGCTCCCGGTTCGTGATCCGATAGTTGCAAAGATCAACACGCGTCAATGCACCGGCGCGACCTTGGGCGCCGAGGCCTCGGCTTGATCTCCGACAAGCTGCTTCAGCTCCTGCTCGTCCAGGGTTTCCGTCTCCAGCAGACGCCGCGCGGTGCGCTCGAGGAGGCTGCGGCGTTCGATTAGTATCGCGAGGGTGCGGTCGAACACCTCGTCGACGATACGTCTGACCTCCTCGTCGACCACCGCCGCCGTCATGTCGGAAAATTCCCTTTCGCGCGGGCCGCCCAGCAGCGGATTGGGGCTGAGAAAGGCGCGCTGGTCCTTTTCGAGCGCGACATTTCCCAATCGCTCGGACATGCCATAGCGGGTGACCATGGCGCGGGCGATGTCCGTCACCCGCGCCAGATCGTCCGCTGCGCCAGTGGACAGGTGGCGGAACACGATCCATTCCGCGGCGCGGCCGCCGAGAAGCACGGCCATTTTGTTCTCCAGCTCTTCCGCGGTCATGAGGAAGCGGTCTTCGGTCGGCCGCTGGATGGTGTAGCCGAGCGCGCCGACGCCTCTCGGAATAATCGAAACTTTGTGCACGGGGTCCACTCCCGGCAGCGCCATGGCAACCAGGGCGTGGCCCATCTCATGATAGGCGACAATCTCGCGTTCCTTGGGATTGAGCAGGCGGTTGCGCTTTTCGAGGCCGGCGACCATCCGCTCGATGGCGTTGTTGAAGTCTTGCATCGTCACCGCATCGGCGTGGCGGCGGGTTGCAAGCAGCGTCGCCTCGTTCACCAGATTGGCGAGGTCTGCGCCGGTGAAGCCCGGCGTCAGCGCGGCGATCTTCTCGGCATCGACATCGGGGCCGAGTTTCGCCTTCTTGAGGTGCACGTTCAGGATCTGTATGCGGCCGAGCTTGTCGGGTCGGTCGACGAGAACCTGACGGTCGAACCGTCCGGCGCGCAGCAATGCGGGATCCAGGATCTCCGGCCGATTGGTTGCGCCTATGAGCACAAGGCCGGTGGAGGAATCGAAACCGTCGAGTTCGACGAGGAGCTGATTGAGCGTCTGCTCCTTCTCGTCATGGCCGCCGGTTGGGCCGATGCCGCGGGCCCGGCCCAGGGCGTCCAGCTCGTCGATGAAGATGATGGCCGGAGCCTTGGTGCGTGCCTGCTCGAAGAGGTCGCGCACGCGCGCTGCACCAACGCCCACGAACATCTCGACGAACTCGGAGCCTGAGATCGAGAAGAACGGCACCTTCGCCTCGCCAGCAACCGCCTTGGCCAGCAGGGTCTTGCCGGTGCCCGGCGGGCCCACGAGCAGAATGCCCTTGGGCATGCGGCCGCCAAGCCGTCCGTATTCCTTGGGGTCCTTGAGGAACGCGACCACTTCCTGCAGCTCCGCCTTGGCCTCGTCGACGCCGGCCACGTCATCGAAGGTCACGCCGGTATTGGCTTCCATATAGATCTTGGCCTTGCTCCTGCCGATCTGCATGAGGCCACCGCCAAGTCCTCCCCCCATGCGGCGGAGGAGGAACAGCCACACGCCGATGAAGATCGCCATGGGCACGATCCAGGACAGAAGATCGCGCACGAAGGTGTTCTCCACCTGGCCGCTGAAGCGCACGCCATGGCGCTCGAGCTGCGTTGCCAGATCGGGCTCGACCCGCGTGGTCACGAACTGCGTCCTGCCGTCGGGCAGCGGTTGCTTGAGCACGCCTTGGATAAACCGGTCGGATACCGCCACCTCGGCGACCTTGCCCTGCTCCAGGTATTGCTCGAACTCGCTATAGGGGATTTCCGCGACCCGAAGCGCCGTGGTCACTACCTGCTGGATCAACAGAATGCCAATAACTGCGGCGATCCAGTACCAGATGTTGAACCGGGTTTGCGGGTTCACGGCTGCTCTCCGACTCCAGTTGCTTGCGCGAGGGGCTGATCCGCCCAAGAGTCACCATCGGAAACGTCAGCCCAGATGATACGGTTGCCTCGCTGCATCAGCTATCGACAACCGGCGGCAGCCTTTCGATTTCGTGATGAAGATCTCGATCCGGCAGTTGATGCTGCTTCGTCAGGCCACGGTGCGCCTGATCGCCCAGTGCCGAACGGAGCCGTATTTTCAGCCGGATTTCGGCATCTCCAGTAGTCCCCCAGGAAGGGATTTATTATGTGGGCTTCAGCGCTACGGTCGTCGCGACAACGTTATGTCCCTTTATGCGTAGAAGGCACTCATCTTGCTAAGGCGAGGCGGTCACAATGATCAAAATTGGCTCGATCGTGATCCATTGCTATCAATTTGAACACATGGTCGCATTTTGGCAGGAGGCCTTGTATTATGTTCCGCGTGTGCCTGCGAGCAGCGATTGGGTTGTACTCTGTGATCCTGAGGGGCATGGCCCAAATGTCTCCTTTCAGGCCCGTGATCGTCGCGGTTGGCGGAGAAGCTGGCTGCACTTGGACCTTTACACTGACCGTCAGCAGGAGGAGGTTCGTCGTTTACTGACGATCGGAGCGAAGCAATATCCATGGCGCTATCCGGAGAACGCTGACTACGTGGTTTTGCAAGACCCGGACGGCAATCTTTTCTGCGTCGTGCAAAAGTCGCAGAATTCCTAAGTTGCGGCACGAATCGGCGGCATTGCTCAGGTGGCGTGACGTCGTATTATGAACTGCCTCAGGGCAGCTGCGCTTGCGCGCGACGGTGCTCTATCTTCCGCCGCAGAGCGGCTTTCGACTGAACCTACCTACTGCGGTTTCGGCCCATGCGGGTCACGATCACTCTGCCGGCCAGTCCACATCACCGCCTCTATTCGGAGTCGCTGCGACCGCGCTCCATGATAGGACAGCCGGCCGAGCAGACGCGGGTGCCAGGCCGACCGATGTAAGCCGCGTCCGTATGCGTTATCGATCACTGGAATGCAGCGCAGGGTCCTCGGCCTCTTGAAACCCGGGGAGGTGGTGGGCTGGTCTCGGGCTCAGTTTCTGGTGCTGCTGGCGAGGATTGAACTCGCGACCTCTCCCTTACCAAGGGAGTGCTCTACCACTGAGCTACAGCAGCGTTGCCAAAGCCGATGCAGGGTTGGCGCCGAGACTGCCGCAAGGACGGCCCTCGGAGACGGCCGGAAACTGCCACACCCGCCCGCCATGTGCAAGCCGCCAGTTGCGTCCGCCGGCAGCATTTTGCCTCTCGCGCCGAGATCTGCGGTCGAGCCCACGGCCATTTGCTGTTTGCGCCGGCGCGGCCTATGATCTCTTGTCTCGATCGTGTCATATCTAATGGCGCCGGGGCGGATCTTGAATGGCAAGAAGCGGAGATGGCGAAAAGCATGTCGCGGATCGGTCACAGCGCCTGGCTGAGGCGCTGCGGGCCAATCTGCGCAAGCGCAAGGCGCAGATGCGCATCCGACGTGATGCGAATGAGGAAGAGCGGGTACCGGCCCGGCAGCCGGCAAAGGACGAGTAACCAAGGCAACGAAATTCCGGGACTCCGCGCCACACTTGGGGCGCATTCGCCTGCTGAAAGCACGTCAGCGCGTTGATGTGTTAACGAATTGGGCGCAAAGTTGCACCAGTAGATCCGGGCGGGGCACCAGCGCCGCGCAAGCCCGAGGGGACCACAAATGGACAGAATTCGCATCCGCGGAGGCAACCGCCTGAATGGCGAGATCCACATCTCGGGCGCCAAGAACGCCGCCCTGCCTCTCATGATCGCGAGCCTATTGACAGATGACACGCTGACCTTGCGCAACGTGCCGCGTTTGGCCGACGTCACCCTGCTCATGCGCATCCTCGGCAATCACGGCGTCGACATAAGCGTTGACGGCAAGCGCGCCGGCACAAACGGCATCCAGGGCGACACGATGCATCTCACCGCCCGCACCATCGTCGACACCACGGCGCCCTATGAGATGGTCTCGCGGATGCGGGCAAGCTTCTGGGTGCTGGGGCCGCTGCTCGCCCGTTGCGGCGAGGCGCGCGTGTCCCTGCCGGGCGGCTGCGCCATCGGCACCCGGCCGGTCGATATGCATATCCAGGCCCTCCAGGCGCTCGGCGCCGAAGTGGAGATCGATAAGGGCTACATCGTGGCCAAGGCCAAGAAGGGGCTCAAGGGCGACCGGATCACCTTCGAGAAGGTGTCGGTCGGAGCCACCCACGCGGCGCTGATGAGCGCGGTGCTCGCCCATGGAGAGACCGTCATCGAGAATGCGGCGCGCGAGCCCGAGATCGGCGACGTGGCAGACTGCCTCATCAAGATGGGCGCTCTCATCGAGGGCCTAGGCACCTCCACCTTGCGCGTGCAGGGGAGGGACCGGCTTCATGGCGCCACCCATGAAGTGCTGCCGGACCGTATCGAGACCGGCACCTATGCCATGGCGGTGGCTATGGCCGGAGGCGACGTCCATCTGCTTGGCGCACGCGCCGACTTGGTCGGCAACGTGATCAATGTCATGGAGCAGGCCGGTGTCTCCATGAGCCCGACCAACCAGGGCCTCAGGGTTTCGCGCAATGGCGCCGGGCTCAAGCCGGTCAGCGTGACAACCGAGCCTTATCCCGGCTTCCCGACCGATCTCCAGGCCCAGTTCATGGCCTTGATGACCCGTGCCGAGGGAACCGCCACCATAACGGAAACGATCTTCGAAAACCGCTTCATGCACGTGCAGGAACTCGCCCGCCTCGGCGCCGACATTCGGCTGCGGGGCGATAGTGCCGAAGTGCATGGCGTCACCCGGCTGCGTGGCGCCGAGGTTATGGCCACGGACCTTCGGGCATCCGTATCGCTGGTGATCGCCGGCCTTGTGGCGGAGGGCGATACGATGGTGCACCGGGTCTATCATCTCGACCGCGGCTTCGAGCGGCTGGAAAAGAAGCTCGGCGCCTGCGGGGCCGAGATCGAGCGCCTCGCGTCTTAGTTGGCGGGCGGTGAGACAAGCTCCCGTTCCGGCATACCCGCACCGATCGCCTGTGTGCTGGCGATCGTGATCAGGGATGGCAAGGCGCTGCTCGTGCGAAGGGCCAATTCGCCTGACCAGGGCAGATGGGGCTTCCCCGGCGGCAAGATCGATGCAGGCGAGACCGTGCTTGCCGCCGCCATGCGCGAGCTTGCCGAGGAGACCTCCGTGATTGCCGAAGCGATCGAGCCCCTGACCGTGCTCGATGTGTTCGAGCGCCGGGATCCGGAAAACCCGACCTCACCGCTCAAGCGGCACTTCATCCTGATTGCCGTGCGCTGTGCATGGCGGGCTGGCGAGCCACGCGCGGGCGATGATGCACTCGAAGCCGCTTGGTGGCCGCTCGACGAGATCGGTAAGCTGGACACGAGCCGCGACGTGGCGCGCGTGGCCTTCATGGCTGCGGCGCGACCGGGGCAACTAGGGTATGACCAGCTCGCTTCGAAAACGGCCCAGGGGCCACGCCCTTAGCGCAGCTGCGAAAGCAGCTCCGCGGTGGGGTAGCCGTCTGCCGGCAGGCCGAGCTTCAATTGCACGTCCTTCACGGCGGCACGGGTCTTGGCGCCGATGATCCCGTCGATCTTGCCGACATCGTACCCGCGCTGCACCAGCGCCTGCTGCAGCTGCCGTCCTTCCGCGAGGCCCAGGGCTGCCGGCGCATCGCCGCGGGTCAGCGGCGGCGCACCCGCCAGACGGGTCGCGAAGTAGCCGGCAGTCAGCGAATAGATCAGCGACTCGTTCCACTCCGTATAGACGCGGAAATTGTCATAGGCCAGAAAGGCCGGCCCTCTCCGCCCCATGGGCAGCACCAGCGAGGCCTGCAGGCTATCCGCGGGCAGCGACGCATTGCCGATCGGCTTGACCCCCCATTTCACCCATTGCGAGCGCGGGTGGCTGACATGCAGGTCGCTTTCGTGCCAAGGCATGTTGCCGGGAACCCGAACCTCCTGCAGCCAGGGCTGATTGGCTTTCCAACCCAGCGCGTTCAGGTAGTTCGCGGTCGAACCGATCACATCGGGTACGCTGTTGATGAGATCGCGCCGCCCGTCACCGTCATAATCCACGGCATATTTGAGATAGGTAGAGGCGAGGAACTGCGTCTGGCCCATCTCGCCGGCCCAAGGTCCCCGCATTTGCTCAGGCTTGAGGTCGCCGCGTTCGATGATTTTCAGGGCGGCCAGCAGTTCCTCCCGAAACTTCTCGGGCCGCCGGCAGTCATAGGCAAGAGTGGCCAGCGACCGCAGGGTCTGCTTATTGCCCAGATTGCCACCGAAATCCGTCTCCAAGCCCCAGAAGGCCACGATCACCGGGCCGGGAACCCCGAATTCCCTCTGCGCCCGGTCGAAATAGGCCTTGTACTTGCCGAGCAGCTGTTTGCCGCGATCCATGCGGTTCTTCGAGACCAGCCGGTCTACGAACGTGATGAAGCTCTGCGCGAAGACTGATTGCCCGCGGTCGGAGTTTATGACGCTCTGATCGAAGGTGATGCCGTCCAACGCAGACGAAACGACCTGTGGGCTGACGCCCTGAGCCACGGCTTCCTGTTTGAACTGCCTGAGCCAGCTATCGAAGCTGCCGGTATTCTGGCAGGCAGCCCAAGACTCACCGGTCGCAATGGCGGTTGCCAAATACGCCGCAACCCAAATCACGCTTTTCCGCATTTCCCCTACCGAAACTTCCACGCAGCCGTTGCTCACTGTGCTGCGCAACTCGTCAAGGTCAAGCGCCTATGCCTGACAATTTCGCGATTATTGTGGCCGTTGGGCGGTGTCAGCGGAAGAGGCCTCGTCGTTCTCGTCCAACTCGGCAAGCCGGGCGAGCTGTTGCTGAATGGTGAACGGCAACGTCTTCTCTGCCGCCTCACGCCATTCCGACTGCAGGCGCTGTCCGATCTTGCGCAGGGCAAGTCGGCCGACTTCGGGAACCTGAACTTCCATCTGACTGTCCTTTGGCTGACGATCACGGGCTGACCTGCTGGACGGCGTAGACGGCCCGTTCCGCCTCTTTCGAGGCGCCATGGCTATTCTCCTTCGAATGGACAACCAGGAATACGAACAATTGGTTCTATTTTCGTCAGCAACGCTTAACTATTGCCTAACCAACCGTAAACACACCCAAGCACTCCCGGCGCCCGCCCGCCACCGCGACGCGAGCGAACCTACAGAAGTTGGTGCAAATACCGGGCCAGCTTTGCCGGAGATCAGGCGCTGGAAGAGATCGGGAAGAACTGATAAAGCCAGGTTTCGGTCAAAGCATCGCCACCGGCCTTGCTCCTGAGATAGAGGCGGATGTCCACCGGCTCGCCGCCCTCCGCCTTGACATTGAAGAATGCGCGGAAGCGACCGGGATTATTGGCCAGAGGATAGGCGTCGAATAGGCCGAGCTCGCCACGTGACAGATTGACGACAGCGTCGATCTCGCCACGCTGATAGCGCTTAAGGTCGCCCCCTTCGAAGTCCACCACGAACTTGGTGACACCCGGGGGCCGCGGCTGACCGGGAATGCCGCCGATACCAGAAAATGTGTCCACCGCCCGGCCCAGGCCGGCGGAGAAGGGCTCGTCTGCCACCCAGTGCAGCCGGTATGAGAAGTCAAGCGGGGTTCCGGGCACCGCCGGCTGCCGCGGCACCCAATAGGCGACGATGTTGTCGTGGATCTCGTCTTCCGTCGGGATCTCCACCAGCTGAACCTCGCCTTCGCCCCAGCCCCCTTTCGGCTCCACCCACACCGAGGGCCGCTTGTCATAGAAGACGCCGTCGTCCTGGTAGTGATCGAAGTTGCGGTCGCGCTGCAGCAGGCCGAAGCCGCGCGGATCCTTGTCGAGGAAGCTGTTCGTCATGACCCGCCGTGGATTGTTCAGCGGCCGCCAAATACGCTCGCCCGTGCCGGTCCACATGGCCAGTCCATCGGAGTCGTGAATTTCCGGCCGCCACTCGACCGCCTGGCGGCGATCGTTCTCGCCATACCAGAACATGCTGGTCAGCGGCGCCACGCCGAGCCGCTTGATCGGCTTACGCGGGTGGAGCGAGGCATCGATATCCATGATCACGCCACCATCCTTCTGGCAATTCATGCGAAAGGCGCCGGCGATGCTGGGTCCATCCATCAGGGCATAGATGATGATGCGATCGGGCGTGCCGCCACTCTCGAGCCAAAAGCCGGTGAAGCGCGGAAATTCCTCGGGCGTCGGCAAGGCCGTGTCGATGGCCACCCCACGCGCCGACAGTCCGTACTGGTCGAGCGCGCCGGACGAGCGGAAGTAAGCGGCGCCGAGGAAGGCGAGCCAGTCCGTTTTCTGGGAGGGGGCCATCACCCGGAACCCGGCGAAGCCGATATCATCCGGCAGCTTGCGGGCGACATGGTCGTCCGGCATGTCGAAATAGGACTTGCGGTAGTGGATCTCGCGTGCTTGCCCGTTCTCGACAACGGCTATGGAGCACGGCTCCTGAAAATACCGCCCGAGATGGAACAACTGAACCGGCGGAGCATCGTCCCGGCTGCTGAACAGGCTTGCGTCACGCCGGAAAACGATCTTCTGGAACGCGTCATAGTCGATCCGTTCGAGGATCTCGCTGAATTGCGATCTGGGATCTTGCCAGGGCGAGGCGGCGAGCCTGCGCGCCTGGTCCTTCAGGTCGTCGAAGGAAAACGGCTTCGGCGTACCAAGAAACGGGCCATCTGCGGCGGCTTGTCCGGGACGGGGGGCCAAGGCTGTAAAGCCGAGGACACCAGCTAGGAAACCGGCAAGGACTTCACGGCGGTTTGCACTCATCTTGGCTCACACCTGGATATAAGGCGGCCGCTAATGATCAGCGGCCTATCGTGGGGATACGGATCAAGCCACCGCTGATGGAACAGTTGCTGGGCAAAAACAAGGCGGCGCGATCTCGACCGCACCGCCTTCAGCGCAATGGCCAGGAGCGAACTCGTCCTCTGGGCCGGGGGAGCATGTCTCCCGGCCCACGGGCGAAGCTGCTATTGCTGCTGTGTGCCCCCTGGCGTAGTCGTGCCCTCGGGCGTTGTGGTCGTGCCGCCTGGCGTTGTCGTGCCGCCTGGCGTTGTCGTGCCTTCTGGCGTTGTCGTGCCTTCGGGCGTGGTCGTGCCACCCGCGGGCGGCGTTGTGGCCGGCGGAGTTGTCTCGGGTTGGGTGGCTGGCGGCGTCGGCGACGTGTTCTCGGCCGGTGGCGTGGCAGGCTCGGTTGTGGTGGCGGGCGCCTGCGCCTCGGACTCCGGCTCCGTCAGTCCCGAAAACAGACCAGCTGCCCAAGCAATCAGCAGCAAGGCCACCACAGCTACGATCACCCAGATAGCAGTGGTTGTGCTGCTCCTACGAGGTTCCGTCGGCGTCATCTTCAGACTCCTCAGTCAGTTAGGCTCCGCGGAGTGATTACCGTGAAAGCGGTTATTTCTAGCACAGCTGCTCAGCAAAGCAGGAGAGTGAACCCATAATTCGCTAAGATTTTGTCAAAACAGTATCTGACCGGCCATGACGGCCAGCACCACGAACACAAGGCAGATGATTAGGAACACGAAGAACAGGATTTTGGCGACGGAACTCGCCGCCGAGGCGACGCCGGAGAAGCCGAGTGCGCCGGCGATCAGCGATATTACGAAGAAGATGAGAGCCCATTTCAGCATTTATCAGTCTCCACAACCCGCGCAACATGCCCGGCGCCGGATGCGCCGAGCCCCGCACGGTCAGGACGGACGGATAAAGCCGGCCGGTCGCGAAATGTTCCCGCCGAACCGAGGAAAAGCGGCGGGTCAGGACCCTGATGCGACGGGATGGCAGGCCGACGCCGCCTTAGGCAAGACACTCATCCGAGGCGCAGCTGCGACGGATCGGGGGCCTTCTTCATCTGGATGAGAGCATCGGGCCGGATATGCTGCCGCTCGATCTCCTGCCTGAGATAATGCTCCGTGATCTGGCCGCTTTCCACGCATTCCCGCAGGAGGCCGAAGAAGAACCGCTCCTGGTTGGGATCGGGATGTCGCTTGTAGCGGCCCGGCAGGGTGATGCCATTGCTGCCCAGCAGCTTTGCCAGCCAGTCCAGCTTGATGCGGTTGGTGAAATCGATGGGCAGTCCGGTTTTCCACGGCTGGGTCTTGCGTTTCGTATTGTGCAAAAGCCGGGTCTTGGCGGTGAGCCGGTCGAAGTCGTTCCACTCCGGCTCCAGCGCGCCGATCGTCTCGCGCGGCTCATAGGCGAGGATGATCCAATCCTCGTAATCCCGCTCGCTGCGGAACAGGGCAGCGAAATTCTCTTCCAGGTTCCAATGGCGCAGCTTCGCGCAATCCAGCAGCATGACGCTGCTGGCCATGTAATCGGGGCGCCCGTTGTGCCCTGGCCGGGGCCGGGCAAAGATCGCCTTGCCCTGCATGTCCCGCTGCAACAGCTCGTTGATGTCGCCGACTGCGAAAATATCGGGGTCCATGACCACGGCCCGGCCCTGATATCCCATCAGCTGCGGCGGCAGAAAGCGTAATGGCGTGAAGGACTGCAGATCGTCATTCACCCAGACCCGTTGGGTGCCTGCGCGAAGAAAGCTTTTGCCCTCATATGACTTGAACAGCGGATAATCCTCTTGCGTGATGATCCGCACGTCGAAGGCGTCAGGCGATTTCGAATTCCGCCGCAAGGAATGGGCCGCGACCAGCGCGCCAACCATCTGCTTGGCGTTGGTGTGGATGAAAACCGTGTTCTTCATTGCGACTTCCCGTTCCCGCCGCCCCGACTTCTGCATCTTCTGAGAGCAATAGAGCAAGAGCCACACGAGGATCAAGATCTGCGCGCGAGGCGTTGAGTGTCCAGCCACCGTTGCAATATCGTGACACCCCGCTGCATAGAACTGCCCAAATTCCACCTTAAAATCGAGATTTCAGAGCCCTAAAGAGGCGCAAAGGGCAGGCGAGCTTTGTAATATGGTTGACCAACAAAGACAGATATCCGTTTCCGTACTGATGACGGCGCGGGACGTGAGTGAGTTTATTGCCGAGTCTCTTCAGAGCATCCTCCGTCAGACTCATCAAGATTTCGAATTTCTTGTAGTTGATGATCAGTCTACTGATCAGACGGCTGACGTTATTCGTCGAATTGCCGCCGAGGATGATCGTGTCGTCCTGCTCTGCAGCTCGAAGCAGGGAAGGATCCCCGCCCTCAACACAGCGCTGGCCGCGGCGCGCGGCCAATACGTGGCCATAATGGATGCGGACGACTTGGCCGACCCGAGCCGGTTGGCGCTACAGAAGGCCTATCTGGACGAGCATCCAAATGTGGTCGCGGTAGGCTCTGCCCTGACCTATATCGGCCCCGACGAAACCGCGCCCATCAGCTTGTCTGGCCGCAAGGTCACGATCAAACCGGAGCAGCCGCGCACCATGCTAGGAGGCTGGAACGCCAGGCCGCTCGCCATCGTGCATTCCACCGCGATGATGCGGCGGGAGGCCGTAATCGCCGCCGGTGGCTACAGGCCGGCACTAATCCACCAAGAGGACACCGACCTCTTCCTCCGTCTCGAGGAGATGGGAGAGGTTCGTAACTTGCCGCAAATTCTCCATTATTATCGGCAGCACAGTGCAAATACGGGCCGTAGGCATCTTGTCGCACAATGTGCGGCGTGGCGGTTGGCGCTCGCGTTGGCTGAGCGGCGACGGAGCGGCCAGACAGACCCTGCGTTCTTCCACGGTCGGGCCGCAGTTTGGACGCATCTCGCACTCCGAGCACCTGGGGCAGCTCTTCGTCTGGCGTTGTGGGTGACGGTGGAGGTCATGCGGCGGATGCGAAAGCGCCGACGCTTGTTTCAGATGTTGAACCGCTGCAGCCGGGTGGAGGCTGAGCTGGCCCGTGAAGGCTTGGCATGAGCGAGGTCGTGTCGAAGTAGAAACCTCAACCCATCGCGTCACCCATCGCGTCCCGTTTACACCGGCATAATTCCTGCTGTCAGAGGGCGTTTCGGCGGTTGGACGAGAGGGCCAGTCTCTATCGAAATTAGACAGGTAGGCAATGAAAACAACTTATAGGGGAATTTGGGATTGGGTCTTCTTTGAATGGCCGCTCCCCTGGCCACGGCTGCGACGCTTGGCCTCCCATCTCGGCTTTCTCGCCATTGACGCAAAACTCAGAGCGGTACCCTGCCGTGATGCGGCTGAACTCTGGAAAGCTTTGCCCGAAATGTCGGGCCAGCTGCCGCCGGAAGAAGGTACCGATCCGGTATTGCTAGCTTTCGGCGATCCGCTGTTCGTTCGCCGCTTCGCGCCTGCACTCATCGCCTCGGTGGCGCGGAACAGTCCATCGACCCACGTGCACCTCCACGTCTTCGGCACGAACGGGCATGGCTTGCCTGAGATTCTTCCGGATCACGATCGTGTTTCCGTGACGTGGGAAAGTTGCGATCACGACGCGATGGGGACGCCGCAACGGATCCGGTTTTACCAATCCATGCGCTTTGTGCGCTTGGCGCAGCTGTTGGAGCGGAGCCGTCGGGCGTTCTTGGCCGTCGATATCGACAGCTTGGTGCAGCAGGACCTCAACCGGTACGATCATCTGTGGAATGGGGTGGACGTCGGGCTCATTCCTCGGTTCGAGCTTCTTGATCCCGGGAAGCGCATTCTCGCAGCTGCGGTTTTCGCTGCACCGACTCCCGCCGGCCGTCGGTTTTTCCAACGGGTTTCGGCCCGTCTGCTTCCTCACTTGCTCGGCGCTCCCTACACCGAGAAGCTCGACCAGAGGTGTCTCTATCTGACGCTCCATCATGACAGCACCGGCGTTCGGGTCGCTCCGCTGCCAATGAGCCTTGCCGCTATCTCGCCCGAGGATGCGATCATTTTGTCTTTCCGTGGCGAGCGGAAGGATAATCACCCCGGCTTGCCGGAAACCGAACGCTCCATCACCGCTGCCTGACTGTGGGGATGCGGCAACAGTGCCATGCAAACCGTTGAACCTGCCTGGCGGCAGCGCGTGCTTGCATTATGATTGAGTGCTCAGGGGCCACCCTGCATTTGCAGCTTCGGCAGGCTGTCATCTCGAAGGCGGGCGATGGAAGGAGTATTCAGACCTTCGGTGCTGGCCGCAATCGCCACCGCCATCGGGATCGGTTTTGCGCCGATACCCGCCTCGAGTTCCGGGCAGGAGCAGAGGCTGAAAACCATTCTGATCGGCACGGGCGGCGTCACCGGCGTCTACTACCCGGTGAGCGGTGCCATCTGCCGCCTGATCAACGAGAGACGTCACGATAATAGGTTGTTCTGCATAGCCGAGACCACGAGCGGCACGGTGGCCAATGTCGAGGGGCTTGATCGCGGGGAACTGCAGTTTGCCATCGTGCAGGGAGACATTGCCGCGCGCGCCTATGCAGGCAGAAGCGATCGGGGCCAACAGCCCGAAGGGCACTTGCGCACGGTGATCGGCCTCTATCCCGAGGTCGTGACCATCATTGCCCGTCGCAGTGCAGGGATTCGCGGTCTTGCAGATTTGCGGGGCAAGCGCGTCGGAATAGGCACAGCGGGCTCCGGCTCGCTCGCCACCTGGGAGATTCTCGAGGCGGCGCTCGGCTGGACGCGGGAGGATATCGAGGCCGTGGAACTCCAGTCGGCCGATCAGGCGCAGGCCCTCTGCGAGGACGAGATCGACGCCTATGTCTGGTTTGCCGGACACCCCTCCGCCAGCACCGAGGAGGCGCTGACCGGCTGCGATGCCCATTTGGTGGACGTGGCCGGGCCGGCGGTTGACGCCATCCTGAAGGCGCATCCGGAATATCGTAAGCTGACGATTCCCGCCAAGACCTATGTCGACCAGGAAAACAGGGTCGCGAGCTTCGGCATTATGGCCGCGCTTGCCACATCGGCCGAAATGGATGAGACGGTGGTGCGTGCCGTCGCCAAGGTGCTTCTGGACAATATCGAACGTTTCGCCGGGCTGCATCCGGCTCTTCATCATGTGACCACAACGAAACTGGCCCATGATATCGAGACGCCGCCGCTTCACCCTGGCGCGGCGGCCGCGTTCGCTGCGGCAGGCCTTTCCCCGTAAGCACGCGCGGCGCTTCGCGGGGAGGGGGATTCCCATCCGGCGGCAACACCGCTACCCTGGCCGGCTCCGAACGAACCGGGATGTTGGACCGATGGCTGATGATCAGCATGAGCTTGGCACAGCAGATGAACGCGCCCTGCTGCGGGCGATGCTCGATGCCGCGGTGAAGGCTGCCGATCCGCGCGCCGTGATCTCCACCCATCTTCCCAAGGCACCGGCGGGTCGCACGGTGGTGGTCGGCGCCGGCAAGGCGGCCGCAGCGATGGCCCAGGCGCTCGAGGATCACTGGCGCGGGCCTCTCGAAGGGCTGGTGATCACGCGATATGGCCATGGACTGCCCACCCGTTCGATCGAGGTGGTCGAGGCCGCACATCCGGTGCCAGATGCTGCAGGGCACCGGGCCGCGCAGCGGATCCTGAGCCTGGCCGCCGGCCTTGGCGAGGACGACCTCCTGATCTGTCTGATTTCCGGCGGCGGCTCGGCGCTGATGGCGTTACCCGCCGATGGCATCACCCTGGAGGACAAGCAGGCGGTCAACCGTGCGCTGCTCGCCTCCGGCGCGACCATCACCGAAATGAACTGCGTACGCAAGCACCTCTCCGCCATCAAGGGCGGCAGGCTCGCCCAGGCGGCCTGGCCGGCGCCGTGCGTTTCGCTGCTGATATCCGATGTTCCGGCTGATGACCCGTCCATGGTGGCATCCGGCCCGGGGCTCGCCGATGTCACAACCCGGGCCGAGGCGCTGGCGGTGCTCGCGAAATACCGCATCGAGGCACCGGAGTCCGTCCTGCGTTGGCTGCGGAATCCGGCCTCGGAAACGCCGAAGCCCGGTGATCCCCAGCTCGAGCGCAGCAAGGCCCGGATCATCGCCGCGCCCAGCATGTCGCTGGCGGCCGCGCGCACGGTGGCGGAGGCTGCGGGTTATACCGTGGTCGATCTGGGCGACCGCGTGGAGGGCGAAGCTCGGGACGTTGCCTTTGCCCATGCGGATTTCGTCCGCGAGCTGGCGGCCGGCCGGGTCCCCGTTCGCCCGCCCGCCGTGATCCTGTCCGGGGGCGAGACCACCGTCGCGCTCGGAGGCGCAGGCGGTGGCGGCCGGGGCGGGCGCAACGCCGAATATGCGCTTGCCTTGGCCATCGGCCTGGATGGCCTGCCCGGCACTGCGGCAATCGCTTGCGACACCGACGGCATCGACGGCAGCGAAGACAACGCGGGGGCGATCGCCACCCCCGATACCTTGAGCCGCGCTCGCCTGCTCGGCCTCGACCCCCGAGCCGCGCTCGATGCGCACGATTCCTACAGCTTCTTCGCGGCGCTAGGCGACCTCGTCGTCACCGGCCCCACCCACACCAACGTCAACGACTTCCGGGCGGTGCTGATTAAGGGCTAAAGCATGATCCCGAAAAGTAGAGACTGGTTTTCGGCAAAGATCATGCTCAAACAAACCGACCTCACCCTTCGTCCGCCAACACCCGCTGGCGCTGCTCGCCCAGGCCGTCAATGCCGAGGGTCATCACGTCTCCCGCCCTGAGGTACCGCGGCGGCTTCTTGCCCATGCCCACGCCGGGAGGCGTGCCTGTGGCGATGATGTCGCCCGGCATCAGGGTCAAGAACTTGGACGTATAGGCCACGATCTCCTCCACCCCGAAGATCATGGTGGCGGTGTTGCCGGTCTGCATCCGCTCGCCATTGACGTCGAGCCAAAGATTGAGGTTCTGCGGGTCGGGCACCTCATCGGCGGTCACCAGCCAGGGCCCGATCGGCCCGAAGGTGTCGCAGGACTTGCCCTTCATCCATTGGCCCTGCCGCTCCAGCTGGTATTCCCGCTCGGAGATGTCGTTGACCACGCAGTAGCCGGCTACGTAGTTCAGAGCCTGGCCCTCCTTCACATATTTCGCCTGCTTGCCGATGATGACGCCAAGCTCGACCTCCCAGTCGCTCTTTACTGAGCCGCGCGGCAGGATGACGTCGTCATAGGGACCGTTGACGCAGTTCAAGTGCTTCGTGAACAGGATCGGCTCCGAGGGCGGCGTGGCCCCGGTTTCCGCCGCATGGTCCGCATAGTTCAGGCCGATGGCCAGGAACTTCTGCGAGCCGGCGATGCACGGGCCGATGCGCTCCTCGGTCTTTACGATCGGCAGCCCCTCCGGATCCTGCTCGAGGATGCGGTCGAGGTTCTTCGGGTGGAACGTGCCCGGATTGATATCGTCGACGAAATCCACCAGCTGGCGGAGCCGCCCTTCCGCATCGATCACGCCCGCGCGCTCCTTACCCTTCTCCCCATAACGAACCAGCTTCATCAATTCCTCCGGTTTAAGATTATCTGTGCTCGTCAGCGCCCGCCGACGATGATGACATGCAGCCGGCGCGGCCCATGGGCGCCGAGCTGAAGCGTCTGCTCGATATCCGCGGTGCGCGATGGGCCGGTGATGAAGTTGACCGTGCGCGGCATGACGCCCCTGCCATTCAGATAGCGCAGCCGCTGCCAGATATCCTCGTATGTTCCGACGATGCGGTCGGCCTCGACCACGACGATATGGTTCTCGGGCAGGAAATTCAGGGTCACCGGGTTGGCGGGGCCTGAGAGCATGGCGAGGGTGCCCGTCTCGGCGACCGCCCCGAAGGCGCGGGCCAAGGTCGTTTCGTCGGCCGGTTCCGCCGGGCCTTCCAGCCGGGTGAGCGAGGGCATGCGATACCAGGGCAGGGCGCGCAGGTAACCGTCCTTGCCCATGCGGAACCGCGGCTCGAGATTGTGCGAGCGCAGGAAGGCGGCAACCGCATCCGGCACCTCCTCCAGCCGCGCCACGTCGGTGAACGAGCCGTCCGCGCTCAAGAGCATCTCCCGGAACAGCTGCACGCGCTTCTGGTCCGGCAGCTGCCCCCGCTGCGGAACGAGATTGCGCGGCGCGTGCGCAAGGCGATCGTTGACGGCGGCGATGCGCTCCGCTTCCTCGCCGGAGACGGCCAGGGACCGGCGGACCGCGCCGAGAACCGCCGAGCGATTGCGGATCGCGTCAGCCATGACGGCGGCGCTCCTTCCACAGCTCATGGAAAGTCTTCCCCTCGGGCGCCGGAAAATCGCGATAGCGTGTCCAGCCGGAGGCCAATGGCAGGCGTCGGAAGCCCCCGCGACGCCCGGCCAACAGCCGCAACGCTCGCGCGGCCACCGAGGCCAACCGGCGGTAGATGTTCGGCCGCGTGGCGGCCCACGCCCACAGGTTCAAGCCCTTGCGGTAGGAGAGGGGCGTGAGGTGGCGCTCATATTCCCGCTCCCGCCAGTGCCGCATCATCTTCGGCAGCGGAATGCGCATGGGGCAGACCTCTTCGCACCGCCCGCAGAAGGTGGAGGCATTGGGTAGGGGGCCCGCCTCTTCCACCCCCACCAGCGATGGCGTGAGCACCGCGCCCATGGGTCCGGAATAGACCCAGCCATAGGCATGACCGCCGACCGCCTGATAGACCGGGCAATGGTTGAGGCAGGCGCCGCAGCGGATGCACCGCAGCATATCCTCGAACACGGTGCCGAGCAGGGCCGAGCGGCCGTTGTCCAGCAGCACCACGTGGTATTCCTCCGGTCCGTCCGGATCCTCCGCTCGGCGCGGACCCGTGGAGAAGGTGGTGTAGGAGGAAAACTCCTGGCCCGTCGCCGAACGGGCGAGCAGGCGCAGGATGGTGGAGACGTCCTCCAGTGTGGGGACGATCTTCTCGATGGAGGTGACGACGATATGCACCTTCGGCAGCGACTGGGTGAGATCGCCATTGCCCTCGTTGGTGACGATGACCGACGATCCCGTTTCCGCGACCAGGAAGTTGGCGCCGGTAATGCCGATATCAGCCTCGAAATATTTCTGCCGCAGCATCGCCCGCGCTTCGGCCACCAGCTCCGGCGCCTCGCTGATCATCCGGTCCGGCGGCAATGTCGTGTGGACGCGGCGGAAATCGGCCTCCACCTGGTCGCGGGTCAGATGCACCGCCGGCGCGATGATGTGGCTCGGCGTCTCCCCGCGCAGCTGGATGATGTATTCGCCGAGATCGGTCTCCACCGGCGTGATCCCCGCCGCCTGCAACGCGTCGTTGAGCCCGATTTCCTCGCTGACCATGGACTTGCCCTTGGTCACCAGCCGGGCACCACGATCTTTGCACAGGTCGATGATGATGCGCCGGGCGTCTTCCGCTGTGGGCGCCCAGTGCACATGTCCGCCGCTCTCGTGCACCTTGCGCTCGTAGGCCTCGAGATAGAGATCGAGATGGGCCAGGGCATGCTTCTTGATGGCGACCCCTTCCTCGCGCAGGGCGTCGAACTCCGGCAGCCGGTCGCGGGCGCGGGCGCGCTTCTGCACGAAGCCCGTCGGCACGTTCAACAGCGCGCGCTGCAGCTTTTCGTCATGCAGTGCCCTGGCGGCATTGTCCTTGAATGCGTGGGAGGTAGGCTGCATGGCTATGTGGCCGGCTCCTTCGCGCTGCTGGGCTTTTCGCCGATGGCCGGGGCGGACAGTTCCTGCGCCAGCACCTCGGCCACATGCCGCACAGCGATCGGGGCGCCACGCCGCTTGAGCTTGCCGGCCATATTCATCAGGCAGCCGAGATCGCCGGCCAGCAGCAGGTCGGCTCGCGTGGCTTCGATATTCGCCGCCTTCTTCTCCACCATGTCATTGGAGATGTCGGGATACTTCACGCAGAAGGTGCCGCCGAACCCGCAGCACACCTCCGAATCGCGCATCTCGACCAGCTCGAGCCCGCGCACCGTCTGCAACAGCTGCCGCGGTTCCCGATGGATTCCGAGCTCGCGCAGGCCCGAGCACGAGTCGTGATAGGTCACCCGGCCCTCGAAGGCTGAAGGCACCGCTTCAACGCCCATGACATGGGTGAGGAAGGACACGAGCTCCCAGCTCTTCTCGGCCAGTGCCTCCGCGGCCTGCCGTTCGGCTGTGCCGGCCGCGAACAGCGAAGGATAATGCTTGTGCAGCATTCCGGCGCAGGAGCCGGACGGCACGACCACGTAGTCATAGGGGGCGAACAGCTCGATCACCTGCCGGGCGATGGCACGCGTATCGGCGCGGTCGCCGGAGTTGTAGGCCGGCTGCCCGCAGCAGGTCTGAGCCGCTGGCGCATCCACCTCGCATCCCGACCATTCCAGCAGCTTGACGGCGGCAAAGCCGACCGATGGCCTGAATAGATCGATGAGGCAGGTCACGAACAGACCGACATGTGGCGGACGAGCGACCATCAAAACTCCTGAATTCTCAACCGGGCGCGCAGACTATACCGTTGGGGCCGAGAACGCACCAATGTATAAGGGTGCGATGAGGGAGCAAGGCGCGTGACCATCGGAAGGGTACAGACGATCTGGCGCTATCCCGTCAGTTCGCTCGGCGGGGAAAGCCTGGATGAAGCAGAGCTCGACGCAACCGGCGTCGTGGGCGACCGCCTGTGGGGCATCGTCGATGCCGAAACCGGCGCGATCGCCAAGCCCGAAGCAGAGAAGCGCTGGCGGGTGACCCCGGAAGTGCTCGCGCGCCTCTCCGCCTCCGAGATCGAGGTGCAGATCCCCGGGGGCGACTGGATGCGCGCCCGCTCCGATGCCGCCGAACACGCCCTGGCCGACCATTTCGGCTTCCCCGTCAAGCTCAAGCGGCATGGACCGGCTTTCGCCTCGCCCGACACGGTCGAGCCGCGCTATAGGCGTTCGCCCATCCATCTCATCACCAGCGCGTCTCTCGAAGCGCTCAAGTCCATTCTCCCCGACAGCGTGATCGACCCGCGGCGCTTCCGGCCCAACCTGGTGATCACCCTGCCCGACGATGCGCCCGGCTTTGCGGAAGGCAAGTGGATGCGAAGGGAAATCCGGATCGGTCCCGTCAGGCTCTATGTGAACGAGCCTTGCGACCGCTGCGCCTTCACCATGCTCGGCCAGCGCGACATTCCCTTCGACAAGGCGGTCCTGCCCGCCATATCCGCCATGAACGGCAAGAGCTTCGGCATCTATTGCGCGGTGCTCGAAGGCGGCCGCATCGCGGCAGGCGACCCGGTGGAGGTGATTTAAATCAAGGTGCCGCACGTTCGTGATATGGGCCCGGCGGGCCTGCTGACAACCGGGAAGGCGCTGCGATGAGCGGCCTTGCCATGCCGGCACCGGACCGCAATGTCCTGGCCCGCCGCGCCGAGATCGTCCGCCGCCTGCGCGCCATCGTACCCGGCGAGGGGGTGATCGACAGCGCGGACGAGCTGCGCGTATTCGAAAGCGATGGACTGACCGCCTACCGCCAACTGCCGCTCGTGGCCGTGCTGCCGAGCACGACGGCCCAGGTCTCCGCCATCCTGAAGTACTGCCACGAGGAGGGTATTCGCGTGGTGCCCCGCGGCGCCGGCACCTCGCTCTCCGGCGGGGCCCTGCCCTTGGCCGATGCGGTGCTGTTGGTCATGGCCAAGTTCAACCGGATCCTGGAAGTGGATGTCGCCAACCGCTGCATCATCACCCAGCCGGGTGTTACCAACCTGGCCCTTAGCGAGGCGGTCAAGCCGCTGGGCTTCTACTATGCGCCGGATCCCTCAAGCCAGATCGCCTGCACCATCGGCGGCAATGTGGCGGAGAATTCCGGCGGCGTGCACTGCCTGAAATACGGTCTCACCACCAATAACGTGCTCGGCGTCGAACTCGTGCTGATCGGGGGCGAGGTGGTGCGGGTCGGCGGCAAGCATCTCGATGCGGGTGGGCTCGACCTGCTCGGCGTGATCGTCGGCTCCGAGGGCCTGCTGGGTGTTGTGACGGAAGTGACGGTGCGGGTCTTGCCGTTGCCGGAAACGGCGCGGGCGGTGCTGGTCGGTTTTCCCACCAGCGAGCAGGCGGGCCAGTGCGTGGCCGATATCATCGGCCGCGGCATCATTCCCGCCGGCATCGAGATGATGGACAAGCCCGCCATCCACGCGGCCGAAGCCTTCATCGGCGCTGGCTACCCTCTGGATGTGGAGGCCCTGCTGATCATCGAGCTTGATGGGCCGGAGGCTGAGGTCTCGCACCTGATCGAGGTTGTGAGCGAGATCGCCGAGGCAAACGGCGCCACCACCATGCGCGCCAGCACGACGGAAGCCGAGCGGTTGGCCTTCTGGGCCGGTCGCAAGGCGGCGTTTCCGGCGGTGGGGCGGATTTCGCCGGACTATTACTGCATGGACGGCACTATTCCCCGCCATCGGCTGCCGCAGGTGCTGCAGCGCATGAGCGAATTGTCCAGTCACTACGGCCTGCGGGTGGCCAACGTGTTCCATGCAGGCGACGGCAACCTGCACCCGCTCATCCTCTATGATGCAAACGTGCCGGACGAGCTGGAGCGGGCGGAGGCCTTCGGTGCGGATATTCTGCGCCTATGTGTTGAAGTGGGCGGCGTACTCACCGGCGAGCATGGGGTCGGCGTCGAGAAGCGAGACCTCATGCCCGAGATGTTCGACGACCACGATCTTGACCACCAGCAGCGCCTCAAATGCGCCTTCGATCCGCAAGGCCTGCTCAATCCCGGCAAGGTGTTTCCGGTGCTGCATGCCTGCGCCGAGCTCGGCCGCATGCATGTGCGGCAGGGGCAGCTGCCCTTTCCCGACATCCCGCGGTTCTAGAGCATGATCCCGAAAAGTAGGCACCGGTTTTCGGACAAAATCATGCTCGAGAGAAAAGCATAAAAGACATGCCCTCGACCTTGAAACCGGCAAGCCTGGCCGAGCTGAAGGACGCGGTCGCCTGGGCCGTCTCCGCCAAGGCTCCGCTGGAAATCATCGGCTCAGGGACCAAGCGTCGGATCGGCCGCCCGGTCGAGGCGGCCTGGCTGCTCGACGTGAGCGCTATGGCGGGAATCACCCTCTACGAGCCGGAGGAACTGATCATCCGGGCGCATGCCGGCACGCCGCTCGACGAGCTCAAGGCCGTGCTCCAAGCCCATGGCCAGCAGCTGGCCTTCGATCCGCCGGACCTCTCGTTGCTCTTGGGCAGCCAAGGAGATCCCGGCCACAATGCCAGCGGCACGCTCGGCGGCATGGTGGCGAGCAATCTTGCCGGCCCGGCCAGGATCAAGATGGGCGGAGTGCGCGACCACGTGCTAGGGTTCAAGGCGGTTTCGGGTCGCGGCGAGGCCTTCAAGGGTGGAGGCCGGGTGGTGAAGAACGTGACCGGCTATGATCTCCCTAAGCTGATGGCGGGCTCGTGGGGAACTCTGGCCGTCCTCGCCGAAGTGACCCTGAAGGTGCTGCCGCGCCCGGAAGCAGAGGCAACCCTGGCCATTCCGGGCCTTGCCGATGACGAGGGCGTAGCCTGTCTGGCGCGCGGCCTTGGCAGCCCCTGCGAGGTGGCGGGTGCGGCCCATGTCCCGGCCGATCTGGCGCAGGCTTTTCCGCTGGCCATGCGCGGCGGCCTCAGCGAACCGCTCACCGTCTTGCGGCTTGAGGGCTTCCGCCCCTCTGTCGACTACCGCCTGCGCAAGCTGCGCGACCGGGTGGCCCGCGGCAGGCCGTCGCTCGTCTTGGGGGCTGACGACTCGGCCGACCTCTGGCGTGAGATCCGTGACTGCAGCCTGCTGGCGGGGGCGCCGGAACGGGCGGTGTGGCGGATCTCGGTGGCCCCCAGCAACGGGCCAGCCGTCCTGGCCCGGCTGCGGCAGTCGGCCGGTGCGCGCGGCTTTTACGATTGGGGCGGCGGGCTTATCTGGTGCGATGTCCCCGCGGCTCCCGACGCGCAAGCGCGCGCCGTGCGCGCCGCGGTGGCAGGCAAGGGTCATGCGACGCTGATTCGGGCGCCGCGCGAGATCCGGGCCGCGCTCGACGTGTTCGACCCGCTCTCGCCGGGTGTTGCAGCGCTCACCGCGCGCATCAAGGCGAGCTTCGATCCATACGGCATTCTCAATCCCGGCCGAATGTATAGAATCGAGTAAAGATGCAGACGAATTTCACAGAAGCCCAGCGCGCCGACCCGAAGATCGCCGAAGCGGAAGCGATCCTGCGCTCATGCGTGCATTGCGGCTTCTGCACCGCCACCTGCCCCACCTATGTTTTGCTGGGCGATGAGCTCGACAGCCCGCGCGGCCGCATCTACCTCATCAAGCAGATGCTGGAGGAGGACAAGCCGGCGACACCCGAGGTGGCTAAGCACATCGACCGCTGCCTGTCCTGTCTCGCCTGCACCACCACCTGTCCTTCGGGCGTGGACTACATGCACCTGATCGACCAGGCGCGTGTGCGCGTGGAGCAGACCTACCGCCGGCCGGCGCCGGAACGCTTCCTGCGCGCGCTGGTGGCGCACCTGCTGCCGGAGCCGAAGCGCATGCGCACGGCGCTGAAGCTTGCGCGCTTCGCCAAGCCGCTGGCGCCGCTGCTGGAGGTGGCGCGGCCGCTGCGGCCGGCGGCGGCCATGCTGCGCCTCGCGCCGTCGCGATTGCCCGCGGCCCAACCGGTTGAAGCCTCACCGGCAACCCAGTACCGCGGCCGGGTGGCGGTGCTCACCGGCTGCGCACAGGGCGTGCTCGCGCCTTCGATCAACGCGGCGACCTTCCGCCTGCTCCAGCGTATGGGCTTTGTACCGGTGGTGCCGGAGGGCCAAGGCTGCTGCGGCGCGCTCACCCACCACATGGGCCGCGAGGACGATGCCCTTCAACGGGCGCGCCGCAACATCGACAGCTACATGGCCGAGATCGAGGGGGAGGGGCTTGAGGCCATCATCATCAATGCCTCGGGCTGCGGCACCACGGTCAAGGACTACGGCCACATGCTGGCGCGCGACCCGCGCTATGCGGCCAAGGCGGCCAAGATCTCGTCCCTCACGAAGGACATCACCGAGTTCGTCGCCGTTCATGGCCTGCCGCCGGGCGAGACGCCGCTGAAGGCGCGCGTTGCCTATCACGCCGCCTGCTCCATGCAGCACGGCCAGAAGATCCGGACCGAACCGAAGGCGCTGCTGATGCAAGCGGGGTTCGAGGTGGTGGAACCAGCAGAAGCCCATCTCTGCTGCGGCTCAGCCGGCACCTACAACATCCTGCAGCCCGAAATCGCGAGCAAGCTGCGCGACCGCAAGCTCAAGCATCTGGCCCGCATCCGCCCCGACGTGATCGCCACCGGCAATATCGGATGCATGACGCAGCTAGCCTCCGGCACCGAGATTCCCCTGGTGCACACGGTGGAGCTGCTCGACTGGGCGACGGGCGGCCCCCGGCCCGCCGCCATGGTGCGGTAGAGCATGATCCCGAGAAGTGGATGCCGGTTCTCGGAAAAGATCATGCTCCAGCAAAGGATTGGAACGGGATGACGATTCGGAGATAAGTCATCCCGATCTAGCATTCTTGCCGCTGTGGCGTTGATCCGGTAGAACCCGCCCGCAAGGCGAATAAGCTTCGACAGCAGGCGATTTTCTCGATGACAAAGCCGGAGAAGGCACCAGTGCCCAAGGCACACAGGCCCAAGGCACGGGTTGCAAAAGGCTTCCGCGATGTGGAGGCCCAGGAGATCCGTGCACTCAAGCGCATGCTGGCCACCATTGAGCAGGTCTATGAGCTCTATGGCTTCGACCCGGTGGAAACGCCGACCATCGAATATACCGATGCGCTCGGCAAATTCCTGCCCGATCAGGATCGGCCCAATGAAGGCGTTTTCTCCTTCCAGGACGATGACGAGCAGTGGTTGTCCCTGCGCTATGACCTGACCGCGCCGCTGGCTCGCTACGTGGCCGAGAATTACGACCGCCTGCCCAAGCCCTATCGCAGCTACCGCGCCGGCTGGGTCTACCGCAACGAGAAGCCGGGGCCAGGCCGGTTCCGGCAGTTCATGCAGTTCGATGCGGACACGGTAGGCACCGACAACCCCGCGGCGGATGCGGAAATCTGCATGCTGGCGGCCGACACGCTGGAGAAGCTTGGCATCCCGCGCGGCGCCTATGTGATCCGGGTGAACAACCGCAAGGTGCTCGACGGCGTGATGGAGGCTATCGGGCTCGGCGGCGACGAGAATGCCGGCCGGAGGCTCACGGTCTTGCGGGCGATCGATAAGCTCGACAAGATCGGCATCGAAGGGGTGCGTGATCTGCTCGGCAAGGGCCGCATGGACCCGAGCGGCGACTTCACCCCGGGCGCCGGGCTGGACCCGGCGGCAAGCGACAGCATCTTGGCCTTTGTCAATGCAACGTCGGGGGCCACCAATGCCGCGACGGTCGAGAACCTGCGCCAAGTGCTCGCCAACAATCCGGTGACGGCTGAAGGGCTCGAGGAGCTTTCCGCGATTGCCGCTCATGTGGATGAATCCGGCTACGGCGACCGGGTGCGGATCGATCCCTCCGTTGTGCGCGGCCTCGAATACTACACCGGCTTCGTCGTGGAGGCCGAACTCACCTTCGACATGCGCAACGAAGACGGTGAACTCGTCCGCTTCGGCTCGGTCGGCGGCGGCGGGCGCTATGACGGCCTGGTCGAGCGTTTCCGCGGCGAGAAGGTGCCGGCCACCGGCTTCTCCATCGGGGTCTCCCGGCTGTATGCCGCGCTCAAGCATCTCGGCCAAATCGAGGAGGACACAGTCGCAGCCCCCGTCGTGGTGCTGGTCATGGACAAGGGCCGCGTCGGCGATTACCAGGCCATGGTCCGCGAGCTGCGCGACGCCGGCATCCGCGCGGAGATGTATCTCGGCACATCGGGCATGAAGGCGCAGATGAAATATGCCGATCGCCGGGGAGCTGCCTGCGC
This sequence comes from Rhodoligotrophos defluvii, assembly GCF_005281615.1. Lineage (NCBI taxonomy): Bacteria > Pseudomonadati > Pseudomonadota > Alphaproteobacteria > Hyphomicrobiales > Rhodoligotrophaceae > Rhodoligotrophos > Rhodoligotrophos defluvii. The sequence goes on along the minus strand of NZ_SZZM01000002.1, from coordinate 942,287 downwards.
GGTCATCCAGGGCAGCGACGAGCTTGCCGCCGGCGAGGTGCAGATCAAGGACCTCATCGCCGGTGCGGAGGCTTCCCGCGCCATCGAGAACCGCGACGAGTGGCGCGAGGCGCGTCCCGCCCAGGTGACGGTGAAGCGGGGCGAGCTGGTGACGGCGGTGCGCGATATCCTGGGGCGCTACACACCGTGACCAGCAACGACATTCCCGGCAGATCGCCCGTGGAGCGGGCGCGGCTGGAGGCCCAAAATCAGCCCATGCTCGCCTTGCTGGTCGAGGCGGGCTTCGCTCAGATCGAGCCCGACATCCTGCAGCCGGCCGACCTGTTCCTCGACCGCTCCGGCGAAGACATACGCACCCGCACCTTCGTGTTCACCGATCCGGGCGGACGCGAGTTGTGCCTCAGGCCCGACCTCACCGTACCCACCTGCCGCTACCATCTGGAGACCGCAACTGACGTGGCGGCGGAAGCGCGCTACTGCTATTGCGGCCCGGTATTCCGCCACCAGCCGCTCGGCGCCGACCCCATGCACCCCCGCGAATTCGTGCAGGTGGGCATGGAATGGTTCGGCGACACCGATGCACCCGCCGCGGAGGCCCAAGTCTTCGCGCTCGTGGTCAGGGCGCTCGAAGCGGCCGGCTTGAGCCGCTACCGGGTGAAGCTGGGCGACCTCGGCCTGTTCACGTCGCTGCTTGACAGCATCGACATGCCGCAGCGCTGGCGACAAAGGCTCAACCATCAGTTCTGGCGGCCCCGCGCCTTCCGCGAGCTGCTGGACACCCTGGCCGGGCGCCGGCCCCGCGCGCGGTCAGAGACCGAAGATCTCCTGTCGCGCTTGAGCCACGCCAGCGAGGAGCGCACTGTGGCCCTCATCGAGGAGGTGCTGGAGCTCGAAGGCATTCCCCTGGTGGGCGGCCGCTCCATCGCCGAAATCGCCAGGCGCCTGCACGAGCGCGCCCGTGACCGCGAGGAAAAGCCGCTGCCGGCCGAAGCGGTCGCGCTGATCGAAAGCTATCTCGATATCACCGGATCCCCGGACGAAGCCGCTGCCGCCATGCGCGACATCGCGACCCAAGCGGGAGCACGCTTCACCGAAGCCCTGCAGCGGTTCGAGCAGCGCTTTGCCCATACGCGAAAGGCGGGGCTGGACATCGACACCCAGCGCTTCTCCGGCGTCTTCGGCCGCCATCTCGAATATTATTCCGGCTTCGTGTTCCAGGTGGAGGTGGAAAGCCCCACCGGTTGGATTCCCTTGGCTGGCGGCGGCCGCTACGATGGCCTGCTGTCCGCCCTCGGCAGTCCCAAGCAGGTGCCGGCCGTGGGCTCGGCCATCCACACCCAGCGGCTCACGATCGCGCTGGAGGCTCAGGGATGAGCCGGCCGCTGACCATAGCATTGCCCTCCAAGGGCCGGCTCATGGAGCAGGCCGCCGCCATGTTCGAGACGGCGGGCTTCACCCTCGACCGCACCGGGGCAGGGCGCGGCTATCAGGGCAAGCTCAACGGTATCGACGGGGTGGACGACATCGAGATCGCCTATCTCTCGGCCACCGAGATCGCCCACCTGCTGCGCGAGGGCAAGCTCGATCTCGGCATCACCGGCGAAGACCTGCTGCACGAGTACATCCCGAACATGGCCGATGCCATCGATATCCAACGGCGGCTGGGCTTCGGCCGGGCGGACGTCGTCGTGGCCGTCCCGGAATGCTGGCTCGACGTGGCCACCATGAGCGATCTCGACGAAGTGGCGCTCGCCTATCACGCCCGGCATGGCCGGCGGCTCCGGGTGGCAACCAAATATGGGAACCTCACCCGCCGCTTCTTCGCCGAGCACGGGGTGCGCGGCTATCGCATCGTGGAAAGCCTGGGGGCGACGGAAGGCGCGCCCGCCGCCGGCACCGCGGAGGTGATCGTCGATATCACGTCCACCGGCGCCACCCTCGAAGCCAACCATCTGAAGATCCTGGACGACGGCGTGCTCCTGCGCTCGGAAGCGGTCATCGCCGTGCACCTGAACGCTATGAGTGACCCGCGCCTACACGCCATCCTGACAAAATTGGGATAAAACCGGGCCTCACGAGATAGTGCAAAGCCCGTCGCGTCGGAACTGTGGCGCGCCGAGCGGCTTCAGTGATTGAATGGCTCCGGACTTCAGGAGAGCGCCATGATCACTCATCGCCACGCCACTCTCGCCTTCGCTTTCGCTCTTGCACTGCTGCCCGCCGGGCTTGCCGAGGCCCATCACGGCTGGAGCAGCTATGACGCCAATACGGTGCTGCGCTTCGAGGCGCCGATCCAAGAGGTGAGCTATCAAAGCCCGCACGGCCTCCTCGTCGTCGAACATGATGGCAAGCGATGGGAAGTCGTCCTGGCACCCCCCTCGCGCATGCAGGCGCGCGGGCTGCCGCGCGAGGATCTCACCGTGGGGAAAACGGTGATCATCGAGGGCTATCCCAGCCGGCGTGATGAAGGCGAACTGCGCGCCGAGCGCATCACCGTCGACGGCCGAACCGTCGAGCTGCGCTAGACGCCGGCCATCCGATGGAAGGACATGGCAGCGCGCCCAACTGGGCCGTGGCATTGGAGTCCACCGCGTTCGCGCATGCGATCCGCGATTCGCTCTGGTATTATCCCGCCGCCAATCTCGGCCATATCCTGGGGCTTGTCCTGCTGGCCGGTTCCATCATCGTGCTCGACCTGAGGCTGCTGGGCTTCGTCCGTTCGATCGATGCCGCAGCCCTGTCGCGGCTCGTGACGCCTCTGGCCATAGCGGGCTTCATCATCCAGCTCATATCCGGAAGCCTGCTGTTCGCGGCCGACGCCCGTGCCATCGCCGGCAATGCGGTGTTCTGGATCAAGATGATCCTGCTCGGCCTCGCCATCCTCAATGCCGGCCTGTTCCGCAGGCTGTGGAATGCGCGCCTGCCGGATTGGGAGAGGAAGGCGCCGGCGCTGGCCCGCGCCCAGGCTGTCCTGTCGATCGGCCTGTGGATTGGCGTGGCCGCTGCCGGCCGGCTGATCGCCTATTTCTGAACCGCGAAGGAAAAGGCCGCCCGGATCGCTCCGGACGGCCTCATTTCCCCTGCGCGCGTTCTGTCGGCCGGATCAGAAGTCCATGCCGCCCATCCCGCCCATGCCGCCCGGCATGCCGGCCGGCGCCGCCGGCTCCTTCGGACGCTCGGCCACCATGGCCTCGGTGGTGATCAGCAGGCTGGCGATGGAGGCCGCATCCTGCAGAGCAACGCGGACCACCTTCGTCGGGTCGATGATGCCGCGCTCAACCAGATCGGTGAACTCCTCATTCTGCGCATCGAAGCCGAAGTTGCCGTCCTTCTCCAGCACCTTGCCGACCACGACCGAACCCTCGGCGCCGGCATTGTCGGCGATCTGACGAATCGGGGCTTCCAGCGCCTTGGCGACGATGTTGATGCCCGCCCGCACATCCGGGTTGTCGCTGGTGAGCTTGCCGACCGCGGTCTTCGCCCGCAGCAGGGCCACGCCGCCACCGGGAACGATGCCTTCCTCAACCGCCGCGCGGGTGGCGTTGAGCGCGTCGTCGACGCGGTCCTTCTTCTCCTTCACCTCGACCTCGGTCGCGCCGCCGACGCGGATCACCGCAACACCGCCGGCGAGCTTCGCCAGCCGCTCCTGCAGCTTCTCGCGGTCATAGTCGGAGGTGGTCTCCTCGATCTGCTGGCGGATCTGGCCGCAGCGAGCCTCGATGTCCGAGCGCTGGCCGGCGCCATCGACGATCGTGGTCTCGTCCTTGCCGATGCGCACCCGCTTGGCCCGGCCCAGCATATCGATGGTCACGTTCTCCAGCTTGATGCCGAGATCTTCGGAGATGACCTGGCCGGCGGTGAGGATAGCCATATCCTCCAGCATCGCCTTGCGCCGGTCGCCGAAGCCCGGAGCCTTCACCGCGGCCACCTTGAGGCCGCCACGCAGCTTGTTCACCACCAGCGTCGCCAGGGCCTCACCCTCGACGTCCTCGGAGATGATGAGCAGCGGCTTGCCCGTCTGCACCACCTGCTCGAGTACCGGCAGCATGGACTGCAGGTTGGACAGCTTCTTCTCGTGCAGGAGGATGTAGGGATCCTCGAGCTCCGCCACCATCTTCTCGGCATTGGTGACGAAATAGGGCGAGAGATAGCCGCGATCGAACTGCATGCCCTCGACCACGTCGAGCTCGGTATCGGCGGTCTTGGCCTCTTCGACGGTGATCACGCCGTCATTGCCGACCTTCTGCATCGCCTCCGCGATCATATCGCCGATGGTCCTGTCGCCATTGGCGGAAATCGTGCCGACCTGGCTGATCTCGTTGGAGGAGGAAACCTTGCGCGAGCGGGCCTTCAGATCCTCGATTGCTGCGGCCACGGCGAGGTCGATGCCGCGCTTCAAGTCCATCGGGTTCATGCCGGCGGCCACCGCCTTGGCGCCTTCCCGCACGATGGCTTGGGCCAGCACGGTTGCGGTCGTCGTGCCGTCACCCGCGAGATCGTTGGTCTTGGATGCGACCTCGCGCACCATCTGGGCGCCCATGTTCTCGAACTTGTCCTCAAGTTCGATCTCCTTGGCCACCGTCACGCCGTCCTTGGTGACGCGCGGCGCGCCAAACGACTTGTCGAGCACCACGTTGCGGCCTTTCGGCCCCAAGGTCACCTTGACCGCATTGGCCAGGGTGTCGACGCCGCGGATCATCCGCTCGCGGGCGTCAGTGGAAAAACGCACGTCTTTCGCTGCCATGTGAACCTCTTGTCAATTTGCCAAGACGCGATGTCGCGCCGGAATCCATCGTAAGCGTGCGGGCTCAGCCCTCGATCACGCCCATGATGTCGCTTTCCTTCATGATCAGCAGCTCTTGTCCGTCGATCTTGACCTCGGTGCCCGACCACTTGCCGAACAGCACCTTGTCGCCGGTCTTCACGTCAAGCGGGGTGACCTTGCCGTCTTCGCCGCGGGCGCCAGGGCCGACCGCGATGACTTCGCCCTGCTGCGGCTTCTCCTGCGCCGTGTCAGGAATGATGATGCCGCCGGGCGTTTTGGCGACCTCTTCGATGCGCCGCACGACGACGCGATCATGCAATGGGCGGAAAGACATAGTCCGAAGCTCCCTGACTTGCTGACCCCTGACGGGGCACGAATTCGCGGATCTGCAACCATCACCGCAGAGCCTGCCAGCGTCCTGTTGATGGTCTTGGGTTGGCACTCTTACAGGTCGAGTGCTAATGGCAGGCTAGATAGGTGCACCACGCCCACGGAGTCAAGAGGAAGGTGGGATGGATGGCCAGCGGTGAGCCATGCCCCCGATCGGCTGCCATATGCAAGATCCGGTAAGCCCCTCTGAACGTCAAGACTGGGCTTACCGGCACAAGTCTGCAGAGGTGATCAGGTCACGCGAAGGTAAAATCGCTATAGGCCTTGTGCAGCTCCGCCCGCATGTCCGGATCAGCAATACCGTCGACGGGCAGATTGTGCGAGTGCTCGAATTCCCGGATCGCGGCAAGGGTCGCGCGGCCGAACTTGCCGTCGACGTCGAGCTTGACCTCCGCCGTCTCGTTGATCTTGTTGAGCTCCGTCTGCAGCTGAACGATATGGTCCCCGCGTTCGCCAGGACCCCAGAGATCCTTCACCTGGGCAACCTGGTCGTCAAGTCCGCCCAAGGCCTCGCCGGCCTTCTCGAAATAGTATTTCCGATTGGCAAAGCCATTGACGCCGCCGTTGATTTTGCGGGTGATGCCGATGAAGTCGTTCTGATCCGCAAGGCCGTTCAGGTCCCGATCCTTCCAGTATTCGAGCGCGATCTTCACCGAGATTGCCGGCTCCGCCGCCTTCTGCGGATGGCCTACGAGGTCCTCTCCGATCTTCTCGCCAAACCGCGCATAGTTGTTGCGGCCAGTGAGCATGAAGATGCCGCGCCCCTTGAAGGCCACCCCGTCGCCGGGCTCGGTATTGCCAAGGTCCAGCCGCCCTTCATAGGCACTGCCCGAAGCATACTCTTCCGTCGCCTTGAACCCGTCTGACTCATGCGCCGCCTGCGCCAGGAAATGCGCAATTCTCAGAGGCGTGGTAACACCATACGCGTCACCCTTGTCGCGCAAGACGTCGACCACGGCCTCCAGGACCGCGTCCTTGCCGCGCGGTGCGATGGTCTTGAGTTGATCCAATGTGAGAGAAACCATCCCGATCTCCTACTGAACAATCAAATGCGCTCTTGATATTCAGGGGGATGGGCGGCTCTGCGGCCAAAACGCGGATCTGCAGGGGCGGTCCGAGCTTCGTGCGATTTGCCCTGTCGACTTGTCCTCTGATAGGATAATCAGGGTTCGGCGCCGCAGCTTGCGCAGCGCCAATATCCGACACTGGAGAATAATCATGTCCGAAGCCTATGCGGTGAATGCGGCTTGGGAGCCCACGCCGAATAACCTGCAGTCCTATTGGATGCCCTTCACCAGCAATCGCGCGTTCAAGCAGAGCCCGCGGATGATCTCGCGCGCCAAGGACATGTTCTACTACTCAACCGACGGCCGTGCGATCATGGACGGCACCGCAGGGCTGTGGTGCTCCAACGCCGGCCATTGCCGCACTCCCATCGTGGAGGCGATCCAGCGGCAGGCCGCCGAACTCGACTATGCCCCCAACTTCCAGTTTGGTCACCCGAAGGCCTTCGAGGCCGCCTCGCGGATCGCCACCCTCGCGCCGGGCGACCTCAACTATGTGTTCTTCTGCAACTCGGGTTCCGAGGCCGCCGATACCGCCCTCAAGATCGCGCTCGCCTACCACAATGTGCGCGGCCAGGGGCAGCGGACGCGGCTGATCGGCCGGGAGCGCGGCTACCACGGCGTCGGCTTCGGCGGCATCAGCGTCGGCGGCATCGTCAACAACCGCAAGTTCTTCGGCTCGCTGCTCTCCGGCGTCGACCATCTCCCGCACACCTACAATCGCGCAGAGCAGGCCTATTCCCGGGGCGAGCCCGCTTGGGGCGCCCATCTCGCCGACGACCTCGAACGCATCGTCGCGCTACATGATGCCTCGACCGTTGCCGCGGTCATCGTGGAGCCCATGGCCGGCTCGACCGGCGTGCTGCCGCCGCCCCAGGGCTATCTCCAGCGCCTGCGCGAGATCTGCGACAAGCACGGCATCCTGTTGATCTTCGACGAGGTGATCACGGGCTTCGGCCGTCTCGGCTATGCCTTCGCGGCGGAACGCTATGGCGTGGTGCCCGACATCATCACCTTCGCCAAGGGCGTCACCTCGGGTGCTATCCCCATGGGCGGCGCCATCGTGCGCGACCACGTCTATGAGGCCTTCATGACCGGTCCGGAGAACGCGATAGAGCTGTTCCACGGCTATACCTATACGGGCCACCCTGTGGCCGCCGCGGCCGCCCTCGCCAGCCTCGACGTCTATCGCGACGAGGGTCTGTTCGAGCGCGCCCGCTCGCTCGAAACCGCCTGGGCGGATGCCGCGCACGGCCTGAAGGGCTTGCCCCACGTGACCGATATCCGCACCATAGGGCTTGTCGCCGGGATCGACCTCGAGCCCCACAAGGACGGCATCGGCAAGCGCGGCTACCAGGCCATGAACCGTGCCTTCCACGAACAGGACATGATGATCCGCATCACGGCCGACACGATCGCGCTGTCGCCGCCGCTGATCATCACCGAAGCGCAGATCAGCCAAATTTTCGACAAGCTGGCAAAGCTGTTGAAGTCGCTGGACTGAACTTGGCCTTGGACCCTTCCCGCAAGCGGGCGCGCCGCGGCGGGTTGGGCCGTCACTCCCGGATTAACGAATGGCCGCTATTCTCGACGGCATCTCGCCTCTAGCGGGACGGCACAGCCTTTGGCTGTGCGACATATGGGGCGTGGTGCACAACGGTGTCGCCGCGTACCCTGAGGCAGTCCATGCCCTGCAGAGCTTCCGCCGGCAGGGCGGCATCGTGGTGCTGATCACCAATGCGCCCCGGCCGTTCGAGCCGGTAATCGCACAGCTCGACCGTCTTGGCGTGCCCCGCGATGCCTATGACCGTGTACTCGCCTCGGGCGACGTCATGCGCCGCCTGGTCGTCGAGCACGGGCATCCGGCGGTGCATTTCTTGGGGCCCGCACGCGACCATGGACTGATCGCCGGCCTCGACATCGCCGAGGTGGGCATTGACGAAGCCGAGATCGTCTTGTGCACGGGTCTGATGAACGACCTCACCGAGACGCCGCAAGATTATGTTCCCATGCTCGAGCGCATGGCCGCTCGCGGGCAGATCCTCTATTGCGCAAACCCGGACAAGGTGGTGCAGAAGGGCGACCGTCTGCTCTACTGTGCCGGCGCCCTGGCGGAGCTCTACGACCAGCTCGGGGGAAAAGTGGTGTTCACGGGCAAGCCGGACGTTCTGATCTATCATGACGCGCTGGAGATGGCGGCCGAGATCGCCGGCCGGCCTGTCGGCAAGGGCGAAGCCCTCGCCATCGGTGACGGCATGGAAACGGATATGCTTGGCGCCGCCCTCAACGGCATCGACGCGGTCTTCGTGGCTGGTGGCATTCATGCCCACGAGCTGGAGGAGCTGCATCAGGGCCATCCGGAGGCATTGGCGCCACTGCTCAACAGGCTTGACGAAATCGCTCCCGGTTTGCGCCTCGAGGGGATTATCGCAAACCTGCGCTGGTGATGTGGTTTTTCCGCATTGCAGCACGATGGTCCTGTCTATAAAGTCCGGCCGCGCCCGCGCTTTCCGCAACGGCCCTCCCGGAACGTCCACAGGTCGACCTCATGACGGCAATCCAGTCCTACAGCATTGACGATCTGAAGGTCGGCATGACCGCCACTGTGAAAAAGCTGGTAGATGACAACGCGATAAAAGCGTTTGCTGATGTCTCAGGTGATTTCAACCCGGTGCATCTGGACGAGAATTTCGCCGCCACTACCCGGTTTGGAACCCGCATCGCCCATGGCATGCTGTCGGCCAGCCTGATTTCCACGGCGATCGGCATGCACCTGCCCGGTCAGGGAACCATCTATCTGTCCCAGACGCTGAGCTTTCGCGCGCCTGTGCATTGCGGAGACGAGGTGACCGCCACGGTCGAAATCACTGAGATCGACCCGCGCCGCAGGCGCGTGACGCTGGCCTGCGTGGTGCGGGTTGGTGATACCGTGGTGGTCGACGGAGAGGCCAGAGTGCTGGCGCCGGCCGCACCCTCAGTGTCCTGACGAGAGCCTATGGTCACCCTTCATGGCAATACTCCCGTGCCCGTCTCCTGCCGCGGGGCGGTCGTGGCCATCGGCAATTACGATGGCGTGCATCGCGGCCATCAGGCGTTGCTGGCCACCGCTCGGGAAGAAGCCCAACGCTGCGGTGCGCCGTTCGGCGTGCTCACCTTCGAGCCCCATCCGCGTACCTTCTTCCGCCCGGAACAGCCGGTGTTCCGGATCACGCCCGCCGAGCTGAAAACTAAGCTTCTGCACGGCTGTGGCGCCGATTTCGTATCGATCCTGTCCTTCGATCGCACGCTCGCCTCGCAGGAGGCCGAGGCCTTCGTCCGCGACGTGCTTGTCCGCCGACATGGCGCCGTCCATGTGGTGACAGGCTATGACTTCCACTTCGGCAAGGGCCGCAAGGGCTCGCCGGACCTCATGCGCCGCCTGGGCGAGGAGCTCGGATTCGGTGTGACGGTCGTGGAGCAGGTCACGGATGACAGCGGCGTTGCGCCCTTTGCCTCCAGCGCCATCCGCCACGAGCTGCGCCATGGCGATGTGGCGGTCGCCGCCGAACAGCTCGGCTACCGCTGGACGGTGCTGGCCAAAGTGGTGCCGGGCGACCAGCGCGGCCGCTCCCTCGGCTTTCCCACCATCAATATAAAGCTGGAGGAAGGCTGCGAGCCGGGGGAGGGGATCTACGCGGTACGCGTGCGGCGGGGGCAAACTGTCTGGCGCGGAGCGGGCTATATTGGCAAGCGCCCCACCTTCGGCAAGAATGATGTCGCCCTTGAAGTCTATCTGCTGGACTTCTCGGGCGACCTCTATGGCGAGCAGGTGGCCATCGAGTTCATCGACTATATCAGGCCGGACCGTGCCTTCAGCGACGCAGCTTCTCTGACCGCGCAGATGGAAAGGGACGTCGCGGAGATCGACGCGGTGCTCGCGCGTATCGAGGCGAACGATTCCGTAGCCCGCTTCCCTCTGGGCCGGCTGCAAGTGGAAGGCAGGCTGTAGGTCTGCCGGCGTGTCGCCTCTCTCGTCATTGCCGCGCTTGACGCGGCAATGCAGGGGCCAAGCGGGAAGGCGCGTGCCCTGTGGCCTGGATGCCGGCTCAGCGCCTAGGCGCGGCCGGCATGACGGAACCAGTTACTCCATCACTGGCTTGGCCCCGGCGATCGCGTGCCGCGGGGGCTGTCCCAGCTCAGACACCATCCGTATCCGGATCGAGCAGCCGATGCAGATGCACGATGAAGTAGCGCATCTGAGCGTTGTCGACCGTGGCCTGCGCCTTGCCTGCCCAGGCCTTCTTCGCCTCCGCGAAGTTCGGGTAGATGCCGACGATGTCAAGTTCGTCGAGGTTCTTGAACCGGGTGCTGTCGAGGCTCTCGAGTTCACCCCCGAATACCAAATGAAGAAGCTGCTTGTCCTGAGCCGGGGAAGGTGTGCTCACGGGATCTCTCCTGAAGTGTCCTGCCGTTGGCGCTACCCTGAAAACTGCGGCAGCCGGTCCATGAACTGCCGGTGCAGCGCCGGACCGGACGCCACCACGCCCGCGTGACGGGTGCGCACCTGGTTATATAGGGGAACCGCTCCGGACAGGGTGGTGACGATCCCGCCCGCTTCAGCCACCACCAGATGCGCACCGGCAATGTCCCAGTCCGACGTCTCGCCGAGCGCGAAGCTTGCGTCGAAAACGCCGGCGGCCACCAGGCACAGGCGCAGCGCGATCGACTTGCGCATGTCGAGCTGCATCCTCGGCCAGGCCTGCCCGGCCCAGCGCTTGGCGACGAAGGCGCTTTCCCTGGCCAATATGCGGGCGCCGTCGATGTCAGCGCAATCGGACACCACGATCCTGCTGCCGTTCAGGGTGGCGCCGCGATCCCGCGCGGCAAGATAAAGATGATCCGCCGGCGGGCAGTAGATCGCGGCAGCCACGGGCCTGCCGGCGTCCACCAATGCGGTTGCGATGCACCAGTCGTTAAGCCCCGACATATAGGAGCGCGTTCCATCGATCGGGTCGACGATCCAGACCCGCTCATGCCGGAGCCTCGCCTTGTCGTCGGCCGTTTCTTCCGACAGCCAGCCGTAATCGGGCCGCGCATCCAGCAGCCGGGTCCTGAGCAGCCGGTCCACCGCCAAGTCGGCGTCGGTCACGGGCGTGCCGTCGCCCTTGTTCCAGGTCTCGATGCCCTTGGCGCGCAAGTCCATCGCCAGGGCGCCGGCTTCGCGGACCGCCTCGGTCAAAACCTGAAGATCAGCGTCCGGCAATCGTCATGCCCTCGATGCGGACCGATGGCGTGTCGATGCCACCGCGATACTCGATGTCATCGGCCACCGCGAGGCTGCGGAACATGCTCCTGAGGTTGCCGGCTATGGTGATCTCCGCCACCGGATAGGTGATCTCGCCGCGCTCGATCCAGAAGCCCGCAGCGCCCAGACTGTAGTCGCCCGTCACCAGGTTCACGCCGCTGCCCATCAGCTCCGTCACCCACAGGCCGTCATCGATATCGGCGATGAGCTCGGCACGAGAACGGCTGCCGGGCCGCAGGGTGACATTGGTGGGCGAAGGCGAGGGCGGCGAGCTTGCGCCGCGCGCCGCGTGCCCGGTGGAGGTGAGCCCGAGCTTGCGGGCCGACCGGGTGTCGAGAATCCAGGTCTTAAGGACGCCGCCTGACACCAGCTCGCGCGGCGCGCCCGCCAAGCCCTCGCCGTCGAACGGACGGGAGCGCAGGCCGCGCGGCTTTCTCGGGTCGTCCACGATGACGATGTCATCGGGCAGGATCGGCGTGCCCATGGCATCGATCAGGAAGCTCGTGCCGCGGGCGATGGAGGAGCCGTTGATGGCCGAGAGCAGGGCCCCGACGAGGCTGCGGGCGATGCGCGGCTCATAGACCACGATCCCCTTGCGCGAGCCGACCTTGCGCGGCTTGAGACGTCGCACCGCGCGCTCGGCCGCCACACGGCCGATCTCGTCCGGGCTGCGCAGATCGGCCAAATGCACCGCGGACGACGACTCGTAATCGCGCTCCATGCCAGTGCCTTCACCGGCCACCACCGAGCAGTAGACGCTGAACCCCGAGCGCCGGTAGCTGCCCGCGAAGCCGTTGGAGGTGACCAGCGCCAGGCCTGCGATGCTGTGCGATGCGCCCGCCCCGTCGGAATTGGTAACGCCGGGCACGGCAAGGGCCACATCTTCCGCCTCGCGCGCGAGGGCCTCGATGTCCGCCGCTGAAGGAGCAGTGCCGTCGAACAGATCGAGATCGGCCAGGTGCTTTGCGTATGCCCCCGTGTCGGGAAGTCTCGACATTGGATCGGGCGGGCTCACGCGTGCCATGGCCACCGCGCGCTCGGCGAGGGTCTGCAACGTGGGATCGGAAAAATCATTGGTGGAGACGATGGCTTGGGACTCGCCGACGAACACCCGCAGGCCCAGGTCCTGACCTTCGGATCGGTCGAGCTGGTCGAGCTTGCCCAGGCGAACGTCCACCGAGGTGGATTGCGCTTCGACGATGACCGCGTCTGCCGCGTCGGCGCCGAAGCGTTTCGCGTGCTGGACGATACGGTCCGCAATATCGAGGAGGTGGTTGGTGTCCGTCTCTGCCATGAGCTTCAAATCCGCATAAAAATGCTGTCGGCCGCCAGGCCCAGGAAAATGATCAGCCCGAAATCGCGGTTGGAGCGGAACAGAAGCAAGCACCGCGCGGGATCATCTATGTCGAGCGTCGAGATCTGCCAGACCGCGTGCGCCAAGGCAAGCAACCATGCTGTGAGGAAGATCGTCCCGGCCCCGGCCGCCAGCCCCGCTACAGCCAGACCTGCCAGCGCCAGCCCGTAGAAGAGAACGAGCCAGCGCCGAGTCGACCTCCCGAGCTTCAAGGCCGTCGACTTGACGCCGATCAGCGCGTCGTCCTCCTTGTCCTGATGGGCGTAGATCGTGTCATAGCCGAGGGTCCACGCTATGCCGGCGACATAGAGAATGACCGCTGGCCAGCCGAGGCGCCCGTGCAACGCCGCCCAGCCGAGCAGGGCGCCCCAGTTGAAGGTGAGCCCGAGCACCATCTGCGGCCAGTAGGTCACCCGCTTCATGAAGGGATAGGCGGCCACCAAGAGCAGAGATGCGCAGCCGAGCAGGATGGCGAAACCGTTGAACTGCAAGAGCACCGACAGGCCGATCACGCACAGCACCACCATGAACGCCACGGCTTGGCGCACGCTGACTTGCCCGCTCGGGATGGGCCGCGAGCGCGTGCGGGCAACCTTCGCGTCGATGTCCCGGTCGACAATGTCGTTATAGGTGCAGCCGGCGCCGCGCATGGCCAGGGCACCGATGGCGAACAGCACCAGCAGCAATATGCTCGGCAGCCCGCCACCCACGGCGATCTGCGCAAGCGCCACCGACCACCAGCAGGGCAGCAGCAGCAGCCAGGTGCCGATCGGCCGGTCGAGCCGCGCCAGCCGGAAATAGGGCCGCAGCGCCATGGGCGCGTAGCGGTCCACCCAATTGCGCCTCACCGCGTCCGCGACGGAGCCAGGTTGCGAGTGGTCGATGCTCATATCCGGCATTTAGCGTGCGAGTCCGGCGAAGGCAAAGGGGTCACCGGCTCAACAGGTGGTTTCAACCCGAAATCGCCGCAAGACCAAGCCAGTAGAAAAAAACGGCCAGACTCAAGCCGAGCAGGCTGAGCAACGTGAGCACGATCCCGGCGAACCGCAGCGGCACGATATGGCGCTGGCCCGCAACGCCTCCCGCGTGAAGCACCCGGCCGAGCACCAGCACGATCCCGAGCAGGTGCACCAGCAACTTGGGTGCGCCGATCACTTCGAGGATGACCAGCAAGATGAGCGCGAGGGGCACATATTCTGCGAAATTGGCTTGGGCACGGATCACCCGCTCGAAATCCTCATCACCCGCTGCCCCGAACATCACCCCATGCTGACGGCGCAGATACATGACGCGCCCGCACAACACCAGGAACAACAGCCCCAGCAAGGCGGCATAAGGCGGTGCGGCGGTCAGCATCAGCGCGCGCATCACGACTTCTCCTGTTTGACAAGGTCCCGCGCCGGAGCGGCGCTTGTGTCAACCGCCCCAATAGGCGTTGGTCTTGAACACTGGATCGACGCTCTCGTTCCAGGCGCCGTAGTAGCGGTCCAGCAGGTCCTCGGCCGCAGTCCGCCCCGTCTCCACCACGTCCTGGATGGCGTCGAGGTAGCGGGCCTCCGTATTGCCGAACCCGTCCTGGCGGTCGCGGTTGATCAGGCCTTCCCGGGCGATGGCCATCACTTCGCGCGCGATGTCCTGCACCTTGTAGCGCCGGAACCGGGTCTGCAGCGCCGTCTTGGGCACGGCATCGCGCAGATCCTGCCGCTCATCCGCCGACCAGCCTTTGACCACGTCCCAGGCCGCATCCAGCGCGGTCTGATCATAAAGCAGGCCCACCCACAGGGCCGGCAACGCGCACAGTCTCGACCATGGGCCGCTGTCGGCGCCGCGCATCTCCAGATAGCGCTTGAGCCGCACCTCCGGGAAGATCGTGGTCACATGGTCCGACCAGTCCTGCATGGTGGCACGCTCGCCGGGCAGCTGTGGGAGCTTGCCCGCGATGAAGTCGCGGAAGGACGCGCCGCTCACATCGACATAGGCGCCGTTGCGATAGACGAAATACATCGGCACATCGAGCGCGTAATTGACATAGCGCTCGAAATCGAACCCGCTCTCGAACACGAAGGGCAGGAGACCGGTGCGGTCCGGGTCGGTATCGCGCCAGACCTCAGAGCGGAAACTGAGAAAGCCATTGGGCTTGCCCTCGGTGAAAGGAGAATTGGCGAAAATAGCCGTGGCGATCGGCTGGAGTGCCAGGCTGGTGCGTAGCTTCTGGCGCATGTCCGCTTCGCTGGAATAGTCGAGATTGACCTGCACGGTGCACGAGCGGAACATCATGTCGAGACCGTGGCGACCAACCTTCGGCATGTAGGCGCGCATGATCTTGTAGCGGCCTTTCGGCATCATCGGCGTCTCTTCGAGCGTCCATTTCGGCGAGAAGCCGAGGCCGAGGAAATTGATGCCGAGATCATCACCGACCGCATGGACCTGCTCCAAGTGCACGCCGACCTCTTCGCAGGTCTGATGCAGGTGGGCGACGGCGGCGCCGGAAAGCTCGAGCTGACCGCCCGGCTCGAGCGACACGGTGGCCCCGGTGTTCGGCTCCTTCAGGCCGATAATGTTGTCGCGCTCCATCACCGGCAGCCAGTGAAAGCGCTCGTGCAGGCCTTCCAGGAGCGCCCGGATGCCGCGCGGCCCCTCATAGGGGACGGGCCGCAGCCCGTCCGGGTGAAAGCCGAACTTCTCGTGCTCTGTCCCGATCCGCCAGGTCTCCGGCGGCTTGCAGCCAGCCTCGAACCAGGCAACGAGCTGGTCCTTCCGCTCCACCGGAACCCGGCTATCAGGACTATCGATGACTTGCGAACTCACGGGCGATCGGGCTCCGGCTGAGGATGAGACTCTGAATATAGGACGGCAAACCGAAAAGGCTTGCTCTAGACAGGTCCGCGGGCGAGGGCAAGCAGACTGCGGGCGGGATCATCGCCAGTCTCCGCAAGCCGCCTGCACCAGCGTCAGCGCGGCAATGGCTGCGGTATCAGCACGCATCACACGTGGGCCTAGGGAAATGGCGGTCACGTCGGGATGAGCGCGCAATCGCTGCTGCTCCTGGGCCGAGAAGCCGCCTTCCGGCCCGACCAGGACCGCCAATGGCGGAACGGGACCCCCGGGGCCGGCCAGCCCCTGCAGCGCGGCCAACGAATTGCCGAGGGGGGCGGCCTCGTCGCAATAGATCAGCCGGCGCGAGGAGTCCCACGTATCCAGAACATCGCTGAGATCTTGTGGCTCCACTACCTCGGGTACGGCGAGGAGATTGCATTGCTCCGCCGCCTCCACCGCATTGGCGCGCAGGCGGTCGAGATTGACCCGACGGGCGACGGTGTGCGCGGTGAGCACCGGCGCCAGTCGAGCAGCCCCGAGCTCGGTGGCCTTCTGGGCCATGTAATCGAGGCGCGCATGCTTCAGCGGCGCGAACAGGTAATGGATGTCGGGCAGCCCTTCCTGACGGCGCAGCTGCCGCCGCGCCTCGAGCTTCCCGCGCTTGCGGCTGAGCTCGGCGACGGCTGACAACCATTCCCCGTCACGCCCATTGAACAGGCGCACGCTATCGCCCGATCCCAAGCGGAGGACCGAGGCGAGGTAATGAACCTGATCGGCGAGAAGCTCCACCATCGCACCGGCGGCAAGCGGCGCGTCCACGTACAGCCGAGGCGATCGCCGCAGGTCAACTGACACGGATTGGATCCACGGAAAGGCTATTCAGCTGCGATGAGGGCCGGACCCGTCCGTGTTCGCGACAGGCTTTCCGTCACATGCTCGGCAAGAGCAAGCTGTGGTCCGCCCTGCATGCCCGGGGCGCGTACCAGTGCAATCTGGAACTCGCCCAGCCGCGGAAACCCATCCGCTTCAGTCAGCACCCGCATGCCGGGACGAACGAGGAATTCCGGAATGGCGGCAACCGCAAGCCCCGACGTCACCGCGGCGGAGATCGCCACGCTGTTCGAGCTGGCATAGGCGATGCGGTATGGCCGGTGCCAATCAGAGAGCGCGTCCGTCGCCATCTGTCGCCACGAGCAGTTTGGCGTCGAGACCGCCAGCGGCACCACCTTCTGGTGATGCACGTCGTGCCTGGCGGAGGTGGCCCAAACCAGGGGCTCGCTGCGCAGCACCTCGCCCGCGAACGAATTAGGCTGACAGGTGATGATGGACATGTCGAGCCTGCCGCTCATGGTATTCTGCGTGAGCTGGCCGCTGGCCTGGCATTCGACTTCCACCTGGACCAGCGGGTGGGTCCGCGAGAATCGCGCCAGGATCTCCGGCAGCAGGCAGTCCGCATAGTCATCCGGTGTCCCCAGCCGTACGATGCCCTGAAGCTCCGGCTGGCTGATCGCGGTCAGCGCCTCGGCCGACAGGCGTATGATCCGCCGGGCGTAATCCAGCAATTGCTCGCCGTCGCGGGTGACCATGTTCTTTCGCCCGTCGCGAACGAACAGCGGGCGGCCGACAAGATCCTCCAGCCGCTTCATCTGCATGCTGACGGCGGATTGGGTACGCCCCACCTCCTCGGCGGCGCCGGCGAAAGAGCCCGTTTCGACAATGGCGATAAACGTCTTCAGCAGATCCAGATCGAGTGTGGCTTCCATGGCTCAAGCTTCACTTCAAAACCCTTGAAGAGACATATTAGATTAATTCGATTGATGTATCAATCAGAAATCATCATTCTCTTCGTATGAAAACCATCTGAGGCCGCCCGCGAACCGCGGGAGTGACGGTGCGGTTCCAGCCGTGCCGCTGGAGGATTTGTGCCATGATGCAGTGTGAGATCGAAAGGACCGCCCAGCCGTCGAACCCGGTCTATGCCAGGCTGGCCAAGACCGCCCTGACGCTCTTTCGCAATTGGTCTGCGCGGCGGAAGGTCAGGTCCCTCGTACAGCTCGAAGACGCCACCCTGCGGGATATCGGATTGACCCGTGGCGATGTCCTCTGGGCATCCAGCTTGCCGGTCCGAGAAAATCCGATTCGGGCTCTCAGCGAGGTGAGCAAGCGCCGCTACAGATGAAGTCGAACTTTCGGCTGCGGAAGTAGGATTGTTTCCCGAGGAAATAATGGCGGCATCTTGGCGAGAAGAGCCTATTTCTGGACCAAATAGTTAGGGGTCGGCTCCGGGTTCTCCTGCGGCAAATAAAAATCAACGATATGCCGCGGGCAGGTCATCTTGGGGAAAATATACCGCCTAACTTGCCGGCTAACGTCCCAACGCTACGAGGGAGGGCTGTAGCAAGGAAGGACCAAGACATGAAAGCCCAAGATATTGAAAGCAACCCCAAGACAGCAAAGCAGTGGCCGAGCCTAAGCGTTCTCTTGGCCAACTGGCGGGCCCGACAAGGCTTGAAGGACCTGCTGGCGGCAGACGACTGGCTGCTGAAGGACATCGGCCTGACGCGGAACGAGGTCGCGTGGGCCATGCGGTTGCCGCTTTCGGTCAATGCGGGCGAAGAGCTTAACCGCATCGCCAAGCGCGGCAGGGCCTGGCGGCCGACCGGGCGCACAAACAGGCGCCGCGACGGTGAAGCTGGGGTTGCCCCGGAGCAAACGGGCAAGGAGGCGGCGAAAACACACCAGGCCTCCTCGGGGCCAGCCGCGGGCAGCGTGCCAGTCCATGCGAACGCGCCGGCGCCCGCGCAGGCACCGGTCGCCCCAGCTCAGCGCACGGCCGCCCGGTATCCGCGGAAACAAGTTCCGTGTTGAGATTGAGCCAATCGAGACTGACCGCTGGCGGGGCAGGGGCTGACGGCATGCCGCCGAGGATTCACCCGGTCCCGCCAACGGTGATCGCGTTCAGCCGTATGGTCGGCTGTCCGACCCCGACCGGCACCCACTGACCTTGCTTGCCGCAAGTCCCGATGCCGGGATCGAGCTTCATGTCATTGCCGACCATGGCAATTCTCGTCAGGGCATCGGGGCCGTTGCCGATCAGGGTTGCGCCTTTTATGGGTCGCCCCACTTTCCCGTTCTCGATGTGGTAGGCTTCGGTACACGAGAACACGAACTTGCCGCTGGTGATGTCCACCTGGCCACCGCCGAACGAGACGGCATAAAGCCCCTTCTTGACCGAGGCGATGATCTCGTCCGGAGCATGCCCGCCATTCAACATGTAGGTGTTGGTCATCCGTGGCATCGGCATATGCGCGTGAGACTGCCGCCGGCCATTGCCCGTAGGCGCGACGCCCATAAGCCGGGCGTTCAGGCGGTCCTGCATATAGCCTTTGAGGATGCCGTCCTCGATAAGAACGTTGTAGCCCGAGGGCGTACCCTCGTCATCGATCGTGAGGGAGCCCCGCCGCTGCCCGATGGTCCCGTCATCGACCACGGTCACGCCCGGCGCGGCAACCCGCTGGCCGATAAGCCCTGCAAAGGCGCTGGTTTGCTTGCGGTTGAAATCGCCCTCCAGCCCGTGGCCAACCGCCTCATGCAGAAGAATTCCGGGCCAGCCCGGGGCAAGAACCACGTCCATTTCGCCGGCAGGAGCAGGGCCAGCCTCCAGATTGATCAGGCTCTGCCGCAAAGCCTTGTCCACGGCGCCGCGCCAGTCCGCTTCGCCGATGAATGCGCCGTAGCCGCTGCGGCCGCCAAAGCCGTAGGTGCCGGTCTCGCGGCGGTCACCCTCCCGGCAGACGATCGACAGATGCAGGGCCACCAGCGGGCGCACATCGCGACTGGTCGAGCCGTCCGGCCGGATGATCTCGACCACCTGCCAGTCGCCGCTCAGCGAGGCCGTGACCTGCGCCACCCTCGAATCGAGGGCACGGGCATGGGCGTCGATCGCCTCCAACAGCTTGACCTTCTCGGAGAAGGAGACTTCCTCCACCGGATTGTCGGGGCTGTAAAGCTGCCGGTTGGTACCGGGCGGAGCGGCGGCGATGATGCCCCCGGCGCCTCGCCGCACCTGGCTTACCGCTTCGGCTGCACGCCGTAGAGCGGCCTCGGAAAGCTCTGAGGAATGGGCAAGGCCGGTGGTCTCGCCGGAGACGGCGCGCAACCCGAAGCCTTGGCCGGTATCGAAGTTGGCCGTGCGCAGCACGCCATCGTCGAACACCAGCGTTTCATGCTGGTTATATTCGAGGAAGAGCTCGCCGTCGTCGGCACCGGCCAAGGCGCCGGCGAGGATGCGCTCGGTCCTGGCCCGGTCGAGGTCGGTGCGCGAGAAGAACAGGTTCTGCGTGTCAATCGGCAAGATCAAATCTCCTTAAAGCGCGGGCCGCCGGCAAGCGCACCGCGAGCCCAAGAATATGGGAGCACGCATGAGCGAATACAGGACCATGCCGCCCATTTTCGTGCCAAGGAGGTGCCGTGCACGTGGCAGGATCAGGACGACTGCTTCTCGAGTTCCGCGAGCGCGGCGGTGAAGCCCTTCAGGGAGATGTCGAGGCCGATGCCCATCCCCGGTGCAGCATAGATGATGAAATTGGCCTTCGACCCTTTCTTGAGCTTTTCCAGCGTCTCGGGCGTGGCCTCGGCGAAAGCCATGCACAGCTGGGGGATGCACTGGGTGAATGGCACCCGGCCGACCGCGTTGCCATCGATTTCGAGCGCGACGCCCGTGGGCAGATAGACCCCGATCGGCACCAGGATGCGCATCATGGTGATCATGTTGTCACCCTGGGGCTGGCGCACCAGCACGAGCGTCATCCCGACATTCTGCTGCTCGGTGCTGCGGGCCACCTGAATCATGCCGCACTGCCGGATGACTTGCGCCGCGCCGGTGGTCGACCCGGCGGCGTCGCTCTTGCCGCTACTAGCGGTCTGTGCCGGCTTTTTCTCGGCATTGTCCGCACCGCCATGCGCCGCCGCCGGATTGGCGAAATCGCCACACTGGATCTCCCACTCACCGTGCTTGGCAACCAGCTGTGGCTTCGGCCCCGCCTGCTGGGCCGGCTGGCCGGGCTGGGTCGCTTGCGCCTGTGCACCGCCCGCTCGTGGACCGAACTGCGGCGTCTGCGGCGCCTGTTGGGCGCCGGCCGGCACCGCTGCGGCAAGCAGCGCCAAGCCGGTGGCGACGATACCAGCGGCGCGACGCGCATGATCGAGAATCGGTGAAGTGATCAAGTCCTACTCCCAGATTAAAGGTCTGCCGAACGGAAGCAATATCCCATGCCTACACTGGCCTCCCGCGCAGGCGCCCACGGCGGCGACCTCGACCGCGGCTGGCCCGCCGCGGCGGCGGATGAATCCATGTGGTCGCGAACCTGTCATGCCCTTTCGCCGCCCGATGCCCGCCAAAGTCAAGGCAAATCTACGCCAGCTTTTACTGCGGCGAAAGCTGGTGTCAAAAGGTCGCAACCGCCCCGCCGCCCCGATTCTGTTTGGTTCTTCATTCCCGGAGCCACGCGAGCAGCCGTTGATCCGAGAGGAATGAGGCAAAATTCCGGTCATGGACACGACCGCCTCGAGCCCGATTCGCCGCGGTGGCCGGGATCGCCTGTCAGAGCGGCTCGCTGCGCGAAAATATGACGCGCCGGTCCTCATTGCGGTGCGCGGCTGATTGTGATTGAGAACCATTCCAAGAGGGCGGCACTGTCCTCTTTGCTTTGTCGGCGACAAAAGGGATATACCCAGGCGGAGGGGGATAGGTCGATCCTTCTCCAGATTTCGGGGAAATAGCTGCGGCTCGGGTCTGCGACCGGGCTGCCGGCATGAAGGAGTTGGCGGACGATGCGGTTGAGGATGGCATGGGGGCTGCTGGCGGGAGCGGCTCTGGGCGTGGGTTTTGGGGGAGCGACGCCGGCGTTCGCTGCTGGGCTCGGCCAGCCCTTCGACTGGCAGCTGGGCTTCCAGGAAGCGGCGACCCAGATCATGGACAATATCCATATCTTCCACAACCAGATCATGCTGCCTCTGATCACGGCCATCGTGGCACTCGTCCTCGTGCTGCTCGTCCTGGTCATGGTGCGGTTCAACGCCAAGGCCAACCCGATACCG
The DNA here is from genome assembly GCF_005281615.1 of Rhodoligotrophos defluvii. Classification (NCBI taxonomy): domain Bacteria; kingdom Pseudomonadati; phylum Pseudomonadota; class Alphaproteobacteria; order Hyphomicrobiales; family Rhodoligotrophaceae; genus Rhodoligotrophos; species Rhodoligotrophos defluvii. The sequence goes on along the minus strand of NZ_SZZM01000002.1, from coordinate 920,514 downwards.
TCGAAGACCACGCACAATTCGCTGATCGAGGTGATCTGGACCGTGGTGCCGGTCCTCATCCTCGTGATCATCGCGATTCCCTCCTTCCGCCTCCTCTATTTCGAACGGACCATTCCCGATGGCGACATGACCCTGAAGGCCATCGGCAATCAGTGGTATTGGTCATACGAATACCCTGACCAGGACAACCTCAGCTTCGATTCGCTGCTGCTCGATGGCGATGCGCTTCAGGCCCGGCGCCAGGTCGATCCCAGCGCTCCACGCCTATTGTCGGTGGACAACCCGGTCGTGTTGCCGGTGAACAAGACGGTTCGGCTGATCGTCACGGCCAATGACGTCATCCATAGTTGGACCATCCCCTCCTTCGGGCCGAAGATCGACGCCATTCCGGGGCGCTTGAACGAGGCTTGGTTCAGGGCGGAAAGGGAGGGCATCTTCTACGGGCAATGTTCGGAACTCTGCGGCCAGGGCCACGCCTATATGCCCATAGAGGTCCGCGTTGTGTCTGAAGCGCGATTCGATGCCTGGCTGAACCAGGCCAAGGCGGAAGGTGTGGACAAGGCAAATGCCGCGCTGATCGCGGAAATGGCGGCACAGTCGCAGAAGCTGGCGGAGGCGAAGGCCGCGGCGGACTGAGACCGAGGCTTGTGGGCCAGCCACTCGGGGGCTTGCCTCCGGCGCGATCAAAAACGGGATTATCGGGTGCCGTCCCTCTCGTGCGGCACGGCAACTCGCAAAGAGTAGAATCAGAGGTCGACCTATGGCTAACGCGGCAGCGCATGCGGATCACGCAGATCATCCGACGGGGTGGCGCCGGTACGTCTATTCGACGAACCACAAAGACATTGGCACCATGTATCTGATCTTCGCGATCATCGCGGGGACCATCGGCGGCCTGCTGTCCGTCGCCATGCGCATGGAGCTGGAAGAGCCGGGCATCCAGATCTTCCATGGACTCGCCTCGATGATCTTCGCCGTGGACTCGAGTGCTGCCGTCGACATGGGCAAGCACGTCTATAACGTGTTCGTGACGGCCCACGGCCTGATCATGATCTTCTTCATGGTCATGCCGGCCATGATCGGCGGCTTCGCCAACTGGTTCGTGCCTCTGATGATCGGCGCGCCCGACATGGCCTTCCCGCGCATGAACAACGTGTCGTTCTGGCTCTTGCCGCCGGCCTTCGCTCTGTTGCTGATCTCCATGTTCGTCGGCGGGCCTCCCGGCATGTACGGCAATGGCGGTGGCTGGACCATGTACGCGCCCTTCTCGACCACGGGCCAGCCCGGTCCGGCCGTGGACTTCGGCATCTTGGCCCTGCACATCGCCGGTGCCTCGTCGATCCTGGGCGCGATCAACTTCATCACCACCATTTTCAACATGCGCGCGCCGGGCATGACCATCCACAAGATGCCGCTGTTCGTGTGGTCGGTGTTGGTGACCGCATTCCTGCTCCTGCTGTCGCTGCCGGTCCTCGCAGGCGCCATCACCATGCTGCTCACCGACCGCAATTTCGGCACCTCGTTTTTCGAGGCGTCCGCCGGCGGCGATCCCGTGCTGTTCCAGCACCTGTTCTGGTTCTTCGGCCATCCTGAGGTCTACATCCTCATCCTGCCCGGCTTCGGCATGATCAGCCATATCGTGTCGACCTTCTCGAAGAAGCCGGTGTTCGGCTACCTCGGCATGGCCTACGCCATGGTTGCCATCGGGCTCATCGGCTTCGTGGTGTGGGCGCACCACATGTATACGGTGGGCCTCGACGTCGACACCCAAGCCTATTTCGTGGCCGCGACCATGATCATCGCGGTGCCGACCGGCGTTAAGATCTTCTCGTGGATCGCCACCATGTGGGGCGGGTCCATCGAGTTCAAGACGCCCATGGTGTGGGCGATCGGCTTCATCTTCCTGTTCACCATCGGCGGCGTGACCGGCGTGGTCCTCGCCAATTCCGGCGTCGACCACTCGCTCCACGACACCTATTACGTGGTGGCCCATTTCCACTACGTGCTGTCGCTGGGCGCGGTCTTCGCGATCTTCGCGGGCTGGTACTACTGGTTCCCGAAGATGTTCGGCTACATGTACAACGAGGGCATCGCGAAAGCCCATTTCTGGATCACCTTCATCGGCGTGAACATGATCTTCTTCCCGCAGCACTTCCTCGGGCTCGCGGGCATGCCGCGCCGCTACATCGACTACCCCGACGCCTATGCGGGTTGGAACCTGATCTCCTCGATCGGCTCCTATGTCTCGCTGCTCGGGCTGGTGGTCTTCTTCATCGGGATGGCCGAGGCCTTCGCGCGCAAGCGGCGGGCGGCGGACAATCCCTGGGGCGCAGGCGCCACGACGCTCGAATGGACCCTGCCGTCGCCGCCGCCGTTCCACCAGTTCAACACGCTGCCTGTGATCAAGTAAGGCGCCGCGGGCTGGGAGATCATCTGGGTCCGGAGGAGTGATCCTCCGGACCGTTGAGAGTTGAGGCAATGAGCCGAATGAGCACCGATATCAGTGAGGCGAGGCTAGCCCACCCCGACGTGTCATCGGGCGCGGGTGCCGTTGCGGCCGATATCGAGGATTACGTCGCGCTGCTGAAGCCGCGGGTGATGTCGCTCGTGCTCTTTACCGCCTTTGTCGGGCTGATGGTGGCGCCGGGGCACATCCATCCCTGGATAGGGCTCGTCGCGCTGGTCTGCATCGGCCTGGGTGCCGGCGCCGCGGGCGCCTTGAACATGTGGTATGACGCCGACATCGACGGCCGCATGCGGCGCACCGCTGCCCGTCCGATTCCGCGCGGGAAGATCCAGCCCGGAGAGGCGTTGGGCTTCGGCACGGTGCTCGCCATAGGCTCGGTGATGATGATGGGCACCCTCGTCAATTGGACGGCCGCCGCGCTGCTGGCCCTGACCATCGCCTTCTATGTCTTCATCTACACCATGTGGCTGAAGCGCCGCTCTCCGCAGAACATCGTGATCGGCGGCGCCGCTGGGGCGTTCCCGCCCATGGTGGGCTGGGCCGCCGTCACCGGCACCGTGAGCCTGGAAAGCGTCGCGCTCTTCCTGATGATCTTCATGTGGACCCCGCCGCACTTCTGGGCGCTGGCGCTGTTCCGCTCCGAGGACTATGCGCGGGCGGGTGTGCCCATGCTCCCGGTGGTGGCCGGCGCCGATGAGACCCGCAGGCAGATCCTGATCTACACCGCGCTGCTCGTGCCGGTGACACTGCTGCCTTGGGCCTTGGGCTTTGCCGGTGCGGTCTATCTTGCGATGGCGGCGGTGCTCGGCGCGCTGTTCCTGGGATGTGCGCTCGACGTCTTCCGGCGCCGCGAGGGTGAATTGGCCGAGCGCGCCGCCAAGCGGATGTTTGCCTATTCCGTGCTGTATCTTTTCCTGCTGTTCGCGGGGTTGCTGGCGGAGAGCCTGTTGCGGCTGGCGCCGGGCACCCCGGGATGGCTGTAGCGGTGAGGGATATGGAACCGGACGATGAGGGCCGCACCCTTACCCCTGAGGAGCGCCGCCGCCGGCGCCGGCGCAATCTCGCCTTGGCGTGGTTTCTCGTGCTGCTGGTCGTCCTGTTCTTCGTTACGACGTTGGTGCGGCTTGGCGGTAATGTCGCCAATCGTCCGCTCTAGGATGTGCAATGACCGGGTCCAGTGATCGCAATCGGACGACGCTTCTTCGCAGCAATGGCGGCATTGCCGCGCTGTGCATCGCCGTGGTCGTGGCCATGGTCGGCCTGTCCTATGCGGCGGTGCCGCTCTACCAGCTGTTCTGCCAGGTGACCGGCTATGGCGGTGCCACCAAGCGCGCCGACGCGGCTCCAGCCAGCGCGTCCGACAGGACCATCAAGGTGCGATTCGACGCCAATGTCGCACCCGACATGCCATGGCGGTTCGAGCCGGTCGAGCGCGAGATCGAGGTCAAGCTGGGCGAGCAAAAGCTCACCTACTACCGCGCCACAAACTTGACGGACAGGCCCGTGGTCGGCATGGCGACTTACAACGTGACCCCGGGACAGACGGGTTATTACTTCAACAAGATCTCCTGCTTCTGCTTTAATGAGCAGGTGCTGCAGCCCGGCGAGACCGTGGATATGCCTGTTCTGTTCTTCGTCGATCCGGAATTGGCGGAGGACGAGGACACGGCCAATGTGCACACGATCACCCTGTCCTACACGTTTTTCAGGAAGGAGCCGGCCGCGAAGAGCGCTGCGGCGGCTGCCGAAGGTGCGAAGCGGAACGAATCCCAATCCGGAAAGGCCGATGCTGGCCGATCGCAGGCCGCACCGAACGAGCCGAACGACATGACGAAACGGGGCGGAGCGCCGGTGGGTGGTGCTCCCGTGAACACTGGAGCTGAGGGACATGGCTGATAGCCACGCCAAGAATCATCCATACCACCTGGTCAATCCCAGTCCGTGGCCGGCACTGGGCTCGCTGGCTGCCTTCGTCATGGCGGTCGGCGCCGTGCTGTGGTTCCACGGCTCGGCCCCGTGGATCATGATCATCGGCGGGGTGGCCGTTGTCTACACCATGGGCATGTGGTGGCGCGACGTGATCCGCGAAGGCCATCAAGGTGATCACACGCCGGTGGTCCAGCTGCACCTGCGCTATGGAATGCTGCTGTTCATCGCCTCCGAGGTCATGTTCTTCGTGGCCTGGTTCTGGGCTTTCTTCGATGCCAGCCTGTTCCCCCACGAGGCGATCCAGGCCGCCCGTGTCGAGGCCACCGGCGGCGTGTGGCCGCCCAAGGGCGTCGAGGTGTTCGATCCCTGGCACCTGCCGCTGATCAACACCTTGATCCTGCTCACTTCGGGCACCACCGTCACCTGGGCGCATCACGCGCTGCTGCACAACGACCGCAACGGCTTGAAATGGGGGCTGATCTGCACCATCGCCCTGGGCCTCTTGTTCACCGCCGTGCAGGCTTATGAATACAGCCACGCCCATTTCGCCTTCAGCCGCTTCAACAACGGCAACATCTATGGCTCGACCTTCTTCATGGCCACGGGCTTCCACGGCTTTCACGTCATCGTCGGGACGATCTTCCTGATCGTGATCCTGCTGCGGGCGCTCAAGGGCGATTTCACGCCGCGCGCCCATTTCGGGTTCGAGGCTGCCGCCTGGTACTGGCACTTCGTCGACGTGGTCTGGCTGTTCCTGTTCGCCGCGATCTATATCTGGGGATCGCACGGCGCCTACTGACACCCCGGCGGAACGGCCGGTCTCACCGGCCGTTCCGCGCGGCCTTTCAAGAGCTTATCGGTCTTTGTTGACTCTGGAGAAAAACGCTTACCATCCGCCACTTAATCCGGTCGCGACAGGGCTGCGCGCCCGTTGCCCGAGATGCGGCCAAGGCCGGCTGTTCCAAGGATATCTCGGGCTTGCCAAGCAATGCCCAGCCTGCGGACTGAATTACGATTTCGCCGATGCCGGCGACGGGCCTGCTGTATTCATCATTCTCATCGCCGGTTTCGTCGTGGTCGGCGCGGCCCTGTTCACCGAGGTCGCCTATCAGCCGCCCTATTGGGTGCACGCCATACTCTGGCTGCCGCTGATTCTGGCTTTGACGCTCGGCCTGCTGCGGCCCGTTAAAGGCATTCTGATCAACCAGCAGTTCCACGCGGGAGCGCAGGAAGGACGCCTCGGCGGCGGAGACGAGGCGGCTTGAACAAGCCTCATCCCAGGCTGGTTTTAGGGGAGTGACATGAGCGTGTCGGACCGGTGGCGCCTGCGCAAGCTATGGCCCGTGACGGTCGCCAGCATTGTCTGCTTCGCCGTGCTCATGGCGCTGGGCTTTTGGCAGCTGCAGCGGCGTGAATGGAAGCACGACCTCATCGCTCGCATCGATGCGGCCTTGGCGGCCGAGCCGGTGGAGCTGACCTCCATTATCGGCAGCGGGCACCCTTGGCCGCAGGATTTCACCAAGGTGCGTGCCACCGGCAGCTTCGGCCGAGCCGAGCGGCATCTCTTCACCACCTTCGACGGGGCGCCGGGCTGGCGCGTGATCTCGCCCTTCATGCTCGCCAACGGGCAGGCTGTGCTTGTGGACCGAGGCTTTGCGCCCCAGAGCGTCAAAAACACCGTGCAGCACCTGCCGGAGGGGGAGGTGACGATCACCGGCGTGGTGAGGCTGCACGACGAGGGCAAAGGCCTGTTCACGCCCGAGAACAGGCCGGCGCAGGACCAGTGGTACTGGTGGGATCTGCCGGCGCTCGCCAAGTCCCTGGCCGATACCACCGCCGGCTACGATATGCTGCCGCTGGTCATTCAGTTTCTGCCGGGGCAGCGCAAGCAGGGCTGGCCCATGGCAATACCGGCGCGGCCCGACCTGTCGGACCGGCACCTCGGCTATGCCATCACCTGGTTCGGCCTGGCAGCTTGCCTCCTGGCGGTTTACGCAGCTTTCGTGCGATCTGTGCTGCGGGCCGGCTCGCCGCCATGAATGTCGACAGAGAGCACCGGCTTGTCTATGTCTACCTCGCCCAACAGCCTCTAAGGATATCTTGAGCGTGCGCTATATCTCGACCCGCGGCCGGGCGCCGACTCTCAGCTTCGCCAATGTCGTGGCAACCGGGCTTGCCAGCGACGGTGGGCTCTACGTGCCCGAGAGCTGGCCGCAGATCGGCCTCGACGAACTGCAGGCTCTGCAGGGCCGCACCTATGCGGAGGTGGCTCTCGCGGTTCTGAGTCAGTTTATCGATGAAAGCGTGCCGCCGTCGGCGTTGGCGGCTTGCATCGACGAGGCCTACCGGGATTTCGGCCACGAGCTGGTGGCCCCGCTGGTGCAGTATGGACCGGACCAGTGGCTGCTCGAGCTGTGGCACGGGCCGACGCTGGCCTTCAAGGATGTGGCCATGCGGCTGCTGGCCCGCTTGATGGAGGCGATTCTCAGGGACCGCGGCGGTCATGCGACGATTGTCGGCGCGACATCGGGTGACACGGGCAGCGCCGCCATCGATGCGTTCCGGGGCCTTGCCGCCGCCGATGTGTTCATCCTCTATCCCCATGGGCGGGTCAGCGACGTGCAGCGGCGGCAGATGACGACAGTGCCCGACGCCAATGTGCACACGGTTGCGGTTGACGGCACTTTCGACGACTGCCAGGCCCTGGTGAAGGCCATGTTCGCCGACGCGGCGTTCAACCAGCGCATGCACCTTTCCGGCGTCAATTCGATCAACTGGGCCCGCATCATGGCCCAGACGGTCTACTACTTCACTGCGGCCCTTGCCCTGGGTGCTCCCGAACGACGGATCAGCTTCGCCGTGCCGACCGGCAATTTCGGCGACATCTTTGCGGGCTACGTGGCAAAGTGCATGGGCCTGCCGGTCGGCGATCTCGTGATCGCCACCAACGTCAACGACATCCTCGACCGGACGCTGAAGAGCGGCCGTTACGCCATGCAGGGCGTGGTTTCCACCTCCAGCCCCAGCATGGACATCGAGATTTCCAGCAATTTCGAGCGCCTGCTGTTCGAAGCGGTCGGGCGCGATCCGGAGAAGGTGCGGCGGCTGATGGAGGGCCTCAAGCAATCGCGTGCCTTCACCCTCGAAGAACAGGCGCTCGGCCATGTCCGGGGCGTATTTGCCTCCGCGCGCGCCGATGAGGCCGAGACCCGGGGGATGATCGCCTCGATATTCGCCAGAACCGGGCTGCTCGTGGATCCCCACACCGCGGTGGGCCTGGTCGCAGCCGCGACGGTGCAGCGGCGGCACCCCGGGCCGATGGTGGTGCTGTCGACCGCCCATCCCGCCAAATTCCCGGAAGCAGTGGCCGCCGCCACCGGCGTCAAGCCGCGGCTGCCGGCGCGCCTGGCAGACCTTCTCGACCGCCCGGAGCGGATCAACCGGTTGCCCAACGACCTCACGGCGGTTGAGGATTTCATCGCACGGCATGCGCGTGCGCAGCGGATGCCGCAGGGGAACACATGAGCGTCAGAACGACCGTCGTCGACAATGGGGTGACCGTGGTCACCCATGACATGCCGCACCTCAAGACCGTCTCGCTCGGCATATGGGTGAAGGCCGGCGCCCGCAACGAGCGGCTCGAGGAGAACGGCATCGCCCACCTCCTGGAGCACATGGCCTTCAAGGGCACCAAGCGGCGCAGCGCGCGTCAGATCGCCGAGGAGATCGAGGCGGCCGGCGGCGAGATGAACGCGGCCACCGGTATGGAGAACACGGCCTATTACGTGCGTGTGCTCAAGGAAGACGTGCCGCTGGCCCTCGACATCCTCTCGGACATCCTGATCGAGCCCGTTTTCGCCGAGTCGGAGCTGGAACGCGAACGGGAGGTGATTCTCGAGGAAATCGCCGCGGCCGAAGACACGCCCGACGACCTCGTGTTCGAGCTGCTGCACGATGCCGCCTTTGCCGACCAGCCCCTGGGCCGGCCGATTCTCGGCACTGCCGAGCGGGTGGCCCGTTTCGCGCCCAGCGATATCTCAGGCTTTCGCGATCGCCATTATGCGGCCGACCGCACGGTCGTTTCTGCAGCCGGGGCGATCGATCACGACGCGCTCGTGGAGCAGGTGAGGCGGGCCTTGTCGCCGCTGCGCCGCACCAGTGCGCCCGACTGGCCGCGGGCGGCCTTTACCGGCGGCATGCGCACTGCTGCAAAGCCGCTGGGCCAGGTCCACCTGGCGCTTGCCTTCCCAACCATCGGCTATCGCGACGACGCCATCTACACCCTGCAGGTTTTGTCCAACGTGCTGGGCGGGGGCATGTCGTCACGCTTGTTCCAGGAGGTGCGGGAGGCGCGCGGCCTGTGCTACTCCATCTTCTCCTTCGTGTCGGCCTTCGACGATGTCGGCCTGCTCGGGGTCTATGCGGCAACCGGCGCGCGCCGCATCGCCACGCTGACCGATGTTGTCGCCCAAGAGCTCATGGGCATTGCCGATGCGGTCACCGAGGAGGAGGTCGCCCGCTCGCGCGCGCAACTCAAGGCCTCCCTGGTCTCTGCCCTGGAGAGCTCGTCTGCGCGGGCCGACCAGATCGCCCGACAGCAGATGGTCTTCGGCCGCATACCGGAGGTGGAGGAGCTGGTCGCGAAGATCGAGGCCGTGGACCGCGAGGGGGTCAGCGCGCTCGCCCGGCGCCTGTTCCACGGTGTCAGGCCTGCCGTCAGTGCGGTCGGTTCATTGGAAAACCTTGCAGCCTATGACAATATCGCTGCAAAATTTAAATAGGGCCACGAAAGCGCCGACTCAAAACAGCATGTCTTTCCTTCGCAGTGTGACGCTGAGCGATGCCGGTCCGATGGTGCGGGGCGCCGGCGTGGTGCTGCGCGTTCCGCAGATGTCGGACTATGAGGAATGGGCCGCCCTGCGCGAGGCCAGTCGGTCGTTCCTGGTGCCTTGGGAGCCGACATGGCCGGCGGACGACTTGACCCGCAGCGCTTTCCGCCGGCGGCTGCGGCGCTACTGGCGCGATGTGCGGGAAGACCAGTCCTACCCCTTTTTCGTGTACCGCTTGCCCGACGAGGTGCTGGTCGGCGGCTTGACTTTGAGCAATATCCGGCGCGGAGTAGCGCAGACCTGCTCGTTGGGCTATTGGGTCGGGCAGCCCTATGCAAGGCGCGGCTATATGTCCGCGGCGGTACGTGCTGTCATTCCGTTCGTGTTCGACACGCTGAGGCTGCATCGGCTCGAAGCGGCATGCCTGCCGACCAACGAGGCCTCGATCCGGCTGCTCCGGAGCTGCGGCTTCACCGAAGAAGGCTACGCGCGAGGCTATTTGCAGATCAACGGTGTCTGGCGGGATCATCTGTGTTTTGCGATACTCAGCACTGATTCCCGGCCTTGACCAGAATTGTGTTCGTTGCGGGCAGGATGAGCCCGCCTGATGCGTGCAGCAGGTGCAACCTGCCCACAAGCTTTCGGCCTGAGTTGGCGTAACGGTCGGTGATTGGGGTTGTGCCGGCCTCGATGCGAGAGTACCAAGACACACCAAGAGTTTATGCAAGTTGCTTGAGCGCCTGTTTGCAGTAGGGATGGGACTGTCCCGCTTGCGACGCGCTCCAGGTAGGAGACCGAGCGGCTCAATGTGGCTGCGTGCACCATTCCTTCTGGTCGTGCTCGGCTGGATCTTCACGATGGCGACGGTGGCTGACGCACGAGATGTGGTCGCCACCAACTTCAATGCGCCGAGCGTCGACCTGACCGGAGTGATCGAATACCTGAATACGCCGGACCGAGAGATCGTCGTGCCCGTGCCGGGAGGCGATGGCGAGCGCGAAACGGCGATGACGGTGACCGCCAAGGGGCCTGGCGAGAATCATCATTTCGCGGCCTTCACGCTCTACAACGAGGAGCCGCTTCCGCGGGATTTCGTGCTGGTGGCCCGCTGGCCGGGCTATGTGGGGTCGGGCATCCTATGGCCTAAATTCGGCGCCGCGCAGGTTCTCAACATGCAGGCTGCCCCAGGGCTGCAGCCGCAAAGGCTCAGCCAGCCGCATGCCGACACATACGCGCTGCGCCTCAGTCCCGGCGAGACGGTCACCTATGTGGCCGAGCTGACCGGGGCGCACCTGCCCAACCTCACGCTCTGGCAGCGCGCCGCTTACGACAAGCAGCAGCAGCAGCTCTCTTTCTTCAGGGGCGTCGTGCTGGGCATCGCCACCCTGACGGCCGTGTTCATGCTGTGCCTGTTCGTCATCAGGATGCAGTGGGCATTCCCGGCGGCGGCGCTGTTTGCTTTTGCCTCGGTTGCCTTCATTGCCCTCGAGTTCGGCTATCTGCCGACGGTGGCCGCGGTGCTTCCCAATGTGGCCGGCCTCGAGGTGAGGATACGAGGCGTCGTCGAGGCGCTGATGGCCGCAGGCGCCTTGGCCTGCCTGCTCACGTTTCTCGATCTCACCCGCCGCGCGCCGGCTCTGGGCTATGCCGTTCTCGGCACTTTCGTCGGAAGCCTGATTTTGGCTGTCGTGGCGTGGTTCTCGCCTGCCGTGGGCACCGGCCTTGCGCGCATATTGCTGCTTATCACCGCGATAGGCGGGCTCGCCGCCATCATCGTATTCTGGCGCCGCGGCATGATCCGCGCTCAAGCCTCCCTCGTGAGCTGGTGCTTCCTGCTGCTTTGGACCATCTGCTCATTTGCGGCCGCGCTTGGCTGGATCGATATCGAGATGGTGGGCCCGATCCTGGCCTGGGGGCTGGTCCTGGTGCTGCTCACCATGGCTTTCACCCTGACCCAGTTCGCCTTCAATCAAGGCGTCATCAACAGCCGCTTCTTCGAGGATAGCGGCCGGCGTGGCCTCGCTCTGGCTGGGGCCGAGCAGATCGTGTGGGACTGGAACGAAGATACGGGGTCCCTTTTTGTCGGGCCGGAGCTCGAAAGGGTTCTGGGCCACGCCAAGGGCCGCATAGATCGAGGAGGGTTGAAGGGATGGCTTGAGCTCATCCATCCCGCCGACCGCGGCGCCTATGTCGGCGCGATCGAAAGCGCCGTGCAGCGCGGTCGCGGCACGTTCTCGCAGGACTTCCGCCTGCGGCGCGGCGATGGGACCTATCGCTGGTTCCAGCTGCGGGCACGCTCCTTGCCTGGCGACCTGGGCCGGGCGGTGCGGTGCATCGGCACACTGTCGGACGTCACCGGCAGCAAGCGTTCAGAGGAGCAGCTTCTCTCGGACGCGGTTCGCGACCGCATCACGGGTCTGCCGAACCAGGCTCTGTTCATGGACAGGCTCGAGCGCGCGATGCGCCGCGCCGACCTGGCGGGCAACGGGGGCATCTACCTGATGCTCGTCGATCTCGACCGGTTCCGGACGGTCAACGACAGCCTTGGCTTTGCGGTGGGCGACAGCCTGCTGCTCACCATTGCCAGGCGGCTCACCTCCCTCGTTGGATCGACTGACACGTTAGCCCGGCTGCATGGCGACCGCTTCGGGATCATCCTCGATACCGAGCAGTCGGGCGTGGCGCTCGAGGCTTATCTCGACAGCTTGCGCAAGCTGGTTGCCCGCCCGGTGCCGCTCAGGCCGCAGGAAGTGTTCCTCACCGCATCCATCGGCGTCGCGCGCTATCTGCTCGACAAGAGCCGCCCGGAGCAACTGCTCAAGGACGCGGAAATCGCCCTCTATGAAGCCAAGCGGCAGGGGAAGGATTCCCTCGTCACCTTCTCGCCGGAGATGCGCAACAGCCAGCCGGTGCTGCTCGACCTGGAAGCAGGCCTGCGCCAGGCACTGGATCGCAACCAGATCGAAGTGGCCTACCAACCCGTCATGCGCCTGCACGACCGCGCCCTGGCGGGGTTCGAGGCACTGGTGCGGTGGCGCCACGAGAAATACGGCGTGCTGGAGCCGGATGCGTTCGTCAAGTTGGCCGAAGATCTCGGGCTGATGAACGAACTCGGCCGCTATGTCCTGTCCCAGGCGGCGCGCCAGCTCGGCATCTGGCAACGGGCATACCGGTCCGAGGAGCCGCTGTTTGTCACCGTCAACGTGTCCTCCCGCGAGCTGATCAACCGCGACCTCATCGACGAGGTGAAAACCGTGCTCTCGCGCGAGGACCTGGTGCCAGGCACCCTCAAGCTGGAGCTGACCGAGACGGTTCTCATGGAGAACCCGGAACTTTCGGTCAAGATCTTGCAGCGGCTGCAGCAGATGGGCGTGGGCATCGCCTGCGACGACTTCGGCACGGGCTATTCGGCCCTGGCGCATCTCAGGCGCCTGCCCTTCGATACCATAAAGATCGACCGCTGCTTCCTCGAGGGAGAAGCGGACGATGAAGCCGCCCAGATCATTCTCGAGTCGATCGTGCTGCTGGCCCATGACCTCGGCATGGATACGGTGGTCGAGGGCATCGAAACCGTCGATCAGGCGGATCGGCTGCGCGAGATCGGCTGCGATTTCGGCCAAGGCTTTCTCTTCGGCGAGCCGATGAGTGCCAGGCAGGTGATGGAGGTGTTCGGGGGCAGCCGCTCGATCGCTGCCAAGGCCGGGCGGGGAGCCCGTTCCGCTTCCCTCTGGCAGCGCTTGATCAAACGCGGCGAGGAGCCTGAGGATCGCGGCGAGGCAAGGCGCGAGCCGGCACGCGTGCCGGAAGCCCGCTCCATGCCAGAGCCCGCCAGAGCGGCGCCGGCGTCTCAGCTCGAGAAGGGGGAAGCCGCGCCCGCCGAAGGGCTGCTGGCCGCGCAGGCTGTGGATGCACCGGTTCCGGGCGAGGCCGAACGGCAGCCGACGCAGCCGGTCTCTGCCGCTGCGCCGCAACTGGCTGCAGCCGCGCAGCAACCGGCCGCAAAACTGTCAGCTGCGGCAACCGGTGCCGGTGTGCCGCCGGCTGGGCCGCCCGCATCCGGCCCAGGCCCCAGCCGCACGGTCCCCGCCGGAATGCCGGTCAGGCCGGGAATGCCGCCTGTCCGTCCTGCTGCGGTGCCACCTGCCGGGACGAATGGCGGGGCGCCGCCGGGCAGGCAAACGGCTGCCGCGCAAACGCCAATGGCAACCGGAACCGGTATCCGTCCGGACGTGACGCCGGCCGCCGCCGCCCCCCGCTTCGGCGCTGCAGTCGCACCACCTGCGGCAGGGCAGGGGCCGGCCGCAGCAGGGCCAGTCGAGTCGCCGCTGCGTAGACTGGGCGGGCCATTGCCTCCGACCGGGCAACCGTCCATTGGTGTGGGCTCGTCGCGCAGCGAGTCGGGCCGCCACAAGATTATGACGGCCATCGATCTTTCGGGCCCGACACAGCCAGCACCGGAGCACGCGGGCGCCCGTGACCAGAGGCGTGCAGGCTTTGCCATCGGCTTGCGCGAACAGCCGATTGACCCGGCATCCCGTACCGGTGACCACCGCGCACGGGAAGCTTCTCCAGAAGCTGCAGGCGGCTCCCCGCCACCGGCTGACGCCGCGCAGCCCGGGCCCTCCGGCGCCGCCGTGCCTGAGAGGCCCACTGCAGCACCGCCACCGGCGCCAGTGCAGCCAGCGGCGCGGCCGGCCGCGGCCTTGAGCTCGAGAGAGCCCTCGACGGGAGCCTCGCCGCAGCGGCCAGTCCCGCCGGTTCCACCCTCGCCTCCGGCAATTGCGCCGCCAGCCCCCACGAGACTCAATGCGGCCGCGGGCGGCGGCGAGGTCGGGCAAGACTCATCCACCAAGTCGGATCAGCCGGAGCAAGGGCCGCCCAAGACCGCACGAGCGGCCGAGCCCAAAACGGAAGCTGCCGCTGGATCGAAAGCCGAGCCAGCCGAGGTAGAGCAGCGCGCCGTGCCCGGCGAGCAGAGCCTCGGCCGCGAAAGCGAGCCGACGACGAGCACGGGCAAGGGCGCGGCGGCCAAGCCGGCAAAGAAGTCCGAGCCGGAAGCGGCTGCGCAGCTGGCCGAGGCCGCAAGCGCTCCGGTGCCATCTGCTGCCGGGGATCAGCAGACCGATTCCACCTCTGATGGGGCAGCCAAAAAGCGCTCCAGATCACGTGCGGCAACCGGACCGTCCCTTGACGAGGGCGAGCCCGTTCCTGGCTCATCCGCCGAGCCCGCCGCACCGAACGACAAGGCGCCGCGCGACAAGACGCAAGGCGACAGGTCACGGAGCGGCAAGTCACAAGGCGACAAGCCACAAAGTGACAAATCACAAGGTGACAAGCCAAAAGGCGAGACGTCACTAAGTGATAAGAAGGACGACAAGGCAGAGGGCGACAAGCCATCCAGCGTCTCGGTGTCCGACGTTCCGACGCCGGCGGCTCCTGCACCCGCCGCGGCAGACGTCGATGGGGCTGGGGATGGCCAACGCGGCGCGATGATGGCAAAGGCCATCGGCGAGTTGAGGGCGGTGGGCGAGCAGCCGGCCCAGCAACAGATCAGCGTGGTATCTGAAGAACCAGCCCCGGCATCACAGGCGGCCACCAGCCCTGATCCGGAGCAGTCCGACATCGCGCAGAACGACGATGCGCCTGAGCGCAAACCAGCGCCGGCCAAGGAGCAGGCAGCCGAAAGCGACGCCGATCGAGCGCAGTCCGGACGGCAGCAGAGGGAGGCTTTGTCGGCCGCTGCGCGCTCACTGGACAATGCGGCAGAACCTGTTTCGACAGCATCTGCCCCGAACACCCAAGCACAAGCCTCTGCGAAGTCGCAGGCCAAGGCGGCTGAGGAGGCCGCTGCGCCGCCGGAAGGACGTCCGGACGCGACGCCTCCCCCAATCTCCAAGCTGGTGGATCAAGCTGCCGTCGCGGCGGTGGTCACGGTCGCCGAGACCGTGGCCGGCGTGGCCAAGGCGGTCCAGTCGGCGGCCCGGTCCAAGGAAGGAGCCGGTACGTCTTCCGGATCCGCAGGCGTTGCCGATAGCACGCCGCTGGTGGGCATCAAGCAGGCTGCCCCGCAGAACAAGCCGGCCGAGACCGATGGTCAGGAAGGCCAGCCAGTACCTTCACCGACGGCGGAACTGTCGAGCCCGCCGCCTCCGCCCCCTCCACCCCCGGCGCGGCGGGCGGCCGCCACGGAGGGAACGGCGGAGAAGCTGGTGGCAGAGCCGCCGGGCGAGAGCAATGCTATGGCAAACGGCCCCGTCGCCGGCGCGCCGCTGCGCGACCGGCCGCCGCCGCCACTGAAGCGTCTGCTCAGGCGCCAGAAGCCGCCGGCAAAGCCGCCGAGCTGAGGCGTGAACGGCTTGGCAGCGCGTTCCCGGTCGCCCTGGATCACCGGCTCAAGGCCGGTGATGAAATCAGGTTTGAAAAGGAAACATCATGCCCCGGCTTGACCGGGCGTCCAGGGCCTGAACAAAAAAGCTTTCTTTGGACTCCAGCTTCCGGATCGCAGCCGGGCGATGACGCGGATGGTTGACGCTGCCTTGACCCTGGCGTCCAGGATCAAGCGTGGCCGATATCGAGGGAAAGCAGCCGCGGGTCGACGCCGATCTTGTGCATGGCCCAATCATATTTGCTGGCGAGATCCGACGCGAAGAGCAGCTCCTCGTCCGGTTCGCAGTGGAGCCAGCCGTTCTGGTAGATCTCCCGTTCGAGCTGGCCGGGGCCCCAGCCGGCATAGCCGAGCGCGAACATGGCGCGACGGGGCCCACGCCCCTGCGCAATGGCGCGCAGCACGTCCAGCGTGGCGGTGAGCCCGATGCCTTCATCGATGGGCAAGGTACAATCGCTGGCAAAATAGTCGGAGGTGTGCAGCACGAAGCCACGCCCGCTTTCCACCGGCCCGCCGAACTGCACCGGCTTGCTGCGGATCTCGGGCGATAGGCTTATGCGCTCGCCTGCCGGAAGCACGTTCACCCGCTCCAGCAGGTCGGGAAACGTTATGTGATCGGCGGGCTTGTTGACCACGATGCCCATCGCGCCTTCGGCAGAATGGGCGCAAACATAGACGACGGAGCGTGCGAAACGGTCATCGCCGATGCTCGGCATGGCGATTAACATCTTGCCGTCGAGATACTCGTCCGACTTCATGAAACCACCTCCAGAACACCACCTAAGATATAGCGAATTCGCCCCAGCGAAAAGACTTTGGCCGGCGATTGGATCCCTTGACACAATCGTGACTTCGCCTTTCTTCATAGCGCGGCAGAATTCGCATAAGGATTGGCCGCGTCGAAAGAGGATCCTGGGCACCGCATGCAACGGGGCATGGTAAGCAGAAGATGGGCACTTGCCGCGGCGTTCGCCGCAGCCAGCATACCATGCGCGGCATCGGCCGGTTGGGCTGGGCAGCCCATGCTGCAGCCGGCGGCAGCCGCCGGATCGGCTCACAGCACCGTCCGCCTCATCGTGAAGGATCAACCGGAACGCGACGGGCGCTTGCTGGCTGGCGTCGAGATCAAGCTGCGTCCCGGTTGGAAGACATACTGGCGCACGCCGGGTGAATCCGGCATTCCGCCGAGCTTCGACTGGTCCAACTCGGATAATGTCGAAGCCGCCGAGGTCCGCTGGCCGGCGCCGCAGCGCTTCAACGACCACGGTGAGACGATCTTCGGCTACCGCGACGAGGTGATCTTTCCGGTTGCGGTCAGGCCCAAGCGGGCAGGCGAGCCGGTGAGGCTCTCGCTCGCGCTGTTTTACGCGGTCTGCAGGGACGTGTGCGTGCCGGTTCGGGCGGAAGTCACGGTCAAGACCGATCAGACGCAGGCCGATCCAGCCGATATCGTCGCTCTGGAGCGCTTCGAGGCGAAGGTGCCGGCTGGAAAGGCCGACGGGCTCGACATCCGTTCCGTTTCCGTGCGCCGGACAGGTCGGGCAGTCGCGCTCGACATTGCGGTAGCGGCGGCCGACTCGGCAACCCCGGTCGACATCTTCGTTGAAAGCGAACAGGCTGGCTTGGGCTTCGGCGCGCCGACCTTGGCACGGGACGAACAGGATCTGCACGTCTACGAGGTGCCGGTCGACGGCGCCATGGCGGACGGGGCTCCGAACCGGCTCGGCCGCGTGACGCTCACGCTCGTCCAGGGCGAGAAAGCCCTCACGCGGACAGTGCACCTCGATTAGCGTTGCACGGCGCTGGGCCGCCTGTGCTATGGAAGACGCCGCTTTTTCATTTCGGGGTAGAGAACATGACCATTCAGGTGGGCGACCGTTTGCCGGAAGCAACTTTCACCGCCGTGACGGGAGACGGCGTCAAGAAATTCACCACCGACGAGATTTTCGCCGGCCGCAAGGTGGTGCTGTTTGCCGTGCCCGGTGCCTTCACGCCGACCTGCCATCTCAAGCATCTGCCCGGCTTCATTCGGCACGCCGGCGACATAAAGGCCAAGGGCGTCGATACCATTGCCTGCGTGGCCGTCAACGACGCCTTCGTACTGGACGCGTGGGCCAAGACCACAGGCTCGGAAGGCAAGATCCAGTTTCTGGCCGACGGCAATGCCGATTTCACAAGGAAGCTCGGCCTCGAGCTCGATGGCTCCGGCTTCGGCCTGGGCATCCGCTCGAAGCGCTATGCCATGGTCGTTGATAACGGCGTGGTGAAGGCGCTTCATGTGGAGAAGCAGCCGGGCGAGGCGACCGAGAGCGGGGCAGAAGCGATCCTGTCCGTGCTGTAAGCTGACGCGCTAAGTTACGCCAGCAGCTTGTACATGATGGTGGTGGCCTCCAGACGGCCGTCGATCGCATGCCTGCTGAAATTAGGGATGACCCCGACGGTTCTGTAACCCAGGCCGGCATAAAGCGGCTCGCCATGGTCGCCTGTGCGGGTATCGAGCGTGAGCAGGCTGCGGCCCAGGCGGCACGCCACCCCTTCGAGCTCCGCCATCAAGGCCCTGGCGATGCCCTGGCGGCGGAAAGCAGGGTGCACCAGCAGCTTGCGCACTTCGGCCCGATGCGGCTGATTGGGTGACGTATCATGGTCGAGCTGCACGGATCCCGCGATTGCATCCCCATGTTGGGCCGCCAGCAACGCCATGCCGCCCCTGCGCATGGCCGGCAGGACCTTTCCGCGCCAGAACGCTTCGCTGTCTTCCAGGCTGAACGGCAGCACGAAGCTGACACTGGCCCCCGCATGCACACAGGCATGCAGCAGCGCGGCGAAGTCCGAGAGACGGCGTGCAAGATCATCGGCCGAGAATTCACTGATGACGATCCCACGTGCGTCACTGTCCATTGTCACGACTCCGATTTGGCATGAGGCAATTGCCGATGGTCCTGCAGCACTCGCAAGAGGGAGCAGACGAGGAAGCCGCTGATGCATGGGCCCCTCGATCCAAGCGCGGCAGTTCCCACTTTACAGCCGCTGCCCTGTGGCTCCAAATCCGGTCATGGATACTGACCTAACTGCCTGGCTGCTTTCGGTTGCCGGCTTTGCCGCCTCCATGAGCGGATCACCCGGCCCGAACAACACCATGGTTGCCGCATCGGGCGCCAATTTCGGCTTCTCCCGGACCATACCGCATATCCTGGGGGTCACGATCGGCTTTCCCGTCATGATCATGGCTGTGGCGCTCGGCGCGGGCGACCTATTCAGGGCCTATCCGCTCATTCACGATCTGCTCAAATGGATCGGCGCGGCCTACCTCCTGTGGCTGGCCTACAAGATCGGCACCGCACGCCCGGCGATCGGAACCGCCGAACTCCGCGATGGCAGCGTCCGTGCCGCGTCCCGCCCGCTGTCTTTCCTCCAGGCCGCTCTGTTCCAGTGGGTCAATCCGAAGGCCTGGGTTGTCTCCCTGAGCGCGATCGCCACCTTCACCAGCGCAGACGGTCCCGCGATCACCCTGCAGGCGTTCGTGCTGGCCCTCATTTTCTGCCTCGTCACCGTACCCAGCCTCGCCTTCTGGACCTTGACTGGCATCGGTGCCGCGCGCCTCCTGAAGACCGCCCGGGCCTTCCGCATCTTCAACCTGAGCCTCGCGGCATTGCTGATCATCTCGCTGGTGCCCCAGGTGATAGGACACTGACCGGACGGCCCCTAAACCGTGGAGGAGGGCGGGGGAGGCTCGGCCGGCTTGCGGCGGTAGGGGGCAAGGGCCGCGCGCGCCAGCGCATCCGCACGCTCATTCTCCGGATGGCCGGCATGTCCCTTCACCCAGTGCCAGGTCACCGTATGGCGCGCCAACGCATCCGCCAGGCGCTGCCACAGCTCCGCGTTTTTGACCGGCTTGCCGTCGGCGGTTCGCCAGCCATTGGCGCGCCAGCGATGAATCCACTTCATGATCCCGTCGCGGACGTAGTTGGAGTCGGTGTAGAGGTCGACGGCGCAAGGCCGCTTCAGCGCGGAAAGCCCCTCGATCGCGGCGGTGAGCTCCATGCGGTTGTTCGTGGTCTCGGGCTCGCCGCCCGACAGCTCCTTCTCCACATTGCCATAGCGCAAGACCACACCCCAGCCACCCGGCCCGGGATTGCCGGAGCAGGCGCCGTCCGTGAACATCTCAACCCGGGAAGCGGACATAGAGAGGTGAGCGGAGCCCTACTGCGCCGCGGCCTGGCGCAGCTCGCGCGGCAGCTTGAAGGAGACGTTCTCCTTGCGCGTCTCGATGGTTTCCAGGGCCACCTCGAAACGCTCACGGAAGGCCGCGACAACCTCTTCGACCAGTACCTCCGGGGCCGAAGCGCCTGCGGTGATGCCGAGGGTGCGGACGCCCCCGACTTTTGACCAGTCGATCTCGTGGGCCCGCTGCACCAGCATGGAACGCGCGCAGCCGCTCTTCTTGGCAACCTCGACGAGGCGCTGGGAATTGGAGCTGTTCGGAGCGCCCACCACCAGCAGCATATCGCAGCGGGGCGCCATTTCCTTCACCACCTCCTGGCGGTTGGTGGTCGCATAGCAGATATCGGCCTTGTGCGGCCCCACGATATTGGGGAAGCGGCGGTGCAGGATCTCGACGATCTCCCTCGTGTCGTCCACCGACAGGGTCGTCTGGGTGATATAGGCAAGTTTGCTGGAATCACGCGGCTCGAAGCTTTCCGCCTCCTCCGGCGTTTCCACCAGAATGATGGCACCTTCCGGCAGTTGGCCCATGGTGCCGATCACCTCGGGATGGCCCGCATGTCCGATCATGACGATCTGCAGCCCGCGCTCGTGGTGCCGTTCGGCCTCCATATGCACCTTCGACACCAGCGGACAAGTGGCGTCGAGATAGAAGAGATTGCGTTGCCGCGCCGCCGCCGGCACGGACTTCGGCACCCCATGAGCCGAGAAGATCACTGGACGGTCGCCGTCCGGCAGCTCGTCCAACTCTTCAATGAAGATCGCGCCCTTGCGCTCGAGATCCTCCACCACATAGCGATTGTGCACGATCTCGTGACGCACATAGACCGGCGCGCCGTAGCGCTCGAGCGCGAGCTCGACGATTTCGATGGCGCGGACGACGCCGGCGCAGAAGCCGCGAGGCGCACCCATCAGGATGGTCAGCGACGGTTTTTCGGACACGGACATCGGCACGGGTCTCCGCGGCTAAAGTGTCAGGCCATATAGGGGAGGTGGCCTGCGAAATGTCAAGGTTGCGCGACCTCGGGCCCCATGCGACGCGGCCGGTCATGGTTACCCGAGTCCATGGGCGATGATCTTGCGCATGATGCTCGGCAGGGCCTCGCCCGCCAGAGCCGAGCTGGCGACCCACCGGTAGCTTTCATCGGGCGGAGGCTGGGTCTCCTTGGCCTCTCCATGCCAGACCTCCATGATCAGATGGAAATGGGTGAAGGTGTGCTCCACGCGGCCGGCCACCGGGCGCCAGGGTCCATTCATCGGAGCGTGCTGCGTCGGGACGGCGGAAGGCTTGGCCGCCCAGGGCGTCGATGGCACCTCCAGCATGCCGCCCAGCAGACCGCGCTCTGCCCTGCGCCGCAGCAGCACCGCCCCATCCGCCCTCGTCACCAGGAATGCCGTTCCGTGCCGAACCGGCCGGGACAGCTTCTCGCGCTTGCGGGGCAGGGTCTCAGCAATGCCGAGCGCTCGCGCCTTGCAGGGCGCGCTCCAGGGGCAGATCAAGCAATTCGCCTTGCGTGGCGCGCAAATGGTCGCGCCGAGATCCATCAGCGCCTGGGCGAAATCGCCGGGCCGCCGCGCAGGCACGAGACCGGAAGCAAGCCCCTTCAGCGCGGGTTTGGCATCGGGCAAGGGTGTCTCGATGGCAAACAGCCGGGCCATCACCCGCTCCACATTGCCATCAACCGCGACATGGGGCTGGTCGAAGGCGATGGCGGCGATCGCACCGGCCGTGTACTCGCCGATGCCGGGCAAAGATTTCAGAACCGCGAATTCGTCCGGAAATCTGCCGCCATGGTGCCGGGCGACGATGCCGGCGCATTTGTGCAGGTTGCGCGCCCGGGCGTAGTAGCCCAGGCCTGCCCAGGCCTTGAGCACATCCTCGAGCGGCGCGGCCGCCAGGTCCGTCACCGTGGGCCATCGCAAAAGGAACTTGCGGAAATAATCCCGCACCGCCGCAACTGTTGTCTGCTGCAGCATGATCTCGCTGAGCCAGACCTTGTAGGGATCCGGCTTCGTGCCGGCGGGCGCCCGCCACGGCAGGTCGCGGCGATGGCGGTCATACCAGGCGAGCAGTGCCGCGCTCAGCTGGTCGGCAGAGGCCGGGCGGTCGGGGAGCACCCCAGCACCGGCCTCCGAGCCGGCCTGTGCGGCAAAACCCTCCTTTGCGCCGCTGGCCACTTGACGCCTCACGCTCTATAGTCCTTCTGCATGGCTCCGTTCGCGCATAGCGCCGCTCGCCGGCATTGAGCATGGCAAAGCCGCTTTGGCAACATGTCGAGGCTTTAACGGCCAAGGTATTCGCCCATCACGGATTCGCCTATGGCGAAATCCTGTCGCGCTGGCCTGAAATTGCCGGACCGGCGCTGGCGGGTTACACGCTGCCGGAACGAATCCGCTGGCCGCGGGTGCGCAAGCCAGCGGATGGGCCAGAGGGAAAGGCGGGAGACCGCAAGCAGGGCGGTACCCTTATTCTGCGGGTCGCTCCGGGGCATGCGCTCACCCTGCAGCACGAGTTGCCGCGGCTGATCGAGCGCGTCAACAGCTATTACGGTTACGGCGCCATCGCCAAGATCAAGCTCACGCAGGACCCGAGCCTGCCTCTCGGCGAGGGCACACCCGAGCCGCCGCCCATCCCGCGCGACCAGCAACGGTTCGTCGAGGAAAGCGTGGCCCCCATCCGGGACGCCCGGCTGCGGCAAGCACTCGAACGGCTTGGCCGAGGGATCTTGCGCCGGCGCCAGAATGCTGCCACGAAACCGTGATTTCCGCTTTGGCGGCCGCGGCGCCAGTTTCCTGCGCATGAGATCGATGCGGCAGGCGCCTTGCCTGGCCGAATCGTGGCAAGCTGCAATGAACTGGGGTGAAGCTATGAAAACAGATCGTCGGTCCGTGGTCGTTGCAGGCACCATGGCCGGACTGGCCTTGTTGACCGGGAGCGCCCTGAATGTCGCGTCTGCGCGTGCAGACGTCTCGACCGAAGCCCTCGCGCAGCCAGGGCCGCTCGGCGACGTGGTGCTGGGGGCGGAGGACGCGCCCGTCACCATTGTCGAATACGCCTCGCTGACCTGCCCCCACTGTGCCGCGTTTGCGACGCAGACATTCCCGCAGCTCAAGGAGAAGTATATCGATAGGGGCAAGGTGAAGTTCATCTTCCGCGAGATGCCTTTCGACGACCTCGCGCTCGCGGCCGCCATGGTGGCCCGCTGTGCGCCGAAGGACAAGTTCATTCCCATGGTCGAGGTTCTGTTCGAGCAGCAGCAGCAATGGGCCACCCAGAATGCCCGGGAGGAGCTGTTCAAGATCGCCCGGCTGAGCGGCATGACCCAGGCACAGTTCGATGCCTGCCTCAAGAACGAAGAGATCGCCAAGGGCATCATCGACGCGAGCCAGCGCGCCACCAAGGAATTCGGCGTGAATTCGACGCCGACCTTCTTCATCAACGGGAAGATGGTGAAGGGCAATCAGAGCTTCGCGGAGATGGAAGCGCTGATCAAGGAGGCCCTGCCTAGCTGATGCGCCCAGGCACGGCCATAACAGCCTCTAGGCCATGAAGTTCTCCCGGCTCAGACTGGTCGGTTTCAAGTCCTTCGTCGAGCCGACGGAACTGATGATCGAGCCTGGGCTCACCGGCGTGGTCGGGCCCAATGGCTGCGGCAAGTCGAATCTGCTGGAAGCGCTACGCTGGGTCATGGGCGAGAACTCGCACAAGAACATGCGTGCCTCCGGCATGGACGACGTGATCTTCTCCGGCACCACGAAGCGGCCGCCGCGCAATATGGCCGAGGTGACCCTCACCCTCGATAACGGTGAACGCCGGGCACCGATCGTCTTCAATGACACCGATACCATCGAGGTGAGCCGCCGGATCGAGCGGCAGGCGGGCTCCACTTACCTGGTGAATGGGCGCGAGGTCCGCGCGCGCGACGTGCAGCTGCTGTTTGCTGATGCATCGACCGGCGCCCGCTCGCCCGCCCTGGTCCGCCAGGGTCAGGTCAGCGAGCTGATCAACGCCCGGCCGGAGCAGCGCCGGCGCATCCTCGAGGAGGCGGCGGGCATCACCGGCCTTTATACGCGCCGCCATGAGGCCGAGCTTCGGTTGAATGGGGCCGAGGCCAATCTCACCCGGCTGGATGATGTCATCGGCCAGCTCGAGACGCAGTTCGCCGCGTTGAAGCGGCAGGCACGGCAGGCACAGCGCTACAGGCTTCTCTCCGCCGAGATCCGCAGGCTCGAGGCGGCCATGCTCTACCGCGCCTGGGCCGACGCGAGCAACGCCGCCCGTGAGGAGGAGAGCCGGCTGCGGCAAGCGCTCACCGCCCTGGGCGAGGCAACCCGCGCCCATGCGGCGGCCGAACGGGAACGCAATGAGGCGGAGGTCGCCCTGCCTCAGCTCCGGGAGGCGGTGACCGTGCGTGCCGCGGTGGTGCAGCGGCTGCGGCATGAGCAGGGCGAGCTCAAGGCGGAAGAGACCCTGGCCGAAACCCGCCACAAGGAGCTGAAGGGTCAGCTTCAGCAAATCGAGCAGGACCTCGGCCGCGAGCAGGACCTGGTTGCCGACAGCGACGCCGTGCTCGGCCGGCTCACGTCGGAAGAAGCCGCCTTGCGTAGCGATGAGGGCAGTGACGATAGGGCCCGCGCCGACGCGCAAGCTGCGCTCAAATCCGCCGCCGAACGCATGGCGAAGGCCCAGGAGGCGGCGGACCAGGGAGCCGCCCGGCATTCGGAAATCATAGCCCGGCGGGGGGCGCTCGAGCGGAATTTGGCCGACCTCAACGCGCGCGCGGCGCGTCTGGTACGCGAGCATGGCGAGGCCTCGGCCAGTCTGGCCCAGCTCCAGCGCGACGACGACGAGGCCGCACGGTTCGAAGCATTGAAGGAGGAGCACGCGGCGCTGCTTCTGAAAATAGAGGCTGCCGAGCAAGCCTTGCGAGGGCTGGAGGAGGCGATCCGCGGCACCCGCGGCCAGGAGGCCGCCCAACGGTCGAGCTACGAGCAGGCGCGCCGCAGAGCCGATACCCTGTCTACGGAGGTGAGGACGCTCACCAAGCTGCTCAAGGTGAGCGACGACGAGCTGTGGCCGCCCATGCTCGATGCGGTCAAGGTGGAGACGGGTTTCGAGCAGGCAGTTGCCGCGGCCTTCGGCGAGGATCTCGATGCCGCGGCGGATACGGCTGCGCCGGTCCATTGGGCGTCGCTTCCGCCGTTTGAGGACTGCCCGGGATTGCCGGCGGGCGCACAGCCGCTGGCGAACCATGTGGAAGCCCCGGCCGCCATGGCGCGCAGCCTTGCTGCCATCGGCGTGGTTGCGGCGAGCGATGGGTCGCGCCTGCAACCGTTGCTGAGACCGGGGCAAAGCCTCGTCTCCCGGCAGGGCGACCTCTGGCGGTGGGACGGCTATACCAGCCTCGCCAGCGCACCCTCGCCAGCTGCCGTCCGGCTGGCTGAACGCAATCGGCTCGCCAGCCTGACCACCGAGGCCGAGCAGGCGGAGCGTGAGGCAAACGCCAGCCGCACAGCCCTCGACCGCGCCCGGGCGGAACTCGAAGCCCTGCAGACGCGCGAGCAATCGGCACGGGAAGAGCTACGCACGGCGCAGCGCCTGGCCGATGGCAAGCGTGACGAGGTCGCGGCCCTCGAACGGCGCATGGCCGAGCGCAGTGCCAAGCTCGACGCTTTGCAGCAACTGGTCGCCAAACTGGCCGGCGAGCGCGACGAAGTGGCCGCAAGCCAAGCCCGTGCAGCGGGCGAACTGGAGCAGCTGGAACGCCCCGATACCCTGAAAGCCGAGCTTGATCAGCTCCGCGCGGCGCTCGCCGATGCGCGCGCCGAACATGCGGAGGCGCGCACCAGGCACGACGGACTGGAACGGGAAGCACGCTTGCGGGTCGAGCGCCTGCAGAGCCTGACCCGCGAGCGCGAGGCATGGCAGGCGCGCACGGCCAAGGCCGCCGCGCAGATCGAGATCCTGGAGGGCCGTGCCACCAAGGCGCGCCAGTCGCTGGCCGAACTCGCCACGGTGCCTGCCCGCATCGAAGAGCGCCGCCGCAAGCTCATGACCGTCCTGAGTGACGCGGAAGCGCAGGAGAGGACGGCGCGATCGGCTTTGGACGCGGGCGAGAACGGCCTGCGAGAGGCGGAAAGGACCTTCCGCGCTGCGGCTGAAATCCTTGCCGCGGCCCGGGAAGAACATGCCCGCAGCCAGGCGAAGCTGGATGCGGGCCGCGCGCGTGTCGAAGAATGCGCCGAGCGCATTGCGGATGCGCTCGGCACGGCGCCTGAAGGCGCGCTGCGCGCCGCCGGCGTCGAGACCGCTGACGAACTGCCCGACCCCAGGCAGATCGGCGACAGATTGGCGCAGCTGAAAGGCGATCGCGAACGCCTCGGCGGGGTCAACCTGCGGGCCGAGGAGGAGGCGCAAGCGGTCGAAGCTCAGCTGAAGACGCTGGTGGCAGAGCGGGACGACGTCATCGAGGCCATCAACAAGCTTCGCCAGGGCATCCAGAGCCTCAATCGGGAAGGGCGCCAGCGGCTGTTGGATGCCTTCGACGTGGTGAACGCCAAATTCCAGGATCTGTTCGCCACATTGTTCGGCGGCGGCCAGGCCGAGCTACGGCTGGTCGAATCCGACGATCCGCTCGAGGCGGGCCTCGAGATCATGGCCAATCCGCCAGGCAAGCGGCCACAGGTGCTGTCGCTGCTGTCAGGGGGCGAGCAGGCGCTTACCGCCATCGCGCTGATCTTCGCCGTCTTTTTGACCAACCCCTCACCCATTTGCGTGATGGACGAGGTGGATGCCCCGCTGGACGACGCCAATGTCGAGCGCTTTTGCAACCTGCTCGATGCCATGCTGACCAGAGCCGACACCCGTTTCCTGGTGATAACCCACCACCCCGTGACCATGGCAAGGATGCACCGGCTGTTCGGGGTTACCATGGTGGAGCGTGGCGTCAGTCAGCTTGTCTCGGTTGACCTTGACGCGGCAGAGGCCATGCGCGAGGTCGGATAATGCCATCGGGCCAGCGCGTTAGACCAACAAAGCGAATCGAAATGCGAGGAAGGATCGGCCGCCCGGGCCGAGCCCGCCCGTTCTCCGGTTTTGTTCCCATTGACGATGCCTGATTTGCGGGGTGGCATGGCGGAACGATGTCCGGCTCCGGGCAATGTCGAGAGACCAATCTTCGGACCGGTGCTTATATCCAAGCATTTCAGCCACTTGCCGCCTATCCGGCTGTGCTTGACAGGGTGGGGTGCCGTCTCTATCTTGCGCGCGACTTTCCGGGGGGCGGACAATCCCTCGCGGAGTCATCGAGAGGTCTGTGGTGGCCGATGAACCTAAGGATCGTGGGTCCGGTGGGTCCAGCGACTTCACGGAACGTCTCGAACGTGCGCGGGCATCCATTCGGGCTCGGGAACAGACGCCAGGCCGCCGAAGAAGCGCTTACGACTTCGGGCTTCGCGTGGCCACCGAAATGGCGGTGGCCGTCGCGGTAGGGTTCGCTTGCGGCTGGTACCTGGACAAGTGGCTGGGAACCACCCCCTGGATGTTGCTGCTGTTTCTGCCGCTCGGCGCGGCTGCCGGCATCATGAATGTGATGCGCGCGGCGCGGGTCGAGGCGGAACGACAGCAGGCAGAGTTGCTGCGCAAGGATTTTGAGGATCAGGATCGGGGCGGAGGTAATAGGCCGGCCCCTGATTGAGCAGGACAGGAGCTGGCTGGTGGCTGCGCAGGAAGCTGGTGGTGGGCTGACGGAACACGCCGCAACGAATCCGACCGAGGCCGGGGGCCTGCACATCGATCCTATGCACCAGTTCGAGATCTCCTCGCTCGCCAAGATCTCGCTGGGCGACATCAATGCCGATTTCACCAATTCCAGCCTGTGGATGGTGATCACGGTCGTGGTGGCGAGCCTGTTGATGCTTGCGCCGGCCGCCCGCCTTGTCCCGGGTCGCCTGCAGTCGGTCGCGGAGATCGCCTACGAGTTCGTGGCCAACATGATGCGCAGCACGGTGGGCGAGGGCGGTCGGCCGTTCTTCCCTTTCATCTTCACGCTGTTCATCTTCATTTTGGTCGCGAACATGCTGGGGATGATCCCCTATTCGTTCACGGTCACCAGCCACCTGAGCGTCACCTTCGCCTTGGCGATTACCGTCTTCATCGTTGCCACCCTGGTCGGCTTTGCCAAGCATGGCGTCGGCTATCTCAAGCTCTTCGTTCCGTCCGGCGTGCCCGTCGTGCTGCTGCCGCTGCTGGTGGTCATCGAGGTGATCTCCTACTTCACCCGGCCGATCAGCCTCTCGGTCCGACTTTTCGCCAACATGCTGGCGGGCCACACCATGCTGAAGGTGTTCGGCGCCTTCGTCGTCGGCATGGGCGTGCTCGCTGGGTGGGTGCCGCTCTTGGTGATGGTCGGCATCACCGGTCTCGAAATCCTGGTGGCTTTCCTGCAGGCCTATGTGTTTGCGGTGCTCACCTGCATCTACCTGAACGACGCCATCAATATGCATCACTAACCAGAGTCTGAGGAGTTTCTCAAATGGACGCGGAAGCAGCAAAGTTCATCGGCGCCGGCCTGGCCTCGATCGCCCTGGTCGGGGCGGGCCTCGGCATCGGCATGATCTTCGGCAACTATCTGCAGGGTGCCCTGCGCAATCCGGCCGCGGCGCCCGGGCAGTTCGCCAACCTGCTTCTGGGCTTTGCCCTGGCGGAAGCCACCGGCCTGTTCGGCCTCGTGGTCGCGCTGATCATCCTGTTCGTGTTCTGATGCGCTGGCCCGCCGGGCGCGGGCTGATGACCGGCCGGACGGGGGGCGAGCTGGCCTCCTCGCCCCGGCCGCATGGAATGCAGGTCTGGCGGCCATTTCTTTACCCCGGCCGTCCCAAGCCAGGGCGTGACGATGCCACAGTTCGAATTCGAGACAGTTCCGCCTCAGATCATCTGGTTGGTGATCACCTTCGTTGCGCTCTATTTCATCATGTCCTGGTTTGCGCTGCCGAAGGTGGGCGGTGTGATCGAGCAGCGTACGAACCGGATTGCCGGTGACCTCGATGAGGCCGATCGCCTGCGGCGTGATGCGGAACGCAGCAGCGAGGTCTATCAGACCTCGCTGGCGGAGGCACGGGCCAGGGCCCACACCATTCACCAGGAAACCCGCGACGCCACCAGCAGCGAGCTGGAGACGATTCGCCGTGCGGTTGAGGCGGAACTCGAAGAGAAGCTGAGCGCGGCGGAAGCCCGCATTGCCCAAACCCGCGACAAGGCCCTGGCCGAGATCAAGGACGTCGCCATTGATACGGCCGGCGCCATCGTCGAGCGGTTGACCGCCCAGACCGTGGACCGTTCTGTGCTCGCAGCCGCCGTCGAGAGCGGACGGAGGACCTGATCCATGCTGACCACCCCGGAATTCTGGGTCCTCATTTCCTTCATTCTGTTTCTGGCGCTGCTGGCCTATGTCGGCGTGCATCGGCGCGTGATCGAAACACTGGACAAGCGTGCGGCCAATATCCGCGAGGAATTGGCGCAGGCGCAGCGCCTGCGGGAAGAGGCGCAGGCCATGCTGGCTGAGGCCCAGCGCAAGCAGCGCGAGGCCGAGAAGGAGGCAGCCGACATCGTGGCGCTGGCTCGTGAGGATGCGAAGGTTCTGGCCGAGGAGATGCGCCGGAAGCTCGACGAGCTGCTGGAGCGCCGGCGGGCGCTTGCGGAGACGAAGATCAAGCAGGCGGAGGATCAGGCGCTGAAGGACGTCCGTGCGGTTGCAGCGGATCTCGCTATATCCGCCGCCACTCAGGTCATCGCGGACACGGTGAAGGGTCCCAAGGCCGCCCAGCTCGTGGACGACAGCATAGCCTCGCTACCCGGCAAGCTGCACTGAGCAGCGCGGCAGCAGCGCGGCAGGATTTGTATGAAAAGGGCGCCTCAGTGGGCGCCCTTTCTTTTCGAGCTGTTGCCTCGCGGCGCCTACTCCGCCGCGTCGAGCTGCGGCAGAGGCTTGCGCCAGCGCAAGACGGGCTGGCGCGCCGCCCGTGTCTCGTCCAGCCGCCCGACCGGTGTCAGGTAGGGCGCGCCGGTGAAGCGCGCCGTGTCGCCTGACTTCGCCGCTTCCACCAGCTTGCGCAGGGTGGCGATGAACTGATCAAGGCTCGCGCGCGACTCCGATTCCGTCGGCTCGATCAGCATCGCCCCATGCACCACCAGCGGGAAATACACGGTCATCGGGTGGAAGCCTTCGTCGATCATGGCCTTGGCGAAGTCGAGGGTCGTAACGCCGGTGCCCTTTAGGAAACTGTCGTCGAACAGCACCTCGTGCATAGTGGGACGCTTGCCGAAAGGCAGGCTCATCAGGTCTTCGAGCCCGGCCTTCACGTAATTGGCGTTCAGCACTGCATCTTCCGAGGCGCGGCGCAGGCCGTCGCTGCCATGGCTCATCATGTAGCTCAGCGCACGCACGAACATGCCCATCTGGCCGTGAAAGGCGGTCATCCGCCCAAAGGCCTGACCGGCGGAGGGATCGCTCTCTGTCTCGACCAGTCGGAAGCCGTTCTCGCCGTGTACGACGAAAGGCAGGGGAGCAAAGGGCGCCAGCGCCGCCGAAAGCACCACCGGTCCGGCACCTGGGCCGCCGCCGCCATGGGGTGTGGAGAAGGTCTTGTGGAGATTGATGTGCATGGCATCAACCCCGAGATCCCCTGGCCGTGCTTTCCCGACAATTGCATTGAAGTTCGCACCATCGCAGTAGAAGAAGGCGCCGGCCTCGTGCACCGCATCGGCAATGGCGATCACATCCCGCTCGAACAGCCCACAAGTATTGGGGTTGGTGAGCATGATCGCCGCCACTTCAGGGCTGAGGCGACGTTTGACCTCCTCGGGATCTACCGTGCCGTCGGCACGCGCCGGCACCGACTGGACGGAATAGCCGAGATAGGTCGCCGTGGCCGGATTGGTCCCGTGTGCCGATTCAGGCACCAGCACCACGGAGCGCTTCTCGCCGCGCGCATCCAGCGCCGCCCGTATGGCCATCATGCCGCACAGCTCGCCATGGGCGCCGGCCTTGGGGCTCAGGGCCACGGCCGGCATGCCGGTCATGGTCTTGAGCCAATGGGCGAGCGTATCGATCAGCTCGAGCGCGCCCTGAACCGTGCTCTCCGGCTGCAGCGGATGGATGTCGCCAAAGCCCGGCAGCCTTGCCATCCGCTCGTTCAGGCGCGGATTGTGCTTCATAGTGCACGAGCCGAGCGGATAGATGCCGAGGTCGATCGCATAATTGCGGCGCGAGAGACGCACATAGTGCCGCATCGCCTCGGGCTCGGAGAGCCCGGCTAGCCCGATTGCGTTCTTCCGCGCTAATCCACCCAGGCGGTTCAGCGGCTGATCCGGCAGATCGATATCGACCCCGCATTTCTCGGGCCCGCCGATCTCGAACAGCAACGGTTCGTTGATCTCCAGCCCGCGGTTGCCGGTAAAGGTCGTGATCTGGTCCGCGGCCGCGGCCCCGCCGCTTGCCGGCGTGGTGGGGCGGCCTTCCCGATTCATCATGCGAGCACCTCCCGCAGTGCGGCCTTGTATGCCGCGCGGTCCTCATCCGTGTTCACCTCCGTCGCCGCCACGATGATCCTGTCGGCGAGCGCTGCCTCCTGGGGCACCAGGCGCGACGCCGGCACGCCCCCCAGGACCCCGCGCTCGGCGAGGCCAGCCACCACTTCGGCGCCTGGCCTGGGCGTACGAATGGTGAATTCGTTGAAGAAGCGCGAGGTGAGCACCTCGACGCCTTTGACCTCGGCAAGCGCGTCCGCGAGCAGACAGGCATTGTGGTGGTTGAGAGCGGCCAGCCTGCGAAGGCCCACGTCGCCGAGCAGGGCGAGGTGGATGGTGAAGGCAAGGCAGCATAGGCCCGAATTGGTGCAGATATTGCTGGTGGCCTTCTCGCGGCGGATATGCTGCTCGCGGGTCGACAAGGTGAGCACGAACCCGCGCCGGCCCGCCGCATCGACCGTCTCGCCACATAGACGGCCCGGCATCTGCCGCAGGAACTTCTCCCGGGTGGCGAACAGACCGAGATAGGGTCCGCCGAAATTCAGGCCCACACCGAGCGATTGGCCCTCGGCCACCACGATATCAGCGCCCATCTCGCCCGGCGGCTTCAGCGCGCCGAGCGATACGACCTCGGTGACCACCGCAACCAGCAGAGCGCCTTTGGCATGGGCTGCTTCGGCAATCGGGGCAAGGTCGATGATCTCGCCGAACACATTGGGGGTCTGCACCACCACGCAGGCGGTGTTGTCGTCAATGCGCGAGGAGAGTTCATGCACATCATCGACACCACAGGGCAGGTTGACGACGGCCGAGCCACCGAAATGGCTGAGGTTCTCCACCACCGCGCGATACTGCGGATGCAGGCCGCCCGACAGCACGGCCTTGTCACGCCGGGTCACACGCTCGGCCATGAGCACAGCCTCGCCGCACCCGGTCGAGCCGTCATACATGGAGGCGTTCGCCACCTCCATACCCGTGAGCAGCGCCACCTGGGTTTGGAATTCGAACAGATATTGCAGGGTGCCCTGCGAGATCTCCGGCTGGTACGGCGTGTAGGAGGTCAGGAATTCCGAACGCTGGATCAGGTGGTCGACGCTGGCCGGGATGTGGTGCTTATACGCGCCGGCACCGACGAAGAACGGCACCTGGCTTGCCGCCACGTTTTTCGCGGCCATCCGCCCCAGGATGCGCTCGACCTCCATCTCGCTTGCACGCCGCGGCAGGTCGAGCAGGCCGTCGATGCGGCCCCGGGCCGGGACATCGGTGTAGAGATCATCGATCGAGGAGACGCCGATCGCGGCCAGCATGGCCTGGCGGTCCTCGACATTCAGCGGCAGGTACCGCATCAGTGCTGCTCCTCGACGAAGGCCTTGTATCCCTCGCTATCCATCAGGTCATCGAGCTCGGCAGCGGCCGACAGCTTGAGCTTGAAGAACCAGCCTTTGCCCTCAGGGTCCTGGTTGATCAGGGCGGGCTCGCTCTCCAGCGCCGAGTTCACCTCCACCACTTCCCCCGACAGGGGTGCATAGACGTCGCTTGCGGCCTTCACCGATTCGACCACGGCGGCTTCGCCGTTCTGGTTGAGCCCCTTGCCCACCACCGGCAGCTCGACGAACACCACGTCGCCGAGCTGCTCCTGCGCATATTGGGTGATGCCGACCGTGGCGATGTCGCCCTCGACCCGAACCCATTCATGTTCTTTGGTATATTTCACGATGCTCATTATCGATCCTCGGACGTTGCGCTCAGCGCCTCACATAGCGATGGGGAACGAAGGGCAGGCGCACGACTTCCGCCGCAAGCGGCTTGTCGCGCACGATGATGGTCAGCGCCGTGCCCGGCTGGGCATAGGCAAACGCCACATAGGCCAGCGCGATGGGCAGCCCCAGGCTCGGACTGAAGCCGCCGGAGGTCACCTCGCCGATGCGGGTGCCATCGGGGGTCTCGACCGCCGCGCCGTGGCGGGCAGGGGCCCTGCCGTCCAGCTTCAGCCCCACCAGCCGGCGCGAGGGTTTGTTCGCCAGCTCGCGGGCAATCCGCGCAAAGCCGGGAAACCCGCCGCGCTCGCGCCTTCGCTTGCCGATCGACCAGACGAGGCCCGCTTCCACCGGGCTGGTGGTCTCGTCGATATCTTGGCCATAGAGGCACAGCCCGGCCTCGAGCCGCAGGCTGTCGCGTGCGCCGAGACCTGCCGGCTTCACCCGCGCGTCCCGTAAAAGGCTTTCGGCGAAGGCCGTCGCGATCGCGGCCGGCACCGAGAGCTCGAATCCGTCCTCGCCGGTATAGCCGGAGCGGCTGACCAGGACATCGCCCTCGATGCCGTCATGGCCGGTGAAGCGCGCATCCAGCGCCGTCATGAAGCTCAGCATGTCGATGTCGTTGATATAGGGCGCCAGCACGGCTGCAGCCTCCGGCCCCTGCAGCGCGAGCAGCGCGCGGTCTTCGATCGGGGTGAGACGGACAATGCCGTCCAGCGCCGTCGCGATGTGGACGAAATCCACCGCCTTGCGCGAGGCATTCACCACCAGGAACAGCCGCTCAAGTCCGTTGTGCGCCGCTGCCCGCGTCACCATGAGGTCGTCGATGATGCCGCCGTCATCGGTGGTGAGCTGCGTATAGCGGATATGGCCTTCATCCAGGCTCGCGATATCGCCCGGAACCAGCCGCTCGAAGGCCTCCGCCACCTCGAAGGGTGCGGTGAGCCATGCCTGCCCCATATGGGACACATCGAACAGCCCGGCATGAGCGCGCGTCCAGAGATGTTCCGCAATGATGCCGGTCGGATACTGCACCGGCAGGGCATAGCCGGCAAACGGCACCATGCGACCGCCCAGCCGCTGATGCAGCGCGAATAAGGGTGTTTGCAGGAGCTGAGCTGAGGGTTCGATCTGGGCCATGCAATCTCTCGCTGTATCTACAGAGGTACGGCGCCGGACATTGCCCGGCCCTGCCCCCTCTGTCTCGATACCTGAGAGATTTCGCCCAAACCGCTTACCACCGTCGTAACGGCGAGCGTCTGAGCTTACCCCATCGGTGAGCGGCCGTTGAAGCTGCCGCTGCTTTCCAGAGTTGCTGATGCCTCAACGGTCCTTTTGCCTGAGAGTTTCCGGGGCGGTTGCTCCTTCGGCGCCGGCGAAGCCGGTCTCTCCCGCTGAGGCAGGCATTTCACACAAGGTGCAGCTGCACCTTGCATGCATGTCGCACCAGAAGCACGACATGTCGTATTGAAGTTGGCGGGCAGGGTAGCAGCGACAGGAGTCCTGTCAAGGGCCCTGAGGTGCGATCCTGGAATCGTGTTCTCAGACCGAGGCCAGCTCGGCCCGCAGCTGCTGCCGCATGATGTCGATGGGCACCATGGTCGCGCCACGGTCCAGGTGCCAGAAGGTCCAGCCATTGCATGCCTCGACCCCCTGCACGTGAGCGCCGATCTTATGGATCGAGCCGGTTGCGTCCTTGGAGACCAGAGTGCCGTCGGCCCTGACCTTGGCGGCATGGCGGCGGGCCGGATCGAATAGGGTGGTGCCCGGCGCGATCAGGCCGCGCTCGACCAGCGCTCCGAACGGAATGCGCGGCTCCGCCCGGCGGCCCGTGGAAACCCGCACCACCTCGGGCTCCGCTGTCTTGACCTCGGCGATGCGCTTGTGCGCAGCCTCGGCATAGCGCGCATCCTGCTCTATTCCGATGAAGCTGCGCCCCAAGCGCTTGGCCACCACCCCGGTGGTGCCGGTTCCGAAGAACGGATCGAGGATTACGTCGCCCGGATTGCTCGAGGCGAGAATCACTCGGTGCAGCAACGCTTCTGGCTTCTGGGTCGGGTGCAGCTTCGCGCCATCCTCATCCTTCAGGCGTTCGCTGCCATTGCAGATCGGCAGCAGCCAGTCCGAGCGCATCTGCAGGTCGTCATTCAGCGCCTTCATGGCTTCGTAGTTAAAGGTGTAACGCTTCTGGTCCGCGCTCTTTGCGGCCCAGATCAGCGTCTCGTGCGCGTTGGTGAAGCGCTTGCCGCGGAAGTTGGGCATCGGGTTGGCCTTGCGCCAGACGATGTCATTGAGCACCCAGAACCCCATGTCCTGCAGCGCGGTGCCGATGCGGAAGACGTTGTGATAGCTGCCGATCACCCACAGGGTCGCCGTGTCCTTCATGATCCGGCGGCACTGCCCCAGCCAAGCCTTGGTGAAGGCATCGTACTGCTCGAAGCCGCCGAAGCGGTCCCATTCCGCGTCGACCCCGTTCACGCGGGAATTATCGGGGCGCAGGAGTTCGCCCCTGAGCTGCAAATTGTAAGGCGGATCGGCAAAAATGAGGTCGACCGACTTGTCCGGAAGCTGCGCCAAATGATCCAGGCAGTCGCCGACGAGAACTTGGTTTATGAACGAACGGCGACGTGCCTCGGCGATAATGCCCATCTCAGAACCCTATACTCACAAACTGGGTTCGCAGAGACTGGCCCTATGCCTGTAAAATTTGATTTAACCCGAGCTGCACCTTCTTCCTTGCAACCAACTGGTATGCTTACCAATTTCCTAATCCGCCGCAGCCGCTCGCTGTCTGGTCAGACGTGGTAGCTGTCGCTGTGGCTCAGCAGATGGTCGTGTGAGGTTTCGCCCGGAGGCGCGTCGGCGGTGGTCGGAAGACGAGAGTGGTGACCGTCCAGAAGCCCATGTTTTATGATGTAGTTGACCACGGTTTCGAGATTTGCGAGCCGCTGACGATCATCAAGAAGCACCGTGCTGATATCATCTGTCTTTTGATGGAGCTCGTCATGGACCTGCTGGATTTGATTGCCGTACTCGTCGATCACCTGCTTATCGTGTGCAAGGACATCATTTATCGTGTTGATAGCGTCATTTTGCTGGCCATCAACAGACGTATTGCTCCCAGTATCTTTATCACTGCTACCAAAAGGCCACCAACCCATCACTTACTCCTACCGCTACGAGCATGCCGCCTTGGATGCCCCTGAGTTAGCTCAATCGATTTTACTACATGTGATAGCATAAGGAACGATATGCAACTTAAGATAGTAAAATGTGGTTGAAGATTGGAAATGGCGGCTTGCGCGAGCGCGTTTAGCTCCGTCGATCGGCGTCGAAGGGTTCAGCCCAGATCCAGCGTCGTCTGGATCGACACCAATTCAGGTTCGAGAACGGCACGGACGGAAACGAAGCGGCGGCGGTGTTGCGGCGTCGGGCCAAGGCGGGCGAGAGCGGCGCGGTGCTCAGGCGTGCCATAGCCCTTGTGGCGTTCAAATCCGTAGCCGGGCCACTCCAGGCCGAGCGCATCCATAATTCGGTCCCGGGTCACCTTGGCGATGATGGATGCCGCCGCGATGGAGAGGCACAAAGCATCGCCATCGACGATCGCAGATGCCTCGCAGGGCAGCTTGGGGCAGAACTTGCCATCCACAAGGACATGGGCCGGCGGCGTCGCCAGCTTGGCGCAGGCCTCGGCCATGGCCCACAGGGTCGCGAAATGAAGGTTGTCGCGCTCGATCCGCTCGACATCCGCGATGCCGACGGCCCAGCAAGCCCGCGCGGTGATCTCATCATAGAGCGCTTCGCGCCGCTGCGGCGTCAGCTTTTTGGAATCATCGATGCCCTCAGGGATATCGGCCGGATCGAGAATGACGGCGGCGGCCACCACCGGTCCGGCCCAAGGGCCACGTCCAGCTTCATCTATGCCGGCGACCGGAGCGAGCCCCCGCGCCAGCGCCGCACGCTCGCGCTCGAAGCTGATCGTAACGACGGGCGACTCATGCTCCAGCATTCCGCATGTTTCGCAAAGGGGAGGGCGCGGCGCAAGAGCACAAGGCGTCGGGTTGAATGCCAGCCAGCAGCTATCCCCAGCAGAATGAAGGCGGCCAGCCTCAGCCGGCGGTGTTCACGCTGCACTTCGCTGCCGCTCCGAGCCAGATCACCATACGCAACGAGCCCGGCCCTGCCCCCCGGAACGATCAAAGCCCCTGATATCAGGACCTTACTGCAGATTTCCGAATCAAGTCAGATGAATGCGTCTTCGAAGCCTCGCAGCCGACAATTCCCGACGGCACAGCGCCACCGTTAGAACGCCACCGTTAGAACAAGGTCAGCTGGTCACCCGCCTGGGGCGGTCGGGAGAACTGGCTCGTGTCCATCTTCTGCCTCTCTTGGTTTAAGCCAAGCTTGGTGCAGGCGATCTCGAACCGCCGGCCAATGGTCCAGGCATACGGGCCCGATCCCTTCTGGCGAAGGCCCCAGGTCGAGTCGTAATCCTTGCCGTTGCGCATCCCGCGGATGAGAGACATGACCCGCCCCGCCTTGTCGGGCATCTCGCTTTCCAGCCATTCCTGGAAAATGCTGCTGATCTCCCGTGGCAATCGCAGCAGCACATAGCCCGCATGCACAGCACCTGCCGCGGCGGCTGCGGCGAGAATGGCCTCGATCTCGTGGTCGTTCACGGAAGGGATCACCGGCGCCACCATAACGGTGGTGGAAACGCCGGCTGCGCTGAGAACCTCCAGTGCCTCGAGCCTCTTGCGCGGGGTCGATGCCCGAGGCTCCATGCTGCGCGACAGCTTCGCATCGAGGCTGGTGACCGAGATCGCCACCCTGACCAGATTGCGCGCGGCCATCGGCTGCAGGATATCGAGATCCCGCAGCACCAGGGCCGATTTCGTGACAATGCCCACGGGATGGTTGAACTCGGCGAGCACTTCCAGGATCTGCCGCGTGATCCTATACTGACGCTCGACCGGCTGATAGGGATCCGTATTCGCGCCCAGCGCGATCATTTTCGGAACGTAACGCGGATCCGAGAGCTCGCGCCTGAGGAGTTCGGCCGCGTTCGTCTTCGCAAACAGCTTCGTCTCGAAATCGAGACCAGGGGAAAGTCCCCAATAGGCGTGGGTTGGCCTGGCATAGCAATAGGCACAGCCATGTTCGCAGCCCTGATAGGGGTTTATCGACTGATCGAAGGAGATATCCGGGCTGTCATTGCGGGTGATGATGCTCTTTGGCTTCTCCTCGATGACCGAGGTGCGTAGTTTCGGTAGTTCCTCGAAGGCCTGCCAACCATCATCGGCGAATAGCCGGGACAGCCGCTCGAACCGGCCTGATTCGTTCGACCGGGCACCGCGCCCGCGGGTCTGCCCGGGGAGGGCTGTTCCCACAAAATCATCGCTTTCACGATGCCTATGGTCGAAGATCGTTGCCATGTTCCGATCCTACGTGAAGGGTCGGAACAAATCAAGAACAAAGCGTGTGTTTACAGCGTGAGCTGATAGGTGGCTGGGACGTATCTGTATCCCTGGTCCATTTTCTCCACATACCCGATCGCCGGGAATGGCATGTGATAGCCGGTGAACGGCACCCGGTCCGCGGCGATCATGTCGAAGATCTTGCGGCGGGTCGCCGCGGCGGCTTCCTTGTCCATATCGAACCGGACGTGCCAATCGGGCCGCTGCAGCGAGGCCACATAATGATTGGCAGTATCGGCCGCCAGCACCAGTCTCTGACCGTTGCTCTCGATATTGAAGGCCATGTGGCCGGGCGTGTGCCCGAAGGCTTCAATCGCCGTGATGCCGGAAACCACGGAATCCCCGCCCTTGACGAATGTCGTCTTCTCTTTCAGGGGAACGACATTCTTCTGGACGAGGGCGGCGCCATTCGCGGTAGATCCTGAAGCGCGGTCCGGTGACGTCCAGAAATCGAATTCCGTCTCACCCATGACATAGCGGGCGTTGGGGAAGACCGGCTCACCGTTCTCCATCAGCCCGCCGATATGATCGCCATGGAAATGGGTGATCACCACGATGTCGACATCGCCGGGCGAGATGCCCGAGCCCACCAAGGCTTGCGCGAAATTGCCGGCCTCCGGACGGCGCTCAGCCCCGTTGCCGGTATCGAAAACGATGACCTCGCGGCCAGTGTTGACCACGACGGGCGTGTAGCCGTTGCGCATCTGATCGGCCGGCAGGAAATTCTGCTCCACGAGCTCTTTCACTTGCTCTGCCCCCACATTCGCGCCAAAGGTCGGATGGGGGCCCGGCGCAACGACGGAGCCATCAGACACGGTCGTGATCTCGAAGGCGCCCAGCTTTACGCGGTTGACGGTCGGTGTGGCGATTCCCCTCTGCTGGGCCGCCGCGCCGGCCGGCACCACCCCGCCGGCGAACGCAAACTGGCCAGCAACAAGAACAGCCGATCCGGCCATAGCGGTGCGGCGAGTGACGGTAAAGCTGCTCGACATGCGATCCTCCCTGAATGCCCGCGCCAGAATAACGGCTTTACGGCGGGCCGGCCCAGGGGCTCACGCACAAGTGAATCGAGACGAGGTTTTCGCGGCGGCGCCTATTTGCGGCGCAAATGCTCATCCAGCCGCGGCATGATCTCCACGAAATTGCACGGCATGTGCCGGTAGTCGAGCTGGTCCTTGAGGATGCCGTCCCAGGCGTCCTTGCATGCACCTGGGGAGCCCGGCAGACAGAAGACATAGGTGCCGTTGGCGACCCCGGCTGTGGCGCGCGATTGCACGGTGGACGTGCCGATCTTCTGGAACGAGATCATGTGGAAGGCGACCGAGAAGCCGTCGATCTCCTTGTCGAACAGAGGTTTCAGGGCTTCCGGCGTGACGTCCCGGCCGGTCAGGCCCGTGCCGCCGGTGGTGATCACCGCGTCCACGTCAGGTGCAGCAACCCAGGCCCGCACCTGCTCCCGGATAAGCTCAACCTCGTCGCGCACGATGGCGCGGTCCGCCAAGATATGCCCCGCCTCGGTGATACGGTCTGCGAGGATCTGTCCCGACCGGTCCTGTGCCAGATCGCGCGTGTCCGACACCGTCAGCACCGCGATGCGGACCGGGAGAAACGACCGCTCAGCTTCGGCCATGGAACACCCCGCTTTCCCGCATAGCCTGGTCGAGCGTCAGAAGATCGCGCCACCCCAGTCGCTTGTGCTCCGGTTGCCGCAGCAGATAGGCTGGGTGAAGCGTGGGCAGTGTCCGGTAGGTCTTGCCTCCGGGGCTCGTATAATCGGTCCACTTGCCGCGCAGCCGCATGATGCCCTGCGTGCTGTTCAAAAGTCGCGCCGCTGAAGTCGAGCCGAGACAAATCAGAAAGACCGGATCGACCAGCTCGATCGCCCGCTCGATGAACGGCATGCACATCAGCGTCTCCGCCTCCGTGGGCTTGCGGTTGCCGGGCGGCCGCCAAAAGATGCAATTGGAGATGAACACCGAGGCCAGAGGGTCCTCCGCATGGCGGGACAGGCCGATGGCCGCCAGCATGCGGTCGAGCAGCTGCCCAGACACGCCGACGAACGGCTTGCCCTGCAAGTCCTCGTCGCGCCCTGGGGCCTCGCCGACCAGCATAACGCGCGCCGCCGGGTTCCCATCGGAAAAGACGAGACTGGTGGCGGTGCGTTGCAGCGGGCAGGCTTCGAAATGCCGCAGCATCTCGCGCAGCTCCGCCAGACTGCCGCAACGCCGCGCCGCACTTCGTGCATCTTCCACGGCCTGGTCCGACGGCACCGCCGCCGCCCTCGGCGCCGCAGCCGCCCGGTCAGGGATCCGGGCATCGGTCTCGTCATCGAAGACCGGCTGAAAGCGGCGGGCGGAATCCTGCGCCGGGGCTGGCAGCTCCATCTCTTGCCGCGGCTCGGCTGCAGCGGAAGCGACCCGGCCCGGCTTGGCCGCTTGCGAGAGCGCAAAGCGGTCGATCGGGTGGTCGGCGATCGCCTCGTCCACCCCCATCTCCGCATACCAGCGCAAGAGCGCCGCACGCGACAAAGCAACACACTCGTTCAAAGACACTTTTTCGCCTGTAACAGTGTTTCCCAGCCTGCGGGATGTCTACTATAACGGCATGGGACCTTGTTCCGGGGGTAACGGCCCGGACAGCATGGTCCTGGGCAGATTAGCCCATCTTCCAGATAAGACCGATACCGTAAATCACCATGGGAGTGGCTGGGTTGAGTGAGGCGGACGTCGCGGCGATGCGCGAATGCATGGAATATGACGTGGTCATCGTAGGGGCGGGGCCAGCTGGTCTCGGCGCCGCGATCCGGCTGAAACAGCTCGCCGAGGCCGCTGGAACCGAGATTTCCGTCTGCGTGCTCGAAAAGGGGTCCGAGGTGGGCGCTCACATCCTCTCGGGTGCCGTCATCGATCCGGTCGCGCTGAACGAGCTTATTCCGGACTGGAAGGAAAAAGGCGCGCCGCTCAACGTGCCGGTGACCGAGGACCGCTTCTACATGCTCGGGCCCGCCGGCAGCATGCGCCTGCCCAATTTCGCCATGCCCAAGCTCATGGATAACCACGGCAACTACGCCGCTTCTCTCGGCAATCTCTGCCGCTGGCTCGCCACCCAGGCGGAAGGCATGGGGGTCGAGATCTATCCGGGTTTCGCCTGCTCTGACCTGGTCTATCGCGATGACGGCTCGGTCAAAGGGGTGGTGGCCGGCGTGATGGGCATCGGTCGCGACGGCAAACCCAAGCCGGACTTCCAGCCTGGCATGGAGTTGCACGGCAAATATGTGCTGATCGGCGAAGGCGCACGCGGATCGCTCGCCAAGGTGCTCATCAACAAGTTTCAGCTTTCCGCCGGACGCGAGCCGCAGAAGTTCGGCCTCGGCATGAAGGAGCTGTGGGAAATACGTCCGGACATGCATCGCCAAGGCCAGGTGACGCATACCATGGGCTGGCCGCTGGACAATGCGACCGGCGGCGGCAGCTTCATGTATCACCTCGAAGACAACCTCGTGTCGATCGGCTTTGTGGTGCACCTCAACTACAGCAATCCTTATCTCTACCCGTTCGGCGAGTTCCAACGCTTCAAGCACCATCCGCTGATCCAGCCGGTGCTGGAGGGCGGACGCCGCATCGCCTATGGCGCCCGGGCCATCACCGAGGGCGGGCTGCAGTCTGTCCCGAAACTGACCTTCCCGGGCGGGGTGCTGATCGGCTGCTCGGCGGGCTTCGTCAACGTGCCCCGCATCAAGGGTAGCCACAACGCCATGAAGACCGGCATGCTGGCCGCCGAAAGCGCCTTCGATGCCATCCAGGCGGGCCGCGAGGGCGACGAACTCGTGGATTACGAGCAGCGCTACCGCGACTCCTGGGTCTATCAGGACCTCCGCAAGGTGCGTAACGTGAAGCCGCTGTGGTCGAAGCTCGGTCTCGTGGGCGGCCTCGCATTGGGTGGCCTCGACATGTGGACGAACGAGCTGCTCGGCGTCTCCTTGTTCGGCACTCTGCGGCAC
Source organism: Rhodoligotrophos defluvii (assembly GCF_005281615.1). Classification (NCBI taxonomy): domain Bacteria; kingdom Pseudomonadati; phylum Pseudomonadota; class Alphaproteobacteria; order Hyphomicrobiales; family Rhodoligotrophaceae; genus Rhodoligotrophos; species Rhodoligotrophos defluvii. The sequence continues at coordinate 877,922 of NZ_SZZM01000002.1, read as the reverse complement.
GGCAAGGCCGATCACGAGACGCTCGTCCCGGCGGCGCAGGCCAAGCGGATCGAATATCCCAAGCCCGACGGGGCGATTTCCTTCGATCGCCTTACCGACCTGGCCTTCTCCGCCACCAACCACGAGGAGGACCAGCCCTGTCATCTCCAGCTCAAGGACCCCTCCATCCCCATCGACTACACGCTGCCGAAATTCGATGAGCCGGCCCAGCGCTACTGCCCGGCCGGGGTCTATGAAGTCGTCAGGGATAGCGACGAGAAGCCGCGCTTCCAGATCAATGCGCAGAACTGCGTTCACTGCAAAACCTGCGACATCAAGGATCCCCCGCAGAACATCAATTGGGTCACGCCGGAAGGGGGAGGAGGCCCGAATTACCCCAATATGTGAGTTACGGGCCCTTGCTAGCGATAACGTAACGGCCGACGCCTAGATTAGGCATGGGGCTCACGGAGATATGCGGGACAATTACGCCACATTGTTGTACGATCACAGTGGCTGCTGCTTTGGGATACGGGAGGAGAGCCGCCAGCCATCGCTCTCGCCAGCAAGCCCATTTTAGGTAACCTTGCCAGAACGGGGTGCGGCGGCGTTTGCGCGCTTGTGCGTCTATCCCGGCAGGATGCAGTGAACCCCGAGGAGATCAGGTGGAATGAGACGCGCCAAGCAGGCTTTATTCGGAACCGCCATGGCCTTGAGCATGGCCGCCGCAGCGGTTCTCGCGCCAGCGCTCGGTGATGCCCGCGAGCTTCGGTCGCTTTCGGGAAGCTATTTGGCCGGGCAATTCGCTTCGCAGACCCGCGACGTGGACCAGGCGGCGCGCTATTTCGCCGATGCGCTGGAACAGGATCCGAACAATTCTCTGCTGCTGGAACGGGCGTTCGTCGCAGAATTGGGCGCCGGCAACATCATGCGCGCCGAGGTTCTGGCGAAGCGGCTGGTGGCGATCAACTCGCGGCACCGGCTGGCCCATATCGTGCTGGGGGTCTCTGACATGCGGCGCGGCGCCCAGGCCGAGGCGCGCAAGCATTTCGAGCAGGCGGCCTACACGCCTATAGGCGAGTTGACGAGCGGCCTTCTGACCGCGTGGAGCTATGCCGCCCAGCGTGACTTGCTGAAGGCCACCAAGGCGCTGAACATCCTGGACCGTAACGAATCCTTCGGGATCTACAAGACGTTCCACGAGGCGCTGATTGCCGATCTGCTCGGCGTCAAGGCCAAAGCCGAGACGCTTTACAAGAAGGCTTATGACGAATCGTCGAATTCGCTGCGGATCGTGCAGGCCTATGGCAATTTTCTTGAGCGGCAGGGGAATGTTGAGAGGGCAAGGGATATCTACGAGACCTTCCTCACGGTGTCTCCCGACCACCCGGTGGTCGCGCAAACCCTGGCCCGCATCGGCCATGGCCAGCCCGCACCCTTCATCGGCGATGCCACGGACGGCGCTGCGGAGGCCCTGTTCGGCTTGGCGAGCGCGCTGACGGACGAATCGGGCATCGATCTGGCTCTGACCTATGCGCGGCTCACATTGAGCCTCAAGCCGAGCTTACCGGCCGTGCAGACCCTGCTCGGGGACATCTTCGAGAACATGAAGCAGTATCGGGCGGCGATCGCGGCTTACGAAAAGGTGCAGTTCGGCTCGGCGCTGCGGCCCAACGCGGATATCCGCATCGCCATAAACCTGAGCGAGCTCGATCAGAAGGACGAAGCGCGCGCGCATCTGGAGCGGTTGATCAAGCGCGATCCGAAGAACTACGAGGCGCTGGTGACCCTCGGCACGATCCTGCGCAGCCAGTCCAAGTTCGCGGAGGCGGCCACCTACTACACCAAGGCCTTGGATACCGTGGGCGAACTCACCCAGCGGAACTGGTCCGTGCTGTACTTCCGCGGTATTTCCTATGAGCGCTCGAAGCAGTGGGACAAGGCGGAGGCGGATTTCCTCAAGGCGCTGGAGCTCGAACCCGATCAGCCCCTCGTGCTCAATTATCTAGGCTATTCCTGGCTGGAGCAGGACCGCAACCTCGATGAAGCCATGAAGATGATCGAGAAGGCGGTCGAGCAGCGGCCCAACGACGGCTTTATTATCGACAGCCTCGGCTGGGCTTACTACAAGCGGGGCGATTATGCGCGGGCCGTCGAGGAGCTGGAGCGCGCGGTCGAGCTGCAACCCAACGACGCGGCGATCAACGATCACTTGGGTGACGCCTATTGGCGGGTGGGCCGAAAGCTGGAAGCCAAGTTCCAGTGGCAGCATGCCAAAGACAGCCAGCCCGAGCCGGATCTCTTGAAATCGATCGAGGCGAAACTCGCCAACGGCTTGCCCGACGCGGCGCCAGCACCCGAGGTGGCCACCCCGAATTCCGAGAAGCGGTCCTAGCGCGCTAGGGTTCTGCATGAGCACGGGAATGCTTGCGCCGTCAGGCACAGGAGCCGACGCCGACCATGAAGTCGCCTGCGCCAAGCTCAACCTGACGCTGCACGTGGTCGGCCGGCGCGACGACGGCTATCACTTGCTGGAGAGCCTCGTCGCCTTCACCCGCGAGGGGGATGTGCTTCGGTTCGCGCCGGCCGAAACCCTGTCGCTTTGCATAGAAGGCCCATTCTCCGCCGGGCTGGAGAATGACGATAGCAATCTCGTGGTGCGGGCGGCCAAGGCGCTGGGATTCCGTCACGGAGCGATCACGCTGGACAAGCGTCTGCCGGTGGCGTCCGGGATCGGCGGTGGATCGGCCGATGCGGCTGCGGCGCTGCGTGGGCTCATCCGCCGCCACGGGATTCGAATCGATCCTGGCAGCCTCGACCGGACGGCGCTGAGCCTCGGCGCCGATGTCCCCGTCTGCCTCCGCTCCAGGACCTGCTTCATGAGCGGCATCGGTGAGCACATTCGGGAGGCTCCGCCGCTGCCGGCGTTGGGCGTGGTGCTGGCTAACCCAAAGGTGGAAGTCTCGACCGCCGCGGTCTTCCGTGCTCTCGGGCTGCAGCCGGGCCAAAGCGCCGGGGCGGCTCACCCCCCGCTGCCGGACCGGTGGCAGGATGCCATCCATGTCGCGGACTTCATCCGCAGCTGCCGCAACGACTTGGAGCCGCCCGCCCGCACGATCGCCCCTGTCATCGGTATGGTGCTCGACCGGCTGGAGCGGGAGCACGGCTGTCTCGTGGCCCGGATGTCGGGGAGTGGCGCCACCTGCTTCGGCCTGTTCCCGAGCGAGGCGGAGGGACGAGAGGCAGCGGAGCGCATTCGACGCGCCAAGCCACATTGGTGGGTTCTGGCCAGCGGCGTGCAATAGGGCAGTAGTGTATGGGATGAGCTTGGCCGGCCAAAAGTGTGCGGCCAAGCAAGAGCTTAGAACGCACGCTCGATGCTGAACTCGACCGCCAGTTCCAAGGCGTGCTTGTGTGGCCCCGACGGAAAGATGGCCAGGGCTTCCGCGGCGATGGCACCATAATGCCGTGCACGCTCAATGGTGTCCGCAATGGCGCCGTGCTTCTCGACCAGCGAGATGGCCGTGCTGAGGTCTTCTTCGGCCTGCACGCCCTCCTGGAGGGTGCGCTGCCAGAACGCGCGCTCCGCGCTGTCGCCGCGGCGATAAGCCAGCACCACCGGCAGCGTGATCTTGCCTTCGCGAAAATCATCGCCGACCCGCTTGCCGAGCACCGCCTGCTTGCCCGAATAATCCAAGGCATCATCGATCAACTGGAAGGCAAGGCCGAGATTGCGCCCGAACGCCTGCAGCGCCTGCTGCTCGGCCCGTGGCCGCTCGGCAATGGCCGCGCCGACCTCGGCCGCCGACGAGAACAGGGCGGCTGTCTTGGCGTTGATGATGCGCAAATAGGCATCCTCCGTGGTCGAGGTGTCCTTTTGCGCCGCGAGCTGCAGCACTTCGCCCTCTGCGATGATGGCGGCGGCATTGGACAGGATTCGCAGAGCATCGAGCGACTTGGTCTCGACCATCATCTTGAAGGCTTGGCCCAGCAGATAATCTCCGACCAGCACGCTCGCCTGGTTGCCCCAGATCATCCGTGCAGCCTGCTTGCCTCGGCGCAACTCGCTCTCGTCCACCACATCGTCGTGCAGCAGCGTTGCGGTGTGCATGAACTCCACCGCCGCCGCCAGCTTGATGTGATGATCGCCGCGATAGCCGCACATCTGGGCAGCGGCGATCGTCAACATGGGCCGCAGACGCTTGCCGCCGCTATCGATCAGGTGGCGGGCGAGCTCCGGGATCATGTCCACGTCGGAATGGGCCCGCGCGAGGATCGCCTCGTTGACGCGCGCCATGTCGGCATCCACAAGGGCAAGCAGGGGATCAAGCTTGGCCGACCCGCTGTGACGGCTGTCGAAAGCGATGACCTGTCCCACGGAACCTCCTGTTTCGACTGGGCAAGGAGAGGCATGAACGCCGTTTGCCTCGGATCAAGTCCGCTTCACCCTGGTTCGTTGCGCGATCGAGTTGCGCGCTGGTGTCGAACTTGACCCGCACGAAAGCCATGCCGGTTTCTTACGTCCTGCGCTAGCATAAAATCGACGCGGGGCGACGTTCCCGGCGGGCGGTTGTGAGATGGCCGTAAGGTGATGCGGAGATGCCGATGCGTGAAGTGTTGAAGTCCAACGACATGGTCGCCCTGTCCTATGCCACGGCTCTGTTGCGGGATGCCGGCATCACGCATGTGATCTTCGATGCCAATATGAGCGTGGTCGAGGGAAGCCTTGGGATTCTGCCACGCCGGCTGATGGTCGACGACGATGAGGCGGACGCTGCCGTGGCGCTGCTTGCCGATGCGGGGCTTGTCCGTTGAGCGAGACCGGCGCCATCTCCACGGATGTAACCGAGGACCGCTTTCTGAACGGGCGGATCGTGCTGCGTCAGCCCAGAAAGGGATATCGCGCCGGCATCGATGCGGTGTTCCTGGCGGCGGCCATACCCTGCCGGCCGGGCGAGAGTGCCTTCGAAGCAGGGATGGGGGCCGGCGCGGCATCCTTGTGCTTGGCCGCACGCGTGCCCGGCGCGAGGGTGACGGGAATCGAGCGAAACGAGGTTTACGCCGCCCTCGCGCGGCAGAATATCGCCGGCAACGGCATGGGCGATCGCGTGCGCCTGCTGGACGGCGATGTTCGGGATCTCACCCGCAACCCCCAAGGGACCTTTCCGCCGGTCGCTTCCTTCGATCACGTGTTCGCCAACCCGCCTTATCATAAGCGGGAGGATATAACGGCCTCTCCCTCGGATCCGAAGGCCGAGGCTCACAGCATGGCTGGCGCCGAACTCGAAACTTGGGTGAAGATGCTGGCGGCCATGGCTCGCCCGCGCGGCACCATAACCCTCGTGCAACGGCCCGAGGCCCTTCCTCGGCTGCTGCAGGCGCTGGAGGGTCGAGCAGGGGATATCCGTATCGCGCCATTGTTCCCACGGCCGCATGAGGCGGCGTCTCTCATCATCCTTCAGGCCGTCAAGGGCAGCCGCGCCGCGATGCGGCTGCTGCCCGGCATGGTGCTGCATGGACCGGCCCACGGCTTCACCGACGCGGCCGAGGCCGTGCTGCGGCACGGCGCGGCCTTTCCGCTCCGGTGAGGGCGCACATTGGTCAATATCCCGTGTGCCGGAGGACCTGAGGCTTGCAAGGGTTGAGGCTTCCTTCTAAGTCGTGAGAGCAATGAGCCTTCTGCCCGCCTCACTTCGCGACCGCTTCGCCGCCTGGAAGGTACGGGCGTTCGACCGCAAGCCCATCATTCCGGTGGTGCGGCTGTCCGGCACGATCGGCATTGGCGGCTTGAGGCGATCGAGCCTCACGCTCACCAGCGTCGGCCCGATGCTCGAGCGCGCCTTCAGGATCAAGAAGGCGGCGGCCGTCGCTCTCCTCGTCAATTCACCCGGCGGGACGGCCGTGCAGGCCGGGCTGATCTTCCAGCGCCTGCGCATGCTGGCCGAGAAGCACGACCGCAAGGTCTACGTCTTCGTGGAGGACGTCGCCGCTTCCGGGGGCTATTACGTTGCTTTGGCCGGCGATGAAATCTATGCAGACGCAAGCTCGATCGTCGGTTCGATCGGCGTTGTCTCGGCCGGCTTCGGCTTCGTCGGGGCGCTCCAGAAGCTCGGCATCGAACGCCGTGTCTATACGGCCGGTGCGGACAAGGCGATCCTCGACCCGTTCCAGCCGGAGAAGCCAGAGGACGTGGAGCATCTCAAATCAATCCAGAAGGATATTCACGAAAGCTTCAAGGATGTGGTGCGGAATCGTCGCGGAGAGCGGCTGAAGGCTCCTGACGACGAGCTGTTCACCGGCCGTTTCTGGTCTGGTAGCAAGGCGCTGGAGCTTGGCTTGATCGACGGTTTGGGCGAGATGCACGCCATATTGGCCGAGAAGCTCGGCGCCGAGCCGGAGCTCCGCGTGATCGGCCCGCGTGAGAGCTGGCTCGTCAGGCGTTTCGGTAGGATACCTGGACTGCACGGAACGCGCATCGCTCCGCAGGATTTTACCGCAGTGATGGCGCAGGACATCATCGCCGCCATCGAAGACCGTGCCTTGTGGTCACGGTTCGGACTATAGTGGCGGGGGCCGCAAACGCGTATGGCGCTCTCGCGCGAGGCTCGCAAGGCAAGCCAGTCTGGAGGGAAAGGAATGATCCGATCCGTTGTCTTTGTCATCATCACCACGCTCGCGCTGATTATGTTCCGGCGCGTCATGGTGGAAGCGCAGAAGCTCGCCCAGCGGGCGCAGAGGCGTGTTTCTCCGCGCGATGGACGTGACGCGACGGACCCTCGTCGCTTGCCCACGCTGCGGCGCGATCCGGCCACGGGCGTCTACCGTGTTTCGGAAGATCGCCTGTAGACCAGGGGCCCCGGGCCGATCGTAACCATCGGCCGCAAAACCAGCTTCCCCTTTGGCCATTGGCGCACTAGTGTGCGGCGCAATCTGGCCGGCTAACCGGCCGCCCGCTCACTGAACGGCAGACCATGAGCCCTCAGCGCAACTCGACCGATCGGGCCACGGCGCTCAAGCCCGGCACCGCCTTCCAGGATCTATTGCTCACGCTCCAGCTGTTCTGGGCCAAGCAGGGCTGCGTGATCCTGCAGCCCTACGACATGGAGGTGGGCGCCGGCACGTTTCACCCCGCCACCACCCTGCGGGCGCTCGGCCCCAAGCCGTGGCGCGCAGCCTATGTGCAGCCCTCGCGCCGGCCGAAGGACGGCCGCTATGGCGAAAACCCCAACCGGCTTCAGCACTACTACCAGTTCCAGGTCATCATGAAGCCGTCGCCGCCGGATTTCCAGGAGCTCTATCTGCAGAGCCTCTATGCGATCGGCATCGACCCCAAGAACCACGACATCCGCTTCGTCGAGGACGACTGGGAGAGCCCAACCCTCGGCGCGTGGGGTCTCGGCTGGGAGGTGTGGTGCGACGGCATGGAGGTTTCGCAGTTCACCTATTTCCAGCAGGTGGGCGGCTATGACTGCATGCCGGTTTCCGGCGAGCTCACCTACGGGCTCGAGCGGCTGGCCATGTATGTGCAGGGCGTCGACAATGTCTATGACCTCAATTTCAACGGCCAGGCCGGAGACATGCGCATCACCTATGGCGACGTGTTCAAGCAGGCCGAGCAGGAATATTCCCGCTACAATTTCGAGCATGCCGACACGGAGATGCTGTTCCGGCACTTCTCCGATGCGGAGAAGGAATGTGCGAGCCTTCTGGCCGCGGGCGAACGCGACGGCCGCCACGAGATGGCGCTGCCGGCCTATGACCAGTGCATCAAAGCCTCTCACATCTTCAATCTGCTGGACGCCCGCGGCGTCATCTCGGTGACCGATCGGCAGAGCTACATCCTGAGGGTGCGCGAGCTCGCCAAGGCCTGCGCCGGCGCGTGGCTCAAGACCGCCGGAGGCGGCGCCGACGTGATGCCGGCGCCGGCTGCTGCGGAGGCCGTCCATGCCTGAGCTGCTGGTCGAGCTGTTTTCGGAAGAGATTCCCGCCCGCATGCAGCGGCAGGCGTCAGAGGACCTGCGCAAGCTCGTCACCGACGCGCTGGTGGAGCAGGGGCTGCTTTACGAGGGCGCCAAGGGCATGGCTACCCCGCGACGGCTGTCGCTGGTGGTGCATGGCCTGATCGGCCGCCAGCCGGACCGACGAGAGGAGCGAAAGGGCCCGCGGGTGGACGCGCCGCAGAAGGCGATCGATGGCTTCCTCGCCGCCGCCGGCGTGACGCTGGAGCAATGCGTGGTTCAGGAGGACCGCAAGGGCGCCTTCTACGTGGCCCGGATAGAGAAGCCCGGCCGCCCCTCGGAAGAGATCATCGCCGAGGTGATGCCGGCGGTCATCGCCAGGTTTCCCTGGCCGAAATCCATGCGCTGGGGTTCGGGCAGCTTGCGTTGGGTGCGCCCGCTGCACTCGATCATCTGCAGCTTCGATGGCGAGGCTGTGCCGTTTGCAATCGACGGCGTGACCGTGGGGCGTACAACCCGTGGCCATCGCTTCATGGCGCCGGAATCCTTCGATGTGCGCCGGCAGGAGGATTACGAGCGCGAGCTCAAGCGTCACAAGGTGATCATCGATCCCGAGGAGCGGCAGGACGTGATCCGCAACGCGGCCCGCAATCTCGCTTTCGCTCAGGGGCTCACCCTGATCGAGGACGAGGCGCTGGTCGCCGAGAATGCCGGCCTGACGGAGTGGCCGGTGGTGCTCATGGGCTCGTTCGATCCAAGCTTTCTCGACGTGCCGCCGGAGGTGATCATCACCTCCATCAAGGCGCACCAGAAATGTTTCGCCCTGCGCGATGGCAATGGCCGGCTCGCCAATCGCTTTCTGCTGGTGGCGAACCTTGAGGCCGAGGATGGCGGCCACCGGATCATCGAGGGCAACAACAAGGTCATCGCCGCGCGGCTGTCCGACGCCAAGTTCTTTTGGGACCAGGACCGCAAGATGCCGCTGGAGGAAATGGCCGCCAGGCTCGAAGGGGTGCGCTTCCACGAGAAGCTCGGCACCATGGCGGACAAGGTCCGGCGCATCGCGGCACTTGCCGGGGAAGTCGCCCAGCTTGTTGGCGCTGATACCGGCAAGGCCAGGGAGGCTGCGCGGCTGGCCAAGGCCGATCTTGTCTCCGGCATGGTCGGCGAATTCCCGGAGCTGCAGGGGCTGATGGGCCGCTACTACGCCCTCGACCAGGGGCTCGGTCAGGAGGTGGCCGAGGCGATCGGCGCCCACTACAAGCCGCAGGGTCCCTCGGATGCGATTCCACCTGCCAAGGTGGCGCAGGCGGTTGCCATTGCCGACAAGCTCGACACTCTGGTTGGCTTCTGGGCCATCAACGAGAAGCCAACGGGATCCAAGGACCCCTATGCGCTCAGGCGTGCTGCCCTGGGCATCATCCGCATGGTGCTGGAAGGCGGCCTGCGGTTGCCGCTCAGCAAACTCATCACAAAGCACCAGACCCACTTCGCCGGCGCGCCGGAAGGACTAAGCTCCGATCTCCTCTCCTTCTTCGCCGATCGCCTGAAGGTGCATTTGCGCGAGCAGGGCGCCCGCCACGACTTGATCGACGCGGTGTTCTCGCTCGGCGGCCAGGACGATCTGTGGCTGATCGTGCGGCGGGTCGAGGCGCTGGGCAGGTTCCTTGCCACGGACGACGGGGCGAGCCTCTTGGCGGGCGTCAAGCGTGCCGGCAATATCCTGCGCATCGAAGAGGGCAGGGACGGCCGATCCTACACCGGCGCCCCCGATGAGAGCCTGCTGCGGCAACCAGAGGAGAAGGCCTTGGCATCAGCCATTGCCAAGGCCGAGGACGAGGCTGGCCGGGCCGTCAAGGCAGAGGACTTCGAAGGCGCCATGCGGGCGCTGGCGGCACTGCGCGCCCCGGTCGATGCCTTCTTCGACCGGGTGACCGTCAATGCGGACGACCTCGCCCTGCGCGAGAACCGCCTCAAGCTGCTCAGCCGGATCCGCCAATCAACCCAGCAGGTTGCGGACTTTTCCCGAATCGAAAGCTGAACGCCGCCAGCTACTAAACATCGAAATGGGCATGGGCCTTCGCCAGGATGTCACCCAGCTCACGGGTGAGCTGCTCGGCATCCAAATGGAATTCTCTCGCCAGCGGCTCAGCCAATCCTGGCCTCAGATCGTCCGACAAGACCAGATGCGCAGAATTGTCGAAAATCGTTGTATGCGTGCGGACCACGTCGTTGAATCGGTTCGCAAGCTCGCGCAGGGTTGCTTCTGCTTCGCTGCCGTTGCCGGCGAGGTCGGCCTTGCCGAGATCGGCGCGAAAGAGAACATCCGCCACATGCCGCAAGGCGTTCATACGGGCTTCATCGGCCGTGTCGAGATGGTGAATAACGGCCGATCGCCAGCCTTCGCTGCCACGGTCGATCTTCGCCAGCGCCTCACTGAGCTGCTTGCTGGCGTTGATGGCCGCGTCTTCCAGGTTCGTGTATAGCTCGTGACGAGCATCTCCGTTCTCACTGAAGATCGCAAATTTTGGAAGCTGACCGAGATCATGGTCACGGATCTGGTCAATAGCTCCCACCTGGCGGTCAAGCGCTCTGTCCTCGGCGGCCCACGCCTTTAGATCGGCCCGTACCTGATCCAGCGTATTGACTTGATATTTCGTCCCAAACGCTTCCTTGAAGTCGTTCTCACTCATCCGGCCGAGAGTCTCGACCGGATTGCTCATCTTCTGCTCAGGGCCGAACGTCTGATTGAAGTCGTGATCGCTCAGCTGGCTGAGGCTTTCGACCGGGTTGTTCGCCTCCTGGTGGGGGGCGGGCACCTCATGGGCTCTATGATCGTTCGTGGACGCGAGATTCTCGACGGAGCGACCAGCCCCAGGCTCCGAGCGAAGCGACGCGGTGGATCCGTAGCCGCTGGATGAATCGAGGCTCTCGGCCGCCGGATGGCCGGCGAGTGCCTCGAACTTCTGTTTCAGCCTTGCGACCATGCCCGTTGCAGTGGCCGGCTTTTGCAGCTCAGGGTCTTCCAGAGGCCGATCTATGATTTTGAAATTGTTCTCTACTGTCTGGCTCGCAGCCGGGTTGCTCGTTTCATAGCTTGGCGGCTGTCTCAGATTGTGGTCGATCGGCGGGCCAATTCTGTCGGGATTGCCCCCGAGGCCTTCGAAAAATGCTTTGCGGGCTTGGACCAAGGACCCCCCGCTCGGTTTGATGCCAGGAGCGAGCTCCGATTCGAGAATGGTGGTCTCTGCGACCCTTTGCGGAGCACCGAACGGGCTCGACAGCGCCGCGGGTGAAAAAGTTGGCTCCCCAAAAGGCTCGGCTATGAGCCTACTTTCAATGGATTCCAGCGCTGCAACTTCGGATGCGACAGGGAGGGGCCCTTCAGGCGGTGACATGGAGCAAACTCTTCACAAAATTGACGAAGGTAACGGCTGGCTACAATAGCAAAGCCGAAATTACAACTTAAAGTTGTTATCGGGAAGATGCTTTTCAAGATGGCCAAGCGCGCGCCGGTGCCGCGGAACTTGACCGACTGCCCCGCATTATGGCTTTTCGCGAAGTCGTATGGCGCGTCCGGTGCCAACCCGCGCGACGGCAGGCCTCCTGCCGCGCCCCAAGGAAGGTGTGCAGATGAATCCGTCGGTCTCCAGCAGGTGGGTCTATAGTTTCGGAGACGGCCGTGCCGAAGGTACGGCCGGCATGAGGGACCTGCTCGGCGGCAAAGGCGCCAACCTGGCGGAAATGAGCAATCTCGGGCTGCCCGTCCCCCCCGGCTTCACCATAACCACCGAAGTTTGCACCTATTACTACCAGAATCAAAAGCGCTACCCCGAGGGCCTTGAGGCACAAGTCGAGCAAGCCCTGGCGCATGTGGGCCAGCTGGTGGACGCGACCTTCGGCGATGCCGCACGGCCGCTGCTGGTCTCGGTGCGCTCTGGCGCCCGCGCCTCCATGCCGGGCATGATGGACACCGTGCTCAATCTCGGCCTCAACGACGAGACGGTGGAAGGTCTCGCCACCCGTTCCGGCGACCGGCGCTTCGCCTTCGACAGCTATCGCCGGTTCATCCAGATGTATTCGGATGTGGTGCTGGGGGTTGATCACTCCCGCTTCGAGGATGTGCTCGAAAGCTTCAAGGAGGAACAGGGCTATACGCTCGACACCGAGATCTCGGCCGAACAGTGGCAGCGCATCATCAGCCGCTATAAGGCGATTGTGCGCGAGGAGCTTGGCGAACCCTTCCCGCAGGATGTCAAGGCCCAGCTCTGGGGAGCCATCGGTGCGGTGTTCGGCTCCTGGATGACGCCACGCGCCGTCACCTACCGCCAGCTCAACCAAATCCCCGAGGCCTGGGGCACGGCGGTGAACGTCCAGGCCATGGTATTCGGCAATATGGGCGAGACCAGCGCCACCGGCGTCGCTTTCACCCGCAACCCGTCCACGGGCGCGAAGGAGCTCTATGGCGAGTTCCTGGTCAATGCCCAGGGCGAGGACGTGGTCGCCGGCATCCGCACGCCGCAGAACATCACCGAGGCTGCGCGCATCGAGGCGGGCTCCAACGAGCCGTCGTTGGAGACGCTGATGCCTGCCGTGTTCGCCGAGCTGAGAACCATCTACGAGACGCTGGAGCAGCACTATCGGGACATGCAGGACATCGAGTTCACCATCCAGGACGGCAAGCTCTGGATGCTGCAGACCCGCTCCGGCAAGCGCACCGCCAAGGCGGCCTTGAAGATTGCCGTCGATATGGTGGAAGAAGGGCTGATCACACCCGAAGAGTCGGTGTTGCGGGTCGAGCCGCAGTCCCTCGATCAGCTGCTGCATCCCACACTCGATCCGCAGGCCAAGCGCGACGTGCTGGGCACAGGCCTGCCCGCGTCACCGGGTGCCGCCAGCGGCGAGATCGTGTTCGATGCGGACGAGGCGCAGCGGCTGAAGGCTCAGGGCCACAAGCTCATCCTGGTGCGGGTGGAGACGAGCCCCGAAGACATCCATGGCATGCATGCCGCCGAGGGTATCCTGACCACCCGCGGCGGCATGACCAGCCATGCGGCGGTCGTGGCCCGCGGCATGGGCAAGCCATGCGTCTCCGGGGCCGGCGGCATCCGTGTCGATTATGCCAGGGGCCAGCTGATCGCCGGCGACGTGGTGCTTCACCGCGGCGACGTCATCACCATCGATGGCGCTACCGGTCAGGTCATGCGCGGCCATGTCGCCACGGTGAAGCCGCAGCTCTCCGGCGATTTCGCCAAGCTGATGAGCTGGGCCGACGGCATCCGCCGCCTCAAGGTGCGCACCAATGCCGACACGCCGGCCGATGCACGCGCCGCCCGGGAATTCGGAGCGGAGGGCATCGGTCTGTGCCGCACCGAGCACATGTTCTTCGATGAGGATCGCATCGTTGCCATGCGCGAGATGATCCTGGCCGGCGACGAACAGGGCCGGCGCGCCGCCCTGGCCAAAATCCTGCCAATGCAGCGGGCCGACTTCATCGAGCTGTTCGAGATCATGTCCGGCCTGCCGGTTACTATCCGGCTGCTCGATCCCCCGCTGCACGAGTTTCTGCCTCATGCCGATGAGGAGATCGCGGAGGTCGCCGAAGCCACCGGCAAGAGCGTGGACGTGATCAGGGCCCGGGTCGCGGAGCTGCACGAGTTCAACCCCATGCTCGGCCACCGTGGGGTCCGGCTGGCCATCACCTATCCCGAAATTGCCGAGATGCAGGCGCGCGCCATTTTCGAGGCGGCGATCGAAGCGGCCGAACGCACCGGCAAGCCGGTCATCCCGGAGGTGATGGTGCCGCTGGTCGCGCTCAAGGCGGAGCTGGACATGGTGCGTGACCGAATCGTGCAGGTGGCCGAACAGGTCCAGGCGGAAAAGGGCCGCAAGATCGACTATCTCATCGGCACCATGATCGAGCTGCCGCGCGCCGCCTTGCGCGCCGCCGAGATCGCCGAAACGGCCGAGTTCTTCTCCTTCGGCACCAACGACCTGACGCAGACGACCTTCGGCATCAGCCGCGATGACTCCGCCCGCTTCCTCTCCGACTACACGGGGAAAGGCATCATCGAGGTCGATCCCTTCGTCAGCATCGACCGCGACGGCGTCGGCGAGCTCGTCCGCATCGCCGCGGAGCGGGGGCGCAAGGCTCGGCCGGATATCAAGCTCGGCATCTGCGGTGAGCATGGCGGCGATCCGGCTTCGGTGCGATTCTGCGACGAGATCGCCCTCGACTATGTCTCCTGCTCACCGTTCCGCGTGCCGATCGCCCGCTTGGCGGCGGCCCAGGCCAGCGTCACCTCCGATCGGAAAAATCCTTAACAAATTATTGCTAAAATGCTGGCGCGAAGCACAAATCTCGTGCTAGCTTCCCTTTGCGCCGATGAGGTGACCCCGCGCCGTCAGGGGCGGTGGGTCGGCGTTTAGACATTCTTATGGTTAACGTTTCGGAAATGGTTAACCCGTAGCTTAGAGGGGCACGGCGGTTGGGGGTTTACACGAGCGGGGAATTTCGCGGGTGAATTGGCTTCGACGCAAAAACTCAGACAGCCATCATCATTTCCTGTCCGGCGACGATCTCGCCGATGACCCCTTCGCGACGCTCGAGGCGCGGCCACACGAAAAGCGCCTGGACCAAGTGACGCCTTATATCCTGGCCGGCCTGGTCCTGGTCGCCGGGGTAGGCTTCTTGAGCCAATATCTCGGGCAGGATGCTGCGGCACGGGGATCGATGCCCACCGCCTGGGAAGATATCGGCAAGATCCCACGCACGGTGGTCGCCAAGTCGTCCCTGATGCGCACCAATGTCAGCGATCCCGACAAGGCCGGCTTTCCGCTCGTCGGTGACCAGGCGTCAAGCCGGTCCTCCAAGTCCGATTTCATCATCACCCTCGCCAGCCTGCCCAATCCTGAAGATCGCCTGTCGCCGGCCGAGACTCTGATCTTCTCGCCACCGATCGCGAAGCTCGAGCAGCGTTACCGCGATGCGCAGGTTGAAAAGCGCAAGATCCTCAATGCCCGCAAGGAACGCGCAGCCGAGGAGAGTTGCCTTGCCGTGGCCATCTATTTCGAGGCGCGCTCCGAATCGGAGCTTGGGCAGAAGGCCATCGCCAAGGTCATCATGAACCGGGTGAAGAACCCGGCCTTTCCCAAGACGATCTGCGGCGTCGTCTATCAGAACGCCAACAAGGGCAGCAATTGCCAGTTTTCCTTCGCCTGCGACGGCAACCCCGACCAGCCGAAGCCTGGCTTGGCTTGGGAAACCGCCAAGCGCGTCGCCGCCGACGCCATGGCCGGCGACTTCTGGATCAATGAGATCAAGGGCGCGACCCATTACCATGCCGACTACGTGAATCCGCGATGGTCGGGCATGCTCAAGCGCCTCGGCAAGATCGGTCGCCACATCTTCTATACCAAGGGCTGAGTCCAGCAGCGAACTCGGGTCTGGCGACGCAAACTGAAGGCTTCCAAAGCCCATGGGGCTTTCCCCCCAGCGGCGAACCGGCTATCGATCGTCCCACAAGTGGGATCAATGCGGTTTAGCCAATGTCGCACAACACCTTCGGCCATCTGTTCCGGATGACCACCTTCGGCGAAAGCCACGGGCCCGCTATCGGCTGCGTGGTCGACGGCTGCCCGCCGGGTATCCGGCTTGATGCCGCCGACATCCAGCGCGATCTCGACCGGCGCAAACCGGGCCAGTCGCGCTTCACCACCCAGAGGCGCGAGGCGGACGAGGTGCGCATCCTCTCCGGCGTGTTCGAGGATGACCGCACCGGGGGCCAGGTCACCACTGGCACGCCCATTGCGCTGCTGATCGAGAACACCGATCAGCGCTCCAGGGACTATGCCGAGATCCGCGATAAGTATCGCCCCGGCCATGCGGATTTCACCTATCAGATGAAGTATGGCGTGCGCGACTATCGCGGGGGAGGGCGCTCGTCGGCCCGAGAGACGGCCGCGCGGGTGGCGGCCGGCGCGGTCGCCCGCAAGGTGCTTGCCGGTGCCACGATCCGCGCCGCGCTGGTGCAGATGGGCCCCCACAAGGTCGACAGATCTCGCTGGGATTGGGACGAGGTCGAGCGCAACCCCTTCTTCTGTCCGGACGCAAGCGCGGCGGCGCAGTGGGCGGATTATCTCGACAGTGTCCGCAAGGCCGGCTCGTCCACCGGCGCGGTGATCGAAGTGGTGGCGGCGGGCGTAATGCCGGGGCTGGGCGCGCCGATCTATGGCAAGCTCGACCAGGACCTTGCCTCGGCCATGATGAGCATCAACGCGGTGAAAGGCGTGGAGATCGGGGATGGCTTCGCCGCCGCGGCCTTGTCCGGCGAGGAGAACGCCGACGAAATGTACCGGAACCGCAACCAAACCGCCTTCCGGTCCAATCACGCCGGCGGCATTCTGGGCGGCATCTCGACCGGGCAGGACATCATCGTGCGGTTCGCAGTGAAGCCGACTTCATCGATACTGAGCCCGCGGCATACGGTCACGCGCGAGGGCGAGGAGACGGACATCGTCACCAAGGGCCGCCATGACCCCTGCGTCGGCATTCGCGCAGTCCCGGTCGGCGAGGCCATGATGGCTCTTGTGCTTGCCGATCACCTGCTGCGCCACCGCGCCCAGGTCGGCTGACGGGCAGCGCCTACTTCAGGGTTTCGAGCACCGAGCTCGCGCCGGCGCCGCCGTCGCGCAGGGTCGACCTGAGCATCCAGATCGCCTTCTCATGGGCTTCAAGGCGGTCGTCCAGCATGCTGCCGGTGGCCGTGTCGCCCGCGTCCTCGATCAACGGCCGGATGTCCCGCATGGTCCGGACCACCGTCTCGTTATCGCCGATGAGCTGCGACAGCATGTCTTGTGCGGAGGGCACGCCGCGCTCGTCCGCAATGGCAGACAGCTCGGCGAAATCGGCCGGCGTGGCCGGCACGTAATGGCCCAGCGCCCTGATCCGCTCCGCGATCACGTCGACCGCTTCCCAGATGTCGCGATATTGCTCTTCCAGCAACAGGTGCAACTCGCGGAAGTTCTGCCCCTCGATGTTCCAGTGGAAGCCGTGAGTCTTCTGGTAGAGCTTGAAGCTGTCGGCGAGCACGCGGGCCAAGCCGTGGGCCAGCTTCTTCCGTTCCTCGGGGGAGAGTGTGTTGTCGTTGCGCATGAGGAGGCTCCTGCTGATGAAGCCGCGCCAGCTTACCCTTGGCCGATTGTCGAACAATGACGCTGTGCGGCCACGATGAATTCCTTGTTGCCGTCGCCACCGGTGATCGGCGACGGGGTCACGCCCAGCACATGCCAGTCGCGGCTTTCGAGAAAGAGCCGGATGCGTTCGCAGGTTCCGGCATGCAGTGTCGCATCCCGCACGATGCCGCCCTTGCCCAGCCCCTGCGGGCCAACCTCGAACTGCGGTTTGATGAGCGCAACCAGGTCGGCGTCTCCGGCCGCGAGGGCGAGGGCAGCCGGTAGCGCCAGGGTCAGGCTGATGAAGCTGACATCGCAGACGATCAGTTGCGGCATCTCCGGAATGATGGAAGGATCGAGATCGCGGGCATTCAGACCTTCGAACGCGATGACCCGTGGATCGCTCGCGATAATCGGATGGAGCTGGCCATGGCCCACATCGACCGCATAGACCCTTGCCGCGCCGCGCTCGAGCAGCACGTGGGTGAAGCCGCCGGTCGATGCCCCGATGTCCAGCGCGATGCGGCCGGCAACCGGGATGGCGAAATGATCGAGCCCATGCGCAAGCTTCAGGGCAGCGCGTGAGACATAGGCCAGCGACGGGTCACCGGTCAGCGTGATCTGCGCGTTATCGGAGACCATCGCCCCGGGCTTGCGGGCCACCTGGCCATCCACCTGCACGAGCCCACGCGCGATCGCTTCCTTGGCCCGCGCCCGGCTCGCCACCAGCCCGCGGGAAAACAGCAGGTGGTCGAGGCGGCATTTGCCGGCCATGTATCCGATTCCTCCGCCGGCTGGCGCATCACTCCACGTCGAGCGGCATGCTGCCCGCAATGGTTCCATCACCCTTGAGCGTTATGCGCTCGATGCGCGCTTCGGCGGCTTTGAGCAGCGCCTCGCAGTGCTTCTTGAGCGCGTCGCCGCGGGTATAGATGGCGATCGACTCCTCGAGATCGACCCGTCCGCTTTCCAGCCGGTCGACGATGGACTCGAGCTCCTTCAGCGCGGCCTCGAAGCTGAGCCCGGACGTATCGAGCAGGGCACTGCCGCTCTCGTCATTCATTCCGGCCATGCAACTCTCCTTACAGCTCTGCCGCGCGCATCAGCGTCTGCACGTGACAGCCCACCGAGCTCGCCAGCGCCCGCAGATCATAGCCGCCTTCGAGCAGCGAGACGACCCGCCCCTCACAGTGCTTGTCGGCGAGCTCGAGCAGACGCAAGGTGATCCAGATGAAGTCCTCTTCCGTAAGCTGCAGACTTCCCAGCGGGTCGTCGCGATGGGCATCGAACCCGGCGGACATCACGATCAGATCCGGCTCGAACGCGTCGAGTGCGGGCAGCACCACCGACATCATGGCCTCGCGGAACTGGGCCGAGCCGTCGCCCGCGCGCAGCGGAGCGTTCACGATGTTTCCGACCCCCGTCTCGGAAATCTCGCCGGTGCCGGGGAATAGCGGCATCTGGTGGGTCGAGCCGTAGAACAGGTCGCGGTCAGACCAGAAGATGTCCTGGGTGCCGTTGCCGTGATGCACGTCGAAATCGATCACCGCCACCCGGTCGGCATTGTGCGCCTCCCGCGCATGCAGCGCGGCTATGGCGGCGTTATTGAACAGGCAGAAGCCCATGGCCTTGTCCTGCTCCGCATGATGGCCAGGCGGACGGACGGCGCAGAACACGTTGGCGGCTTCGCCATGGAACACCGCATCCACCGCGCGGGTGGCGGCGCCAACGCCGCGCAGGGCCGCTTCCAGGCTCTTGGGGGACATCCAGGTATCCGCATCCAGCGCCCACAGATCCTCCGCCGGCACCGCCTGCTCTATTCGCGCCACATAGCCCTCGTCATGGGCAAGCAGCACCGAGCGCCTCAGGCCGCGCGGCGCCTCCAGCCGCTCCAGCGCCTCGAAATGCGGCGCCGCCAGAATCTGATTGATGGCGCGCAGCCGGTCGGGACGCTCGGGGTGTCCACGGGGAACGAGATGCTCCAGGCAGACCGGGTGGGTGATGAGCAGCGTCGTCACCAGACAGCCGCCTCGACAACCGAGCGCCCGCCTTCAGTGACGCGCCGCTTCAGCGCGCCCGATTCGGTCAGGACGTGCTCGGCGAAGAACCGGGCCACCGGCACGTGATCGTTACCGTTTGCGCGATCGGCAATGGCCCCCTTGGCCAGCCAAGACCCGCCGGCCGTCAGGCCGAACAGGCGCAGATAGGGAGTTGCAGACGCCAGGGCTTCGTCATTGTTGCGGGTCAAGGCCTCGAGCATCCAGGCGGTCGCGTGTTCGAGATCCGCGATGGCCTCTTCCAGGCGGTCGGCAGTTGAACCGAAGGCCGGATCGTTCACCGCGCGAGCCTGACCGGCGATGTCCCGGAACTGCCTGATCAAGTCCGCGACCACTGCGCCTTCGCCCATGGGCAGCTTGCGGCCGACCAGGTCGATCGCCTGCACGCCGTTGGTGCCCTCGTAAATGGGGGTGATGCGCGCATCGCGGTAATGCTGGGCCGCTCCGGTCTCTTCGATGAAGCCCATACCCCCATGCACCTGCACGCCGGTTGACGCCACGTCCACGCCCATATCCGTGGAGAACGCCTTGGCCACCGGCGTGAGCATCTGGCCGATCGCATCCCAGCGCGCGCGCTCCTCCGCCGTTTCGGCATAGCGGGCCATGTCGAAGGCAAAAGCCGTGGCAAAGCAGATAGCGCGGGACGCCTGCACCTTGGCGCGCATGTCGAGCAGCATGCGCTTGACGTCCGGATGCTCGATGATCGGCACCATCTCCGTGCTTCCAGGGCGACGGCCTTGGCGGCGTTCCTGGGCATAGGCCAGCGCCTGCTGGAAAGCGCGCTCGCCAACCGCCACGCCCTGCATGCCCACATGCAGGCGGGCCGAATTCATCATGGTGAACATGCAGTTGAGCCCGCGGTTCTCGGTCCCGACCAGCCAGCCGACGGCGTCCTCATAGGAGAGGACGCAGGTCGGGCTCGCATGGATGCCGAGCTTGTGCTCGAGGCCGACGCAGCTCACCCCGTTGCGCGCCCCCAGCGAACCATCGGGATTCACCAGCACTTTCGGCACCAGGAACATGGAGATGCCGCGGGTGCCTTCCGGCGCGTCCGGAAGCCGGGCAAGGACTAGGTGGATGATGTTCTCGGCGAGGTCGTGGTCGCCATAGGTGATGAAAACCTTGGTGCCGTTGAGGCGGTATGTGCCATCGCCTTGCGGTTCCGCGCGGGTCTTGATGGCGGCAAGATCGGTGCCCGCCTGCGGCTCCGTCAGGTTCATGGTGCCGGTCCACTCGCCGGTGGCCAGCTTCGGCAGATAGATCCGCTTGAGATCGTCGCTGCCATGCTTCTCGAGCGCCTCGGTCGCGCCTTGGGTGAGCAGCGGGCACAAGCCAAAGGCGAGGGCAGCCGTGTTCCACAGCTCCTGTGTGGCCAGCGACAGGGAGAGCGGCAGGCCCTGGCCACCCCATTCCTTTGGCGAGGGCAGGGCGCCCCAGCCGGACTCGATCCACTGGCTGTAGGTCTCCTTCCATCCCGGCGCCGTCACCACCGTTCCGTCATCCCTGCGCTTGGCGCCGTTCTCATCCCCCACCACATTCAGCGGTGCCACCAGTTCAGCGGAAAACCGGCCGGCCTCCTCCAGGATCTGGTCGAGCAGATCGCCCGACAGGTCCTCGATCAGCCCTTGGTCCACCAGCGAGCGAAAGCCTGTGACGGGGCCGAGCGCGTGTTTGAGATCATCGACCTGAGGGGCATAGGGCATGATGGCTCGTGTTCCTGTGGCTTGACCATGGCCGAGCGGCGCGCCATAGCAACCGCTCAAGATGTGCCTGCGAATTTAAGATGCTGAGCCCGATCGTCAATCACTCACACGGCCAAAACCGATCCTTTGCCGCGAGCTTCGGCGGGAGCGAGCACCGGCCATGATGGTGATCGACCGCGACATCGCTCGGGCAGCCGACATTCTCAGGCAGGGCGGCACCGTCGCATTTCCGACCGAAACTGTCTACGGGCTGGGCGCGGACGCGAGCTCGGACCGGGCGGTGGCCAAGATTTTCGCCGCCAAGCAGCGGCCGCAGTTCAATCCGCTCATTGTCCATGTGCCCGATCTCGCGGCGGCCGAGACGCTCGGCAGATTCGACGAGACTGCGCGCAAGCTTGCGGTGGCCTTCTGGCCAGGACCCCTCACCATCGTGGTGCCGCGGCGGGAGGGTTGCCCCATATCCATGCTTGCCTCTGCGGGATTGCCATCCATCGCCATAAGAGTGCCGAGGCACCCGACCGCCCAGGCCCTGCTCAGGGAATCAGGCCTGCCGCTCGCCGCACCCAGTGCCAACCGCTCCGGCCGCATAAGCCCCACGGCGCCGGAGCACGTCGCGAAAAGCCTGGGCGAGGCGGTGGACATGATCCTCACCGGCGGTATTTGCGAGGTGGGGCTGGAGTCAACCATCGTCTCTTGCCTCGGCGATGGCCCAGGCCTGCTGCGGCCTGGGGGTGTGCCGCGGGAGGCAATCGAGGCGATCCTCGGGCAGCCACTGGCGCAGGCGGCGCCAGATCCCGAGCGGCCCCAGGCGCCCGGCCAGCTCGTGAGCCACTATGCGCCGCGGGCCAGGCTGCGCCTCGATGCGGTAAAGCCGGCCGCGAGCGAGGCCTGGCTCAGCTTCGGCGAACATGAAGTCGCGGCCAGCCCCATTACACGCAACCTCTCACCATCCGGTGACCTTGTGGAGGCGGCAGCCAACCTGTTCCGCTATCTTCATGAGTTGGATGCCTCCGGTGTTGAGGTGATCGCGGTTGCGCCGGTTCCACGAAACGGACTCGGCGAAGCCATCAACGACCGGTTGCGCCGAGCCGCCGCACCACGTCAGGCGGCCCAATCAGAAGGCTAGCCTATGTCCTTGCTGCCGCCCTCTCCGGAAACCCTCGCCCGCTTCGCTGCAATCGTGGACGGGGCGAATGCCTTGCGCGGAGAGGCCGAACAGGCCCCCTTCCTCACCGAATGGCGCGACCTCTATCAGGGGCGCACCCCCATGGTGCTGCTGCCCGGCTCGACGGACGAAGTCGCGGCGATCCTGGCGCTCGCCAACGAGACCCGCACGGCCATTGTGCCCCAAAGCGGCAACACCGGACTGGTCGGTGGCCAGATCCCGAATGAAGGTGGCACCGAAATCGTGCTGTCGCTGAAGCGGATGAACCGTATCCGCGACATCGATCCGATCGACAACTCCATGATCGCCGAGGCCGGCTGCATCCTCAGTGACGTCCAGGCAGCGGCCCACGCGGTCGACCGGATGTTCCCCCTGAGCTTGGCGGCGGAAGGTAGCTGCCGGATCGGCGGCAATATCTCCTCCAATGCAGGCGGCATCAACGTGCTGGCCTATGGCAATACCCGCCAGCTGGTGCTCGGGCTGGAGGTCGTCCTCGCCGACGGCCGGATTTGGAACGGGCTCCGCCGCCTGAAGAAGGACAATACGGGTTATGACCTGAAGCAGCTGTTCATCGGTGCCGAGGGTACCCTAGGCGTCGTCACCGCAGCCGTGCTCAAGCTGCTTCCGAAGCCGACCGACCACGCGACAGCGATCATCGCGGTGGTAAGCCCTCGGCACGCGGTGGAGCTGCTCAACCTGATGCAACAGTCCACGGCTGGCCGGCTGACCGCCTTCGAGCTCATCCCCCGTATCGGCCTCGAATTCACCATGCGCCATGCAGACGTGGTGGACCCTTTCGCGACGACCTATCCTTGGTATGTGCTGGCCGAGCTCAGCGGCGGCGAACCGGCGGGCACCCTGGACGCCATGATGATGAAGAGCCTGGAAGCGGGGATGACGGCTGGCCTCGTGCAAGATGCCGTGCCGGCAAGCTCCGAGGCGCAGCGCAACCTGTTCTGGCGCATGCGCGAGGCCTTGTCCGAAGTGCAGAAGCACGAGGGCGGTTCGATCAAGCACGACGTGTCGGTACCGGTCGCGCGGATACCGGCCTTTCTCGACGAAGCGATGGCAGCGGTCGAACGGCTCGTGCCAGGCTCGCGTCCGGTACCGTTCGGCCACCTCGGCGACGGGAATATCCATTTCAACGTGTCGCAGCCGGTCGGCGCGGACAAGGCGGCTTATCTCGCCCGCTGGAGCGAGATGAACGACATTGTTCATGGCATCGTTCTTGCTCATGGCGGGTCGATCAGCGCCGAGCATGGAATCGGCCGGTTGAAGCGTTCCAAAATGGCTGACATCAAGAGCCCGGTGGAACTGGCCATGATGCAAGGGCTCAAGCGCCTGTTCGACCCGAACGGCATTCTCAATCCGGGCAAGCTCTTGCCGTAGATCCCGAGGCGCATTGCGGGACAGGCGATTCCGATTACGAGACGGACGTCCCGTTCTGGACAGACAAGAACCTGTTTTGAGCCAGCAGCCGATCCGGCGGGTTTGCGAGAACGATGTCATTAACCCGTCATTTTCCGGGCGCTGCGACGAGAGGCTCGATTTGCGCCTGCTGGCATGAGCCTTGCTTACTGGTTAACGACGAGGCGGGGCATTAACCTTCAGATTGATTAAAAATCGAAAGATCCCGTCGCGGTGCTACTATGAATTCTCGCGGAGTTTCGAAGGAGTGGCCATGGAAAAGCCGCCGTCAGATATGAGCCACAGCTTCGAGGAAGATACGAGGCATCGGGCGCTGCGCTATATTCTCGACGCCTGGGAAGAGGCGGTGAACGATGGCGTGGACCCGGACAATCTCGCGACGGCCGCCCTGTTTGCGGCGCTCAGCGACCTGGTTGCGGTCTACGGGGAAGAAAGCGTCGCCACCATGGCGGAGGGCTTGAGCGACCGCATCCGGTTCGGCGAGTTCACCATGAACCGCACCACCCAATGACGGCGGCAAAGCGCATCAGAAGCTGATTTGCCACAGGCTGCGGGCCAGCACGAAGCCGCCAAATCCGGCGATCAACCCGCCGGACACGGCGTTCACGATGCGCAGGGCCCGGCTCGACAGCCGATCGCGAAAGTGGCTGACGATCGCTGACAGCACGATCCACCACAGCAGGCTACCGCCCATGACCGCCAACACCAGAGCGGTCGCATGAGCATAGCTTTCATCTTCGGACACAAGGCCGCTGGCCGAGCTGAAGATGAAGATGAACCCCATCAGGGTGGCCGGATTGGTGATGGTGAGCAGCAGCGTGGTACCCAACGTCGCCACATGGTTGCCGAGATCGGGACGTGCCGGCATGGCGGCGTCCAGATTGTCGACCGAGAGCTGGGCCGGCGCCACCATGGTGCGGACACCGAGCACCAGCAGCACGACCCCGCCGAAGGCCGCGATCGCTCGATCATAATGCTCGATGAAGTCGGACACGGCGGTCAGGCCGAAGGCGGCGATCAGCGCGAAGCAGCCATCGCCGAGCACCGCGCCGCTGCCGGTGCTGACGCCCGAGCGGAAACCGCGCCGCAGGGCAGCGTTGATCACCATGACGTTGATCGGCCCGATCGGTGCGGCAACGGCTATTCCGATACCGATGCCGCTCAGAATGAGTGCCCAATCCATCGCGTTGCCAGTTCGGGGACTCCGATGACGAACACGGGGTCGACCGAATCGCTGATCCGGTAACCTGCATGCCTTTGACTCTGGAGAGGCCAGCCAGGCGTGCCCCTGGCCCGCCGACGCTCAGACTGAGATCACCACGCGCCCACGTACCTTACCGGCCACGATGTCTTCCGCAAGCCGTGGGACATCGCGCAGCTGCGCGATGCTGGTGGCCGCATCGAGCTTGGCCAGATCGAGGTCCTCGGCCAGCCGCTCCCACGCCCTCCGCCGCCGCGGCTGCGGGCACTGCACGCTGTCCACCCCTGCCAAGGTCACGCCGCGGAGAATGAAGGGCGCCACACTTGTCGGCAGGTCCATGCCCTGAGCCAGTCCGCAGGCGGCCACCGCGCCCCCATACTGGATCTGCGACAGCACGTTGGCGAGGACCTTGGAGCCCACCACGTCGACCGCCCCGGCCCACCGGGCCTTCCCCAGCGGCTTGGGCGTGCCGTTGAGCTCGTCGCGGTGGACGATCGATGATGCGCCAAGACCTTTAAGATAGGCTTCTTCCTCCGGCCGCCCGGTGGCGGCCGCGACGCTGTAGCCAAGTTTCGACAGGAGCGCGATGGCAATGGAGCCCACACCGCCCGATGCGCCGGTGACCAGCACCTCGCCCCGGTCGGGCGTGATGCCGCAATGCTCGAGTGCCATGACGCACAGCATGGCCGTATAGCCTGCGGTGCCAATGGCCATGGCCTGGGCAGTCGAAAAGCGTTGCGGTAGCGGCACCAGCCATTTGCCGGGAACCCGTGCACGGCCGGCATAGCCGCCATGGTGGTTTTCGCCGACCCCCCAGCCATTCAGCACGACCTTGTCGCCGGGCTTGAACTCCGCATGGCTCGATGAGAGCACCGTACCCGAGAAATCGATGCCCGGGATCAGTGGAAAAGTACGGATAATCGGCCCCTTACCGGTAACGGCTAATCCGTCTTTGTAATTGATGGTCGAATGCTCCACCGCGACGGTCACATCCCCGTCCATGAGCTGCGAGTCGTCGATCTGGCGGAACTCGACGATCTGCCGGTCGTCCTTCTTGTCGACCATCAGTGCTGTGAATCTTTCGCTCATGGGCAGGTGACCTCCTGTCAAACACGCGTCTCGAACTGATTTGAAGGCAAGCTAGCACGCGGCATGCGTCGCTGTCCGCGAGGGCCGGCACCGGCAGAGGCATAAATGCACCTTTTATTAACGTAAAGTGCGTGCCGCTGTGCTCCGCATGCCGAGGAAGCAGCAAAATGTTATACACTCGGGGGGTCAGATTGATACAGGGCCCCACGGGGCACACATTCGGGGCTGAGCCTCCACGGGATGGAGTAGCGGGGAATGAAGCCTGCAAGCGCAGCTGGACCGGAGCGACGCGCCGGTTGGTCTGTCGCGTCCGGCGTGCTCGGTATCATTGTGATGCTCTTGACGACCATGCCGGCTGCGGCCGACGCGGTCGAGCCCTATCAAGGTGCAAGCCAGGCGGCGCCCAAGGGCGACCGGCCGACCATGCAAGCGCCCGGCGCGCCGCGCGAGGACTTGGCGTTGCCGCCGGTTCACTACGGAGAGGAAGGCCTGCCGCCGCCGGTTGCGGAAACCCGGCGCGCCATGATCGAGGCGGCGACCACCGGCGAGATAGAACAGCTGGCCGCGGTGTTTGCGGCGCGCAACGAGGTGATGCCGCAACTCCAGAACCAGCCGGTGCGTGATCCCGTCGCCTACTGGCGCAGCATTTCCATCGACGGCACTGGACGGGACATCCTGGCAGAGGTGCTGAAGGTCCTGCGCTCGGGCTATGTGCATGTGAATGTCGGCCAGCCCGATGAGACCTATGTCTGGCCCTATCACAGCGTTTACCCCATTGACAGGCTCGACCCCCAGCAGCAAGTCGAGCTTTACGCGCTTATGCGCCCGCAGGAGGTGCGGGAAATGGACCCGGCAGAAGGCTATACGGGCTACCGCATCGGCATCGCGCCGAACGGCTCGGTGCGCTATTTCAAGCTGGCGGATTAGGGATAGCGGGCGCTAAGGCCTCGGCGCAAGCGCCTCCTGGAAGCGCACGGGCTGGCCAATGCCCCGCTCGACCAAAAGCTCATCCTCCCACATCACCCGGATGCCGCGCACGATGGTGCCCACGGGCCAGCCGGTAACTGTGTGGCCGGCGAAGGGTGTCCAGCCGCAGCGGCTGCGGATCCGATCGTCGGTAATGGTGCGGCGGGCCTTGAGGTCCACCACGGTGATGTCGGCATCATAGCCGATGGCGAGCCGCCCCTTGTTGGCAATGCCATAGACCCGCTGCGGTCCATGGGCAGTGAGGTCGACGAAACGCTCGATCGTGAGGTGCCCGGCATTGACATGGTTCAACATGACCGGAACCAGCGTCTGCACCCCCGGCATGCCCGAGGGTGAAGCAGGATAGGGCTTCGCCTTTTCCTCGACGGTGTGGGGGGCGTGGTCGGAACCCAGCGTGTCGCCCGCGCCTTGGGCGAGCCAGCGCCAAATACCCTCGAGCTCGGCACGGTCGCGCAGAGGCGGGTTCATCTGTGCCTTGGTGCCCAGCCGCTCGTATGCCTCCGGCAGGGCGAGCGTGAGATGCTGGGGCGTGACCTCTGCGGTCGCCACGTCCCGGTGCTGGGCGAGGAGCGCCATCTCGCGCGCGGTGGTCACATGCAGCACGTGGATGCGCTTGCCCGTAAGCTGGGCGAGTCGCACCAGGCGCTTCGTCCCCAGCACCGCCGCTTCCACGTCGCGCCATTCGCTGTGGCTGGCTGGATCACCCTCCCGGCGCAGGCTCTTGCGCGCATTCAGCCGGTACTCGTCCTCCGAATGGAAGGCGACGCGCCGGCTGACCGTCCGCAGCACCGCTTCCACCCCGGCATCGTCCTCGATCAACAGGTCACCGGTTGAGGCGCCCATGAACAGCTTCACCCCGCAACAGCCCGGCAACTGCTCGAGGCGGCCGAGATCGTCTGTATTCTCTCGCGTCGCGCCGATATAGAAAGCGAAATCGCAATAGGCCCGGTTCGAGGCGCGGGCGACCTTGTCGGCCAGGGCCTCGGCCGTTGTCGTCGACGGCTTGGTGTTGGGCATTTCGAAAAAGGCGGTGACCCCGCCCATGACGGCGGAAAGGCTGCCCGACTGCAGGTCCTCCTTATGTTCCGCGCCGGGCTCGCGCAGATGCACATGCGGATCGATCACCCCCGGGAGCACATGCAGCCCGGTGCAATCGATGACCTCGGCGGCAGCACGCGCATCGAGCGGGCCAATCGCCGCGATGCGCCCATCGCGCAAGCCCACGTCGCGCGGGTAGGCGCCATCCTGATTGACCACCGTCCCGCCCTTCAGAAGGGTATCGAACCGTTCCGGCATATGCTCATGCTCTCCTTGCAGCCCGGCCACGGCTTACGTAAATGTGTTGCGCCAGGCAAGCTGCTTGCACGTCCAATTTTCGAGCATCCGGTGGTCCATGACCTCAGCCAAGCTGACCGAACTCACCGATCGCGCCGTCATCCGCCTCTCAGGCGGCGATACCCGCAAGCTGCTGCAGAAGCTGCTGACCGTCGATTTCGACGATGTCTCGCCGGAGCGGGCCGGCTATGGCGCCCTGCTCACGCCGCAGGGCAAGATCATGTTCGACTTCTTCGTGGCGCAGGTGGGCGATGCCTATCTCTTCGATTGCGCCGCAGCCCAGAAGGACGACCTCATCAAGCGGCTGATCTTCTATCGCCTGCGCGCTCAGATGGAGATCACCAATATTTCCGCCGATCATAAGGTCCTGGCCGTGTGGGACGGCCAGGTGCCTGGAATCGGTGGCGAAGCGGGAGCCTGCATGACGCGCGAGGGCGGCGTCCTCTTCCGCGATCCGCGGGTAGCCGAGGCCGGGTTCCGCGCCATCTTGCCGCGCGGTGCGACCCTTTCCGGTCTCGATGCTACGCCCGCAACTGAGGCTGATTATCACGCCTTCCGGATTGGCTGCGGCCTTGCGGACACAATGGCCGATCTGGGCTCAGGTGAGCTGTTCCCGCACGAGGCCAATTTCGACCAGTTCCATGGGGTGGACTTTGCCAAGGGCTGCTATGTGGGCCAAGAGGTGGTCTCGCGCATGGAACATCGCGGCACCGGCGCTCGCAAGCGCATCGTTCCCGTGAGGGCCAAAGACGGCGTGCTCGCGACCGGCGATCAGATCACGGCAGACGGAAAGGCCATCGGCCAGGTGCTCTCGTCTGCGGGACAGGTGGCGCTCGCCCTGGTGCGCCTCGACCGCGCCGAGGATGCCTCAGCCAAGGGTATCCGCATCGAGGTGGACGGCCGCCCCATTCAGCTGATCAAGCCAGCCTGGGCCACGTTTGCCGTGCCCACAGCGAGCATCGCCGCATGAGCTGGTCCAGCGCCGTTGTGTCGGAGGTCGACGGCTTGGGCCGCTGCGGCTGGCCCGGCACCGACCCGCTTTACGTGGCCTATCACGATACCGAATGGGGCGTGCCTGAGTGGGACGACCGCGCGCTGTTCGAGAAGCTCATCCTGGACGGCTTCCAGGCTGGCCTCTCTTGGATCACCATCCTACGCCGCCGCGACACTTTCCGCACGGCCTTCGACGGGTTCGAGCCCGAGCGCATCGCCCGCTATGATGACGCCAAACGTGCAGCACTGATGGCCGATCCCGGCATCATCCGCAACAAAGCGAAGATCGATGCCACCATCACCAATGCGCAAGCCTATCTGGCCATCCAGAGCCAACAGGGCTTCTCCAATTATCTGTGGAATTTCGTCGACGGCCGGCCCATCCAGAGCCGGTTCCGCGAGCGCGGCGAGATCCCGGCGGAGACACCCTTGAGCCGCACGATCTCGAAGGATCTCATGAAGCGCGGCTTCCGCTTCGTCGGACCCACCATCGTCTATGCCTTCATGCAGGCGGTGGGCATGGTCAACGACCATGTGGTCGACTGCCATCGCCATGCGGCCTGCGCTGCGCTGGCCGAGCGGCCGCGCCCCTGACATGCCGCCCCGCAAGGAGACCGAGCCGCGCGCCTGGCAGCGCATGCTCTCGGGCCGACGGCTCGATCTCTTGAACCCTTCGCCGCTGGACATCGAGATCGGCGACATCGCTCATGGGCTTGCGCGCGTTGCCCGCTGGAACGGCCAGACCCGCGGGGCGCACGCTTTCTCGGTGGCGCAGCATTGCGTCATCGTGGAGAGGCTTGCCAGCGAGCTCGACCCAGGCCTTGACCGGCCCTGGCGGCTCGCCGCCCTGTTGCATGATGCCCCGGAATATGTCATCGGCGATATGATCAGCCCGTTCAAGGCAGCGCTGGGCCTCGATTACCGGGCATTCGAGGCCCGGCTGCTGGCGGCCATCCACCTGCGTTTCGCGCTGCCGTCCACTCTCCCGGAGACCACAAGGCAGCTGATCAAGCGCGCCGACACGATCTCCGCCTATGCGGAAGCGACCGAGCTTGCCGGCTTCGACCTCATCGAGGCCGCGCGCTACTTCGGCCGGCCCCAGGGCAAGGGAGCGCTGGCGCTGCGCAGGATCCTTCCCCTCGAACCTCTGGCCGCGGAGGACGCGGCCGCGCTATATTTGGACCGGTTTCAGAAGCTGTATCAGTGAGGCTTGCGGGTCATGCCGAGGATCATCGTTTCGCCGCTGAGTGCCGTGGAAACCGCGGCCGCAGCCTATAAGCCGAGCCATGTGGTGACCCTGCTTGGCCCGACCGCCGAGCCGGTCGTGGTCGGGGGCGTTCCGGCGACCAACCACCTGCGCCTGACCTTTAACGATATTGCCATAGCCATGGAGGGGCTGGTCTGCCCGACTGCCGATCACGCCCAGAGTCTGATCTCGTTCATCCAAGCCTGGCCGCGCCAGCACCCCATTCTGATCCACTGCTGGGCGGGCATCAGCCGCTCCACGGCGGCGGCCTATGCGGCGCTCTGCGCCCATTTGCCGGAGGAAAACGAGATGAGCCTGGCCAAGCGGCTGCGTGAGGCTTCACCCACGGCAACGCCCAACCGTCTCATCGTTGCATTGGCCGACGACATTCTCGGGCGCGGCGGACGCATGGTCGATGCGGTTGACCACATCGGCCGCGGCCGGGAAGCTCCCCAAGGGGAGGTGTTCCTGCTCGATGTGAACGCTGCCGAGATGGCGGCATCCTGATGACCTGTCCTGCTGTGCGTGTCGCGAGTGATTAACCTTCTTCGTGTAGATCTATTCCTATGCACGCAATAATTGAGCTGCAGAGGAAAGCACTATGGGACTTATTGACTTTCTCAAAAAGGAATTGGCAGGCGGTGCGGCCGCCCGGACGACTTCCCCAGACGCGGTCAAGAATACACTCCAGCAGCATGGATTGAACCCGGCCGGCGTGAATGTCAATGTGGACGGCGACAAGGTGACCTTGTCGGGAACTGCGCCGACCACGGAAGATGCTGAGAAGATGGCGTTGACTGTTGGCAATACCTTGGGGGTTTCCAAGGTTGACAATCAGATCACGCCGAACAACGCTACTCCTCCTTCGACGTTCTATACGGTCAAGGCGGGCGATACGCTGTGGAAGATCGCCGAAATGCATTTCGGGCCGGGCCAGGGCGCGCGATATACAGAGATCGTCAAGGCGAACACTCCGCCGATCAGGAATCCAGATCTCATTCAGCCGGGCTGGGTGCTCAGGCTGCCGGCAACTTCGTGAGTGCGCTGATCAACGTTGGTCGAGTGGCTTGCCCCAGCGGCTGAACCGGATGGGACGCAGCGGCGCGAGATCGAGGAAAGGCTGCCGCTGCGAGACGAGGTCGGCGACCAATCGTCCGGTGACCGCCGCCAGGGTGACGCCGAGATGCCCATGGCCGAAGGCATAGATAACGCGCGGATCGGCTGGTGAAGGGCCGATGACCGGTAGACTGTCGGGCATGGAGGGCCGGAAGCCCATCCATTCGTCTGTCGCACGGCCCGCTTTGGGTATGAAGCGGGCGACGCCCGCCCGAATGGCTTCGGTGCGCGCCTCGCGCATGGGAAGGGCGAGCCCGCCGAGCTCGACCGTGCCCGCAGCGCGCAGGCCGTCCGCCATGGGCACCATATAGAAGCCCTGTTCGGCAAAGCACACCGGGCGGCTGATGAGGTCGCCCGCTTCCGGAAACAGCACGTGGTAGCCCCGCTCCGTATCGAGCAGGATGTCGTCGCCCATAATGCCGGCAAGGGCACTTGACCAGGCGCCCGCCGCCACGACCACGGTCTGCGCTGGGTGCGACATGTGACCGAACTCGGCGAGGAGGCCCGCGCTCGTAGGCGTCAACCCCCGGACCTCGCCTTTCAGGAATGTGCCACCGCGCTTAAGGAAGCTCTGCGCAAAGGCGAACGCGACGTCCCTGGGGCTGCTCAGATGATGAGCATCGCGGAAATAGAGGCCGCGGTGGTAGAGCGGGGCCACGTTCGGCTCGAGATCCCGGATCGCCGCCTTGTCCACTACGTCAAACCTCACCCCGTGCCGGCGATGAAGCGCGATATAGTCTTCTTCCTCCCGATATTCCTGCTCCGACTTGTAGAGATAGAGCGAGCCGCCCCGCCGCAGCATCTGCGCCGTTCCAGCCTCGGCATGCAGAGGTGCGAACGCCGCCTCGGCGTGGCCGAGCAGGCGTTCGAGAACAGTGGCGATCCGCTCCACCTCGCGCGGGCTGGAGCAGCTGACGAAGCCGCGCAACCATGGCGCAAGATGGGGCATGTACCGCCAGATGATCGCGAGCGGGCCGAAAGGATTGGCCAACATACCCGGCACGCGCCACACAATTCCCGGCAGGGCGACCGGGGTCACGGCGTAGGTCGCGATGGTGCAGGCATTCCCGTAGGAACAGGCATGGCGATAGGACGACCCGGGCAGGGGCGGGTCCCGGTCGACGATGGTGACCCGATGGCCGAGACGCTGCAGCCAGAGGGCGGAGCACAGCCCCACGAATCCGCTACCGATCACCAGAACGTCGCGCGCCTGGCCGGGTGAAACGGGCTCGGGAGCCATAAGGGAGTCGTCGTATGCCATACCGATCTGCCGGAGCCCGAGTGGCGAAGAGGTGGGGCGGGAGCGCGATACTGAACCGCACCGCCCGCCGCCATGCAACCGGAAAACCGAGTGTGCGGGTTCGTTAGAGCGACATTGACAGTTCGGTATTGCTGGGCCCGACCGGGTAGCCCCAGCGCCCCCTGGCCGCAAAAAAGACTTCTATTACTCCGCCGCTTCCGACCCAGGCAGGCGGTAGTCGGCAAAGCGCTGGCGCAACGTCAGCTTGGAGATTTTGCCTGTGGCGGTGTGCGGGATCTCGTCCACGAACGCCACGTCGTCGGGTAGCCACCACTTCACGACCTTGTCCTTGAGGAAATTCAACATCTCCTCCTTGCGCAGATCCGCACCCGGCTTCTTGACGATGATGAGCAGCGGCCGCTCGTCCCATTTCGGATGGGGCACGCCGATCACGGCTGCTTCCGCCACCGCCGGATGGCCCATGGCCGCATTTTCCAGATCGATGGACGAGATCCACTCGCCGCCCGACTTGATCACGTCCTTCGCGCGGTCGGTGATCTGCATGTAGCCCCATTGGTCGATGGTGGCCACGTCGCCAGTATCGAAATAACCATCCTCGTCCAGGATCTGCCCGCCCTCGCCCTTGTAATAGGCGCGCGCGACAGAGGGCCCGCGCACCACCAGGTGGCCGAAGGTCTTGCCGTCATTGGGCAGGATATTGCCCTCATCGTCCTTGATTTCCATCTCGACCCCGAAAAACGGCCGGCCCTGCTTCAGCTGCAGCGGCCACCACCGATCGTGGTCGAAATCGGCGGTTGCGCCGGAGCGATTGGCGAGCGAGCCGATGGGGCTCATCTCGGTCATGCCCCAGGCGTGCACGACCCGCGTGCCGTATTTCTGCTCGAACGTCACCATCATCGCTTCGGGGCAGGCAGAGCCA
This sequence comes from Rhodoligotrophos defluvii, assembly GCF_005281615.1. Lineage (NCBI taxonomy): Bacteria > Pseudomonadati > Pseudomonadota > Alphaproteobacteria > Hyphomicrobiales > Rhodoligotrophaceae > Rhodoligotrophos > Rhodoligotrophos defluvii. The sequence continues at coordinate 844,311 of NZ_SZZM01000002.1, read as the reverse complement.
CCAATCAGCGCCCGTTCGAGATAAGGCAGCTTCAGCTCCGGATGCTGCTCCAGATATTGCAACAGCATCAGCCACACGGTGGGCACGCCGGCGGTGAAGGTCACGCGCTCGCCGTCCAGCAGCTCATAGATCGATTGGCCGTCCATCTTCGGGCCTGGCAGCACCAGCTTGGCGCCCGCCATCGGCCCTGAGAAGATCAGCGACCAGGCATTGGCGTGGAACATGGGCACGACCGGCATGACCGTATCGCGCGAGCTCAGGGCAAGCGCGTCGGCCCCGCACAGCGCCATGGCGTGCAGCATGTGCGAGCGGTGGGAATAAACAACGCCCTTCGGATTGCCGGTGGTACCGGAGGTATAGCAGATACCGCAGGCGCTCTGTTCGTCGAGTTTGGGCCAGGCAAAGCTCTCGTCGCCCTCGGCGATGAGCTCCTCATAGCAGATCGCGTTGCGCAGCTTGGTTGCCGGCATATGCGCCCGGTCGGTCATGATGACGAAGGACTTGACGGTGGGGATGCGGTCCTGCAGCGCCTCCATCTGCTCGACAAAGGTCAAATCGAGGAAGAGACACTGGTCCCCGGCGTGGTTGATGATGTATTCGAGCTGATCGGCGAACAGGCGCGGGTTGAGGGTGTGCACCACCGCCCCCAGCCCCATCAGCCCATACCAGATCTCCATGTGGCGGTAACCGTTCCATGCCATGGTGGCGATGACGTCGCCCGCCTTGAGCCCCAGCTTCCTCTGGGCCACGTCAGCCAGCGCCCGGGACCGGCGTGCGCAGTCCGCGTAGGTATACCGATGGATGGCACCTTCCACGGTGCGCGAGACGATCTCGCGCGTGCCATGGTACCGATTTGCATGATCCAGAATTCGGTGAACCAGCAGCGGCCAGTCCTGCATCAATCCCAGCATCTCAGTCTTTGTCCTCCACACGGCGCGACCGTACACGCCCTCTGTTCTGGAGGTGACTTTAGTGCATCAGGGGGAAGGCAGGAAACCCGCTTTTACCGGGTTCAGATCAGAAGCATACGTCCCGCCAGCAGGCCAAAACCTGCTGAGAACCCGCATCATCACAGAGATTGCCATAGCCAATGCCGTGGCCGTCATCCGGAATGGCGGCAGCGGTCTCTGGTGATGCCGGCTCATCTCCAGGCGCGGTGCCGCTCGTCTCTTGCCCGTCTGTGGTTTGTGCGTCCGCGCGACTGTTCTCCCATGGGCGCCAGAGCATCAGGGCGGTTGCGGCTGTCGCGATCGCCCCAACACCAGCTCCCACTGCCAGGGCAGGCTTGATCCAGCTTGGCCGGGCCGCCACTGACACCATGGACCAATTATCGAGCCCGTCAACGGACACCTCGAGATCACCCTGTCCGGACGGTACGTGGATGCTTCTTATCGGAGGCGTTCCAAAACTCGTAGGTATCCACGCTTCGTACTGGGATGGCCTCACAAAACCTTCATCCATTGGCTATGACCCATGCTTGGAGTTGGCTGTCGCCCGCACGCTTCGTGCGGGCGACCCGCTGCACTTGAGATCAGCAGCAATGAAGTGAGTCTGAATTGCTCAGAAGGTAATTGCCGGCGGGATCAACCTGTGCCTGATGCTCCGCGATCTCCTGGCCTGGATGCATAACATCGATCAAGCCAGAGCTGCGATCGCGGTGGCCATCATCGGCCGACGTGGTCGTGCTCGCATGGTGGTCTCCATGCGCGCTGGTCCACCAATCGAATAGCTTGGCGCCGAGAATGCCGGTCCCGACACCGCCTGCGAAAGCGGCACCGGCAACGGGCCAACCCCAGGTGCTCATGAAGCTCTTGTCAGCCACAGGTTGCACTACGGGGGTTACGCTGCTGTGGAGGTCGTTCGGAAGCGACTGTGTACGTGAAAGCGGCATTATCAAAACTCCTACACCAGGCACTGATAGCTGAGGCGCCCCCGCCGCCTGCAAATACCGTAGTTACAGATTTATGCAACTTAAAATTGAATAGGAGCCACTTCCAACCTATGCGACGGTCCAAAGATGCGACGGGTCGTCGGCGGCACTGCCTGAAATGTCACCCTGCGGATGATCGCTTGCCGTTGCTGGCTCATCCACATGGGACAAAATATATTTCGCCGAAATAATCCCGCTGAGAGTCCCCGCACCCAGGCCGCCGACCAGCCCCGCTCCCGCGGCCATGCCAGTGACGAGGCTCGACTGCTTGATGTCGTGGATCTTTTCATTCAGAAGCCCGAACGTATGCTCCATCTGCTCGTCCATCTGGCTGGAGAATGTCTTGAACATCTCCGAATAGTGCGATTGCAGCTGGGCTGACTGTGAATGGGCGGGCTCGCGGGCGAGAGACCCCGGGGGTGGTGGCGCTGGCTCGATATGTGAGCTCCCCGTCAGATCCAAGGGCTTCGCGCCCTTGGGTGTCCTGAGCCCGAGCGCGTTCAGAGTTCCTTTGACAATACTGGGCATGTCTTAGCCTCCTTGCCATCTGCACTGAGCGCACGGCCGTAGATGGCGGCATCTGGCAACCGAGCGAGCCGGCATCCAGACGGAAACACGATTTTGATTGCGCGCGCAGCGAGCATAGTCGCCCGCGGCAGCCGCGGGCGACATCCAGGCCTTTAAGACCTAGTGGTACCAATCCATGTGGATCGGGCTAGCCTGCTGCGCGTCTACGGACGCCACCTGAGCAGCACCGGCCAGGTGAACTGGCGGGGTGCTGTCAACGTCATGGCTGCCGACGTCGTGGCTGCTGTGGCTGTGATTGCTCCACCTGTCGTAGAGCACCTTGCCGCCCACGCCCAATCCCACGCCGGCGGCCATCAGGCCCATGCCCGCCAATGGTACGAAAATAGCCTTGGCTACGGCCATACTACTCACACTCCTGTCAAAACCAGCGCCAGACCTATTCCAGCGCGGAGCGCTTGTTCGTAGTAGGTTTGCGGTGGCTTGTACAATTTAAAGTTGCATTTCTAACAACTTAATCTGACCAGAGGCGGCGGGCGCACTGCATCGAGCGCGACCGTGCGGGGTCGAACTCTCGCCCTCGGTTCAGGGCCCGAAAGCGCGACTCAAACGACTGAGATGTCCGGCGCTTCCGGATTCTTCATGCCGACGATGTGGTATCCGGCATCCACATGCACGATTTCGCCGGTAACCGCGGCGCCGAGGTTGGAAAGCAGGAACACCGCGGAATCGCCGACCTCTTCGATGGTGACCGTGCGACGCAGGGGTGAGTTGTATTCGTTCCACTTCAGGATGTAGCGGAAATCACCGATGCCAGAGGCGGCCAGGGTCTTGATCGGGCCAGCCGAGATCGCATTGACCCTGATGTTGCGGCTGCCGAGATCGGCGGCAAGGTAGCGCACGCTGGCTTCCAGAGCGGCCTTGGCCACGCCCATCACGTTGTAGTGCGGCATCCATTTCTCTGCGCCGTAATAGGTGAGCGTTAGCATGGCGCCGCCGCCATTCATCAGCTTCTCCGCACGCTGGGCAGCTGCCGTGAACGAGTAGCAGGAGATGTTCAGGGTCTTGGCGAAATTGTCCGGGGTGGTGTCGATATAGCGGCCGGTGAGCTGGTCCTTGTCTGAAAAGGCGACGCAATGGACCAGGAAGTCGAGCCCGCCCCATTGCTGCTCGATGGCCCGAAAGGTCGAATCCAGAGAGGCGCCATCGTTCACGTCGCAAGGCACCACCATGGTGGAGCCCAGCTGCTGTGCCAGCGGCTCGACCCGCTTCTTAAAGGCTTCACCCTGATAGGACAGTGCAATCTCGGCACCATGACGCGCGCAAGCCTGCGCGATGCCCCAGGCGATCGAGCGGTTGTTCGCAACCCCCATGATCAGCCCGCGTTTGCCCGCCATGAGCGCCTTCGGCTCGGTCATACTGCCCTCGAAACGGAAACGAAAACCCCTACCCACCCGCAATGTGCGGGCATCCTACACAAATCCCATGAGGGGTCCAGGGAAATGGCGCAAAAGCGAGGCCCCGGCACAGGCGCCCGTGCTTACGCAGCGTCCCGAGCAATTCGGACGTACACAGGTGGTCTCGTGCTAGCCCACTACGCTCCAGGAGCCGTCAGCCAGCTGGCAGGCGGTGCCGCGGATGACCTCGCGCCGGCCATTCACGAACATGGTGTGGGTGAAGTCGCGGCATAGCTCGGGGCCTCTACGATAGGAATCATAGGGCACCACTTCGCCGTAATAGCCGCGCGGATCATCCCAGCGCTGCGGGCGGCCCGAGTCGAAGGCGGCCTCCGCTGCATAATAGGCACGCGCCTGCGCCTGGGCGTCGAGCGAATAGCCGACCTGGTTGCCAAGGATGGCGCCCAATGCCGCGCCCACCACCGTGGCGCCGGTGCCCCCGACCGCGCTGCCGATCAGCCCGCCCGCCACGCCTCCGACCACGGTTCCCGCGGCCTGGTTGCCACCCCATGCCTGCGGCTGATAGGGATTCGGTCCCGCACATCCGGCGAGCGCAATGGCGCCAGCAAGCGTGATCGGCACGATTGTCATCTTGATCATCGGGTTCCCCTGAGACACAAAAACGTCGGAGCCATTCGCAAAAGCGCAGGTGAGCCCCCTTGTTCCTCTGTCCCAACCAAATGTGCCAAGACTATGGCTGTGAACTGAGCTACAGCAGATCCGCCACCTTGGTTCAGGTTCGGAGGCATTGAGATGTCCAGTGAAGCAAACACCGCCTCCACCGGGAATCCGGCGGATTTCACCGAGCGGGACGACCCTTTCGCCCTCTTCGATGCCTGGATGGCGGAGGCCGCGGCCAGCGAGCCCAGCGACCCCAACGCCATGAGCTTGGCGACCGTTGGGGAGGACGGCTTGCCGAATGTACGCATGGTGCTACTGAAGGGCGCCGATTCGCGCGGCTTCGTCTTCTACACCAACCTGGAGAGCCAGAAGGGGCAGGAGCTGGCGGCGAACCGGAAGGCGGCGCTCTGCTTCCATTGGAAGTCGCTGCGACGCCAGGTGCGCGTGCGCGGCAGAGTCGAGCCAGTCAGTGCGGCGGAGGCCGACGCCTACTATGCCTCGCGCCCGCGCGATAGCCGGATCGGCGCTTGGGCCTCGCAGCAGTCGCGGCCGCTTGAAAGCCGGTTTGCCCTGGAAAAGGCCGTGGCCAAATATGCCGCCAAGTATGCCATCGGCGATGTGCCGCGGCCGCACTACTGGTCGGGCTTTCGCGTCATCCCCATATCCATCGAATTCTGGCAGGATCGGCCATTCAGGTTGCATGAGCGCATCCGCTTCGACCGAAGTGACGAGGCAAGCGCCTGGAGCAAGTCGCGCCTGTATCCTTGAAGGACTGGAGCACAATGGTCGTGAACACGGATACCGAGCGCAAGACAATCATTCTGACGGGCGCCAGCCGCGGCATCGGGCACGCGACCGTGAAGCGCTTCTCCAGCGCCGGCTGGCGGGTGATCACGTGCTCGCGGCACGCCTTCCCCGAGAATTGCCCCTGGGATGCCGGGCCTGAGGATCACATTCAGGTCGACCTCGCCCGGCCGGATGATGTCGACCGGGCGATCGCGGAGATGCGCGAGCGGCTTAAGGCCAATGGCAGCCAGCTCCACGCGCTGGTCAACAATGCGGCGATCTCGCCCAAAGGCCCGGGTGGCGCCCGTCTCGGCGCAATCGACATGGGCATCGAGGACTGGAAAACCGTTTTTCAGGTCAATCTCTTCGCGCCGATCATGCTAGGCCGCGGTCTGATGGAGGAGCTCAAGGCGGCCAAGGGCGCGATCGTGAACGTCACCTCCATTGCCGGAAGCCGGGTGCATCCTTTCGCCGGTGCGGCTTACGCCACATCCAAGGCCGCCCTGTTCGCGCTGACGAGGGAGATGGCCCATGACTTCGGGCCATTGGGCATTCGCGTGAACGCCATCTCGCCCGGCGAGATCGACACGTCCATTCTCTCGCCCGGCACGGAGAAGCTGATCGAGGACATTCCGATGCGCCGGCTGGGCAGGCCGGAAGAGGTGGCCAAGGCCATCTATTTCCTCTGCACCGACGCATCCAGCTATGTGAACGGGGCCGAGCTGCACATCAATGGCGGCCAGCATGTCTAGAGGCCGTTAGAGATTGCGCATGCGATAGGTCACGCGGGGTAGAATTCCGCATCGAGCCCCAGCGGGCCGTTGCGCGCGACCTTGCCCAGGTGGATCAAATGCTCCACATGGGCGAGCGCCGACATGGCAGCGGCTGGGTGCAGCTTGGGATCGACTGAACTGTAGACCTTCTTCACCACGTCCATCACTTTGCGGTCGCCCGCCTCGATGCGCGCAAGGATTGCCTGCTCGCGCATCTGCCGATGGGCGATGAAGGCGCGCACGAAGGGGCGCGGGTCTTTCTTCTCCGGCCCATGCCCCGGCCAATAGATCTCGTCGTCCCGATCCAGCAGCAGGCGTAAGGACGCCATATAATCGGCCATATTGCCGTCCGGCGGGGCGATCACGCTGGTCGACCACGCCATCACGTGGTCTGCAGAGAACAGTGCCTTCTCCTCGGGCAAGGCGAAGGCCATGTGGTTGGACGTGTGGCCCGGCGTGAACACCGCCTGCAGGTGCCAGCCTTTGCCGTCGATCACCTCGCCATGGCGGATGCGCTGGTCCGGCAGGAAGTCCGTATCGCCCGAGGCATCGAGCTGCACGCTGCCTGAGGCGACCGCCTCGCCGACGCGGCCCGCGCCATGGGGGCCGAAGGCCACGGTCGGCGCCCCGGTCGCCGCCTTGAGCCGCGCGGCCAGCGGCGAGTGGTCGCGATGTGTATGGCTGACCACGATGTGGCTCACGGTCTCCCCGTCGAGCGCTCGCATGAGGGCCGCGAAATGCTCGTCATCATCCGGGCCGGGATCGATGACGGCAACCGTGCCGCGGCCGACGATATAGGTGTTGGTGCCCTTATAGGTGAAAGCGCTCGGATTGGGCGCCACCAGCCGGCGAATGAGGGGGGATACCTGCTGCGCCGCGCCCGGGGTGAACTCCATCTCATGCTCGAAGGGAATATCGACCATCGCCGTCTCCTTTGCGCGTGAGGGGTAGCAGCCGCGGGCGCCGGCGTAAAGTAGAGGTCAAAGCAGCTTTTCCAGCTCGTGCCGCAGGATCTTGCCGGTCGTGGAGCGGGGGAAGTCGGCAAAGGCGATGAAGCGCACCTCCTTCGGCCGCTTGTAGCCGGCAAGCGCACGGCGGCAGAGGGTTTCGATCTCCTGTTCCGTCAGATCTTCGCTGTGCCGGGCCACAAAGGCCACCGGCACCTCGCCCCAGCGCGCATCGCGCTTGCGCACCACCACCGCATCCGCCACCCGCGCATCCGACAAGAGCACCCGCTCGATCTCTGCCGGGTAGATGTTCTCGCCGCCGGACTTGATCATGTATTTGGCGCGATCGACGAAATCATAGGTGCCGTCCGGATTCTTGCGAAACAGGTCGCCCATGCGGAACCAGCCATTCGCGAAGTCGCGGGCATTGGTCTCCTCCGCGTTCCAGTAGCCGCTGAACACGGTGGCACCGCGAATGGCCACCTCGCCGGGCTCGCCGTCCGGCACCGGGTTGCCGTCGGGATCAACCAGCATGACATCGCAGAGCGAACTGAGCCGCTTGGAGAGCGTCTTCGGCACCTCGCCAGCCGGCAGCACGGCGCCGCTGCCCGGCGGCAGCCCGGTTTCGGTCGCACCGAAACTATTGAGATAGGGCGCGCGCATCAGCCGGGTCAGCTCGGTGATGAGCTGCAGGGGCACGAGATCGGCCATGGCGCCGCAGACCTTCACGCCTTTCGGCATGGTGCCTTCGCGGCGCATGAACTCGACCACCGGCTCGATCGAGCCGGGCATGAGCAACAGCCAGCCCAGCTTGTAGCGGGCGACCGCATCCACGATACGCCGGGCATCGAAGCCATCGACGATGATGACCGGAGCGCCCGCCATGAGCGCCGCGAGGGTCTGATCGGTCGAGCCCATGTGGAACAGCGGCGCCCAGGCCACGAACCCGTCCTCGGATGTGATATCCAGGTCGATGGCCAACACCATCATGCGGGCGATCTCGGCGCGATGGCTGATCAGGGCGCCCTTGGGCAGGCCGGTGGTGCCGCTAGTATAGAGGATCACCAGCCCGTCTTCCGGGTCAACCTCCGGGTCGCCCGCGGCGGCGATGTCCGCAGGGCTCGGCGTGCCCGCCAGGAGCTGCTCATAGTCCGCATCGATATTGATCACCGGCAGGTCGAGGCCGAGCTGCGCGAGCGTGTCCGCATAGCGGGCCGAAACCAGAACCAGCTTGGGCTCGACCAGGGTAATGCAGTGCCGCAGCTCGCCTGCAGCAAGGCGCCAGTTCTGGCAGGCGACGATGAGGCCGTTGCGCGCCGCCGCCAGTTCGAGCTCCACATATTCTAGGCGGTTCTCGGACAGGATCGCCACCCGATCGCCCCGCTTGAGACCGTGGTTCGAAAGCACATGGGCAAGTCGCAGCACGCGATCGTTGAGCGCGGCATAGGTCAGTTGCCCGCCCACATGCTCCACCGCCAGTGCTTCGGGTTGCCGGCGCGCGCGCGCGCGGAACATCTCGTAGACCGTGAGGCGGCCGGCGCGCCAAGTCTTGCCGGCCGCGGTCGCGCTCCAAGACGGCATTTGCGGCATAGCGTCAGCTCTCCCGTGCGTTTCCTCGACTAGGCCGCTTCCGGCACCCGCAGAGCCTCGTGATATTCGGCAATGAGCCGGGCGCACAGCTCTGCCGCCGGCGGAACGTCATGGATCGACCCGATACCCTGGCCCGCTGACCACAGGGTCTTCCACGCCTTTGCCTCGCCTTCGGTGCCGAAATCGAGCTTGGCGGGGCTCGCCATGGCCGCCTCGTCGATGCCGTGGGCCAGCAGGCTGTTCCTCAGGAAATTGCCGTGAACGCCGCTGACCGCCGGCGTATAGACGATGTCGTTGGCGCGGCCCTCCACAATCATCTGCTTGTGGCCGAGCGGCGCGGTGCTTTCCTGGGTGGCGATGAAGCGCGTGCCGATATAGGCGAGGTCGGCCCCGAGCAGGCGGGCGGCAGCTACCTGCCGGCCGGTGGATATGCAGCCGCCCAGGATGATGGTGCCCTCGAACATGGCGCGCAGCTCCGGGATGAAGGCGAACGGGCTCAGCGTGCCCGCATGCCCGCCGGCACCCGCGCAGACGGCGATCAGGCCGTCAACACCTGCGGCGGCCGCCTTTTCCGCATGCCTGAGGCTAATCACGTCATGGAAGATGATGCCGCCATAGGAATGGATCGCCTCCACCACCTCGTTGGCTGCGCCGAGCGAAGTAATCACCAGCGGCACCTTGTGCTTCACCGTGAGCTCGAGATCTGCCTGGAGCCGGGGATTGGTGCGATGGACCACCAGGTTGACCCCGTACGGGGCGGCATGCGGCGCATCGGCCAGGCGCGAGCCGATCTCCTCGAGCCAGGCCTCATAGCCCTCGCTGGTGCGCTGGTTGAGCGCCGGAAACGTGCCGATCAGGCCCGACTGGCAGGTCGCGACCACCAGGTCGGGGCCGGAGGTCAGGAACATGGGCGCGGCGATGATCGGTGCCTTGAGGCGGCCTTCCAGGGCGTGCGGCAGCGGCATGAAGTCTGTCCTTCTCAAGATCACATCCGGAAAACGCCATAATGGGGCCGATCGATCTCGGCGTTAAGGGCCGCGCTGAGGGCAAGGCCAAGGGCGTTACGCGTGTCCACCGGATCGAGAATGCCGTCATCCCAGATTTCGGAGGTGGAGTAGTAAGCGCTGGATTGACGCCGATACTCCTCCAGGATCGGCTCGCGAATGGCAGCCACCTGCTCGGGCGTGAGCGTCTGGCCGTGCCGCTGCAGCTGGCGAATCTTGATGTCGGCCAGCACGTTGGCCGCCTGCTCGGCCCCCATGACCGAGATCTGGTGCTGCGGCCAGGCGAACAGGAACCGCGAATCGAAGGCGCGGCCGGCCATGCCGTAATTGCCGGCGCCAAACGAGCCGTTCACCATCACGGTGATCTTCGGCACCTCGGAGCCGGCCACCGCCATTATCATCTTGGCACCATCCTTGGTGATGCCGCGGTGCTCGTAATCGCGGCCAACCATGTAGCCGGTGATGTTCTGCAGGAAGATCATTGGCACGCAGTGCTGGTTGCACAGCTGCATGAAATGGGCGGCCTTGAGCGAGCTATCATTGAACAGCACACCGTTATTGGCGAGGATGCCCACCTGGTAGCCCCAGATGTGCGCATAGCCGCACACCAGCGTGGTGCCATAGGCCGGCTGATATTCGTGGAAGCGGCTGCCATCGACGATGCGCGCGATGACCTCGCGCATGTCGAACTGCACCTTGATGTCGCGCGGAACGATGCCATAGAGCTCCTCCGGGTCGTAATAGGGCGGCGCGGGCGGGAGCCGCTCGATGCGGAGCTTGTCCGGCCGCCGGAACTGGGCGACGATATCGCGCGCGATCGCAATCGCCTGCTGCTCCGTATCGGCGGGGTAATCGGCGGTGCCCGAGATGCGGGTATGGACATCGGCCCCGCCCAGCTCGTCCACCGTGACCTCTTCGCCGGTCGCCGCCTTCACCAGGGGCGGGCCTCCTAGGAAAATGGCTCCTGTGCCCCGAACGATGACGTTGTACTCGCTCAAAGCGGGGATATAGGCGCCGCCGGCCGTGCAATGGCCGAGCACGATCGCCACTTGCGGGATGCGCCGCTTCGAGAGGATGGCCTGGTTGCGGAACAGGCGGCCGGCATAATACTTGTCGGCGAACAGGTCGGCCTGCAGCGGCAGGAAGCCGCCGGCGCTGTCGCAGAGATGCACGACCGGCAGTCGATTCTCGATGGCGATGTCCAGCGCCCGCACCATCTTCTTGATGGTCAGGGGGTACCACGCGCCCCCTTTAACGCTGGCATCATCCGCGTGAATCATCACCTCGCGGCCGGCGATGATGCCGATGCCAATGACATTGCCCGCGCCCGGTACCTCGCCGTCATACTCCATATTGGCGGCAAGGGTCGAGAGCTCCAGGAACGGCGTGTCCGGATCGAGCAGCAGGTTGAGCCGGTCGCGCACGAACAGCTTGTTTTGGCGGGTGAGCCGGTCGATGTCGCGCGCCGGCCGCTCGAAACGCGCCTTGTTCTGGCGGGTGCGGAGCTCGGCCGCGAGCCCCCGGTTGTGGGCCATGTTGGCGCGGAACTCCTCGGAGGATGTATCGATACGCGATTCGATGCGCATGAGAGTTTAGCCTTCGCTGGCAGGGGCAAGGGTGACGAGAGGGGCCGAGCGGTCGAAAGTGCGGCCCGGGCTCACATGCACGAGGTCAATGGTGGCATCCCGCGGCGCCTTGATGGCGGTCTCGAGCTTCATGCTCTCGATGACCACCAGCGTCTCTCCGCGCGCAACCTCATGGCCTGGCTCGACCAGGACGGAGATGACCGTGCCCGGCATGGGCGCAACAATGATGTCGTCGAGCGATGCGCCGGAATGGGCGGCATAGCGGGCAATGGGGTCGACCCAGCGCAGACTTCGCGTGACCCCGTCTACATGCACATGCACGACGTCGCCATCCACCGCAGCAAGGGCCGGCACCGATACGCGCCCCACCGTGAGCCGATCACGGCCGCAGCCATCCGAAGCAAGCGCGACGGGGATGCGCTCCTGGTCAAGCAACAGGCGATAGCCGCAAGCGTCACGGCCCAGCCACAGCTCGTATTCCTGACCATCGAGAACGAACAGATGCTTCATCAATTTCTCCAGGCGCCCATGGCCGCTTGCAATTCGGGAATGGCATCCGCGGCGTCCCGTACTGGCCGCATGCTGAGCGCCGCGGCAGCAAGCAGGCGACGCAGGGTTTCATCAGGCAGGGCGGCCGGCTCGGCGAGCGCCGGATTGGCATCGAGGAAACCGGTATGCACATCGCCTGCCTTGAACGCCGGATCGCTATTGAGCCGGCGCAGGAACTCCACATTCGTCTCGCAGCCGAGCAGGGCGAAGTCGCGCAGGGCGGCATCTGCCCGGGCGATCGCCTCGGCGCGGTTGGGGCCATGGACGATCAGCTTCGCGAGCATCGGGTCGAACGCCGAGGTGACCGGCTGGCCCTCGCGAATGCCGCTGTCGACGCGGATGCCTTCCCCCTCAGGCAAGCCCAGCCGCAACACCTTGCCCGTGGTTGGCGTGAAGCCGCGCGCCGGGCTCTCCGCATAGATGCGGTACTCGATGGCGTGGCCGCGGGTCGCGATCTGCTCCTGGATGAAGGGCAGGGCGTGGCCGGCCGCCACCTTGAGCTGCTCGGCCACCAGGTCGACGCCGGTGACCATCTCGGTGACGGGGTGCTCGACCTGCAGCCGCGTGTTCATCTCCAGGAAGAAGAACTCGCCATTGCCGTAGATGAATTCGACCGTGCCGGCATTGCGGTAGCCTGCCGCCCGGGCGATGCCCGCCGCCGTCTCGCAGATCACCTCTCGCAGCTGGGCCGTGAGCGCCGGGGAGGGGGTCTCCTCCACGATCTTCTGGAAGCGACGCTGCACCGAGCACTCGCGCTCGAACAGATGCACGACATTCCCGTGGCCATCCCCCAGCACCTGCACCTCAATGTGGCGCGGGTTCTCCACATAGCGCTCCACATAGAGGCGGCCGTCACCGAAATAGCGCTGGCCTTCGCTGCGGGCGCGCTCGATCTCCTCGTCGAGAACCGAGAGGTCACGCACGATGCGCATGCCCTTGCCGCCGCCACCGGCGGAGGGCTTGATCAGCAGAGGCGCGCCCACCCTCCGCGCCCGCTCCACGAAAGTTGCGGGATCATCGTCCTCGATCGCCGAGGGTGCCACGGGAAAGCCGTGCTTCTCGACGAAGGCGCGGGCACGCACCTTGTCGCCCATCAGCTCGATGGCTTCGGGCGTCGGCCCCACGAAGGTGAGGCCGGCGGCGGCCACAGCCCTGGCAAAGCCGGCATTCTCCGACAGGAAGCCATAGCCGGGGTGAATGGCCTCTGCCCCGCTCTCGCGCGCGGCCGCAATGATCTGCTCGCCATCGAGATAGGCGGCGACCGGTGTGGTGCCGGTAATCTCGACCGCACGATCCGCCAACGCGACGGCCGGACTAAGGCGGTCAGCCGGGTGATAGACGACCACGCTCTCGATGCCGAGCTTGCGTAAGGTGTTGGCGATGCGCACGGCAATCTCGCCGCGATTGGCGATGAGAACGCGCGAGAATGGCTTTGTCATGGGATGCTCGGGATTGACCTTCTTGAGGAAAGTGGGCCGGGTGGCGTCGCCCCCCGGCCGCAATCATTTGCTCACTCGTTCGGCGAATAGTCCGTGAAGTCGACCAGGGTCTTGAACGTCTGGGTCGCCGGGTCGAGCTGGTAGATCTTGAGCGCCGTGCCGGAGAGCTGCTTCTCGTTGTCGAAGCTGATCGGCGCGGTAAGGCCGCCGGTATCGAAATCCTTGATCTTGCGCAGCTGCTCGATGGTGCAGGCGCGGGTCAGCTCCTTGCCGCAGCCTTCCATCGCCTTGGCCAGCACCTTCAGGCCCACATAGGTGATGTAGGAATAACGGTTGATGGCGCCGACCTCGTCTGGGCTGAGATACTTCTCGGCAAGCTTGTGGAAGGCATCGGTCGCCTCGTCATTGAGGGCGACATAGTCGGCCACCAGATAGGGATAGCCAGCGGGGGCGGCGAGCTTGACGGAAGGCGGCATGTCTTCGCTCCACACCGCAGCCACCTGCAGGTCCATGCCGAGCTTGCGCGCTTCGCTGAGCACATTGGCCGCGCCCGCGATGATCGCGCCATTGGCGAGCACGTTGACGCCGGCTGCCCGCATCTGCACCACCTCGGCGGAGAAATTGGTGGTGCCGCGCTTGTATTTGAGACGGATGCCGTCCTTGACGCCGAGCTCCTTGATCGCGCGGTCATAGCCCTGTTCGACCGTCACCCCGAAGTCGTCATCCTGGCGGATCAGGCCATAGACGGCGTTCTCCGGCTCCAGGTTCTCGTGGATATATTTGAGCTGGCCGAAAAAGGCGTCCTGATAGCGGGCGCCGATGGTGAAGACCGGAGGCCGCACCGGATCGTAGATCAGCTCGCTCGGCGCGGTGGTCACCACGGTCGGCAGGTTGTTTTCTTCGATCAGCGGCATCATGGCCAGGACATTGGCGGTGCCTGACGTGCCGTTGAGCGCGAAGATGCCGTCCACCTCGATCAGCTTCTTCAGCGCCTGGAAGGACCGGGCCGGGACATAACCATCATCCTCCGTGGCGATCACGATCTTGCGGCCGTTGACGCCGCCGGCCTCGTTGATCTCGGTGGCGGCGAGCTTCGAGCCCACCGAAACGGCCCGGCCGATGAACGAGGCAGGGCCAGTCAGGATATTGACGTCGCCGATCTTGATCTCGGTATCGGTGACGCCAGGATCTTGCGCGTGTGCGCTTGAGGCCATCAGAAGGGCAGCAAGGCCCAGAACCAGTGATTTCATACGCATGTGTTCCTCCCAATCTTCCCATCTCGTGTGGGTGATATCGTCAGTAGGCGAGGGGCCAATTGCTCCAGTAGCGGCGGATGTCTCTCCAGAAGCCGATGAGGCCATCGGGCTTGAAGCGCAAGAAAGCGACGATCACCACGCCATAGGCGATGCCGCGGATCTCGTAGACGTAAGCGGTGTAGGTGGTGGACGACGGGTCCCCGAAGGTGGCGAAGGCGATGCGGATCGCTTCCGGCAGAAACGACAGGAAGAGCGCGCCGAGAATGGCGCCGGCGATCGAGCCGAGCCCGCCCAGGATGATCATGGCCAGGGCCTCGATCGACAGGATGAGGCCGAACACGTCGATATTGACGAAGCGGATGTGCAGAGACATCAGCGCGCCGGCAATGCCCACCAGAAACGACGAGATCATGAAGGCAAGTAGCTTGTAGCGGACGAGGTCGATGCCCATCACTCGCGCGGCAATGTCATGGTCGCGAATGGCCATCCATGCGCGGCCGATGCGGGTGCGCGACAGGTTGAGGGCCACCAGCACCACGGCGATGGTGATTGCCAGGGCGAAGTAGTAGAAGGGCCTGTCCCTCGAGAGGTCGAACCCCAGGGCCGTGATCTTCGGCAGGAACACGCCGTTGGGGCCGTGGGTGATCTCCTCCGCATAGAGGATCACGTGATTGACGATGAAGGCGAAGGCGAGGGTGGTGATCGCGAGATAGAGGCCCTTGAGCCGCAGCGAGGGGATGCCCACCAGCAGGCTGATCAGGGCTGAAAGCACACCCGCCGCCGGAATGCTGGCCCAAATCGGCCAGCCGTGGTCGGCAAGCAGCAGAGCGTTGGTATAGGCGCCGATGGCCAGGAAGCCCGATTGGCCGATGGAGATGAGGCCGGTGGTGCCGACCAGCAGATTGAGGCCGACAGCGCCGATCACCGCGATCATGGCGCCCGCGGCGAGCGAGAGGCCGTAATTGCCGACGAAGAGAGGCAGTGCGATGAGTACGGCGAGCAGCACCGCCACCCAGGCCCAGGTGACGGCGCTGTCGCTGAGTGTCACCAGCTCGGCATAGCTCTCCTTGAAGTGACCGGTGCGCATCGGTTCAGACCCTCTCGATTTCCCGCTCGCCGAACAGGCCGTAGGGCCTGATCATCAGCACCAGCACGATGACTACGAAGCCGGCGATCTCGCGTAGGCCCTGGCCGAGATAGCCTTGCGCCATGTTCTCGATGACGCCGATGACGAGGCCGCCGATGGCCGCGCCGATCACGCTGTCGAGCCCGCCCAGGATCACCGCCGGAAACGATTTCAATCCCTGGAACCAGAGGTCGGGGCCGAGCTTGAAATTGGCGGCAAACAGAATGCCGGCCACTGCGGCAATGGCGGAGGAGAGCGACCAGGCCAGGGCATGGACGCGGGCCACCCCGATGCCCATGAGCATCGCCGCCTTCTCGTTGGCGGCGACCGCGCGCATGGCGATGCCCATGCGGCTGCGGTGGAGGAAGAACCAGGCGGCCGCCACCAGCACCGCCAGGGCGCCGAGCGCATAGAGCTGGGCGGGGTAGAACGGAATGTCGCCGATGAACACCACATTCGTCGAAAGTCCGGCTGGGAAGTCGAACGGGTCCGGCCCCCAGATCATGATGGTGACGCCGCGGATGATCACGGCAAGCCCGATGGTCACCATGACGATGGCGAAGATCGGCTCGCCCAGCATCGGCCGGATGAAGATGCGCTCGAGCACCAGGCCCAGCACCATCGCGATCGGTACCGTGACCGCCACCAGCGGGAAGAACGAGAGATTGAGACTGGCCGCGATCGAGAAGGCGATATAGGCGGTGAGCATCACCAGCTCGCCTTGGGCGAAATTGACGACGCCCGTGGCCTTGTAGATGAGGGCAAAGCCCATGGCGATCATGCCGTAGGCGGCACCTGAAACGAGCCCCGTGGCGAGCAGCAGCAGGAAGAAGTCCATCAGGCCGCACTCCCGTAGATCGCCACGATCTCCTCGCGGAACTTCTGCTCGATCACCCGGCGGCGCACCTTCATGGTGGCGGTGAGCTCGCCATCGTCATGGTCGAGCTCCTTGGTGAGCAGCACGAACTTGCGGATGTTCTCGACGCGGGCGAAGCGGGCATTCACCTTGTCGACCTCCCCCTGGATCAGGTCGCGCACCTCCGGGTTCTCCGCCAGGGTGCGGTAGGTCGTGTAGGCAATGCCGCGCGACTGGGCCCACTGGCCCACCGTCTCGTAGTCGATCTGGATCAGCGCCGAGACGAAATGGCGACCATCGCCCAGCAGGATCGCCTCGCGGATATAGAGGCTGTCCTTCAGCGCATTCTCGATCAGCGACGGGGTGATGTTCTTGCCGCCTGACGTGATGA
Organism: Rhodoligotrophos defluvii; assembly: GCF_005281615.1. Classification (NCBI taxonomy): domain Bacteria; kingdom Pseudomonadati; phylum Pseudomonadota; class Alphaproteobacteria; order Hyphomicrobiales; family Rhodoligotrophaceae; genus Rhodoligotrophos; species Rhodoligotrophos defluvii. The sequence continues at coordinate 827,475 of NZ_SZZM01000002.1, read as the reverse complement.
GGATATCCTTCTTGCGGTCGATGACCCGAACTTCACCATTGTCCTCGATCTCGACCACGTCGCCCGTATGCAGCCAGCCATCCTCCAGCGCCTTTGCCGTGGCGGCGGCATCGAACAGGTAGCCCTTGAACACCGAAGGCCCGCGCAAGAGGAGCTCGCCGTCCGGCGCGAGCGTCTGTTCCAGCCCATCGATGACGAGGCCGGAGCAGCCCGCGCGGGTGAAGCCTGGTCGCTGCATGTGGCTTACGCCGCCCGTCTCGGTCATGCCGTAGATCTGGTAGACCGGCACGCCAAGGGTCCAGAAGAACAGCAGCACCTCCGGCGAGACCGTGGCGCCGCCGCAGAAACCGCAGCGCACGCAATCGAGCCCCACGAAACGCTGCAGAGCGCGGAAACAGATGAGGTAGAGCAGGCGATAGACCAGGCCGTCGCGGGCGTTCGCGAAGGCGCCGCCATTGGCCTGCCGCCGCTCGGCGATGGGTCGGCCCAGCCGCATGGCTGCATCGAAAACCCGCCGCTGCAGCGGGGTTGTGTCCTTCACCCGAAACAGGATGCGCTGCTGCATCTTCTCCCAGATGCGCGGCACGCCGAGGAAGCCGAGTGGCGCGATCTCGCGCAGGTTTTCGACCACCGTATCGACCGACTCCGCGAAATTCACCGTTGCGCCGGACAGGAGATGCATGCACAGCGAGAACGACCGTTCGGCGACGTGGCAGAGGGGCAGATAGCAGACAACCGAGTAAGTCTCGGCCGTGAGCCCCGCTGTGTCGACGACCCGGGCGGCCGAATAGAGCATGTTGCGATGGGACAGCATCGCCCCCTTGGGCATGCCGGTGGTGCCGGACGTGTAGACGATGATCGCCGTGTCTTCCGGCTTGCCGGCGGCGAGCAGCGCGTCGACTGCGGCGCCATGGGCCGCTTCCGATTTTTGCCCGAGCGCGATCAGGTCGGCGAAGGACATGAGATTGCTGCGGTCGTAATTCCGCATGCCCCGCATGTCCACGCAGATGAGCATTTCGAGATCCGGCAGGCCGCCCTCGAACCGGCTCGCATCGATCACCTTGTCCGCCTGCTCCTGGTCACCGCACACCACCAGCTTCACCCGGGCATGGCGCAGGATGTATTGCAGCTCGGGCCAGGGATTGGTGGGATAGATGCCGAGACCCGCACCGCCCAGCATCTGCGCGGCAAGGTCCGCATAGTACCATTCCGGCGTGTTCTCGCTGGCGATGGCCAGCCGGTCGCCGGGACGGAAGCCGAGCGCATAGAGGCCAATCGCGGTGAGCCGCACATCGCGGAAATAGTCGCCCCAGGTGGTGCGCCGCCAGATGCCGCGCACCTTCTCGCGCAGAGCAAGCGCGGACGGATGCGCCTTCGCGCGGGCAGCCAAGACCTGCGGCAGGGTGAGCGCCTCGAGCTGTTTGACGTCGAGTGCGGTCATGCAGCCGACCTCCGCCCGAGATAGGCAGCGATGACGGCCGGGTCGGCGGAGACCTCTGCCGGCGTGCCCTCGGCGATCTTCTCGCCATAATTCATCACGAACACCCGGTCGGAAATGTCCATGACGATGCCCATGTCGTGCTCGACCATAAGCACGGTCACCCCGAGCTCCTCCTTGAGGTCGAGGATCAGCCGGGCGATGTCCTCGCGCTCCTCCTGGTTCATGCCGGACACCATCTCGTCCAGCAGCAGGAGCCGCGGGTTCACGGCGAGGGCGCGCCCAAGCTCCACCCGCTTCTGCATGCCATAGGACAGGGTCCCCACTGGCAGGTCCCGAATATCCTCGATCTCCAGGAACTCGATGATCTCCTCGACCCGCTCGCGTGCACGGATCTCCTCATGCCGTGCCCGGCCATAGAAGATGGCAGCGGAAAAGGGATCGGTGCGCAGATGCGCATGCATGCCCACCAGCAGATTGTTCGCCACCGTCTCGTGCTTGAATACGGCCAGGTTCTGGAAGGTGCGTGCAAGGCCGCGCTTGGCCAGCGTGTAGGTTGGCGCTCTGGTGATGTCCTTGCCATCGAAAATCACCCGGCCGGAGGTGGGCCGTAGCACCGCGCTGATCAGGTTGAACACGGTGGTCTTGCCGGCGCCATTGGGCCCGATGAGCGAGCAGATCGATCCTTGCGGCACGGCAAAGCTCACGTCCGACACCGCCCGCAGGCCGCCAAAGGTCTTGGAAAGGTCCACCACTTCGAGAAGCGGCGGGGCGGTTTCCGTGGAGGCTGCCGCGAGTCCCGAGGCGTTGAACATGCGCGTCACGACAGCCACCTCTTGCGGCGCTTGTAGTGCTTCACCTCGCGCATGGACTTGCGTTGCCCCGACGAGGCGAAGCCCAGGTAGAACTCCTGCACATCCGCGTTGCTGCTCAGCCGCTCGGCCGGCCCGTCGAGCACGATGCGGCCGTTCTCCATGATGTAGCCGTAGCTCGCGACCGATAGGGCGAGCTGAGCATTCTGCTCGACCAGCAGCACGGTCAGTCCGTGCTCGCGGTTGAGACGGATAATGGTGTCGAAGATCCCGTCCACCACTTGCGGCGCAAGGCCGAGACTCGGCTCGTCCAGCATCAGGATCTCTGGCTTGGCCATGAGAGCACGACCCACTGCCACCATCTGCTGCTCGCCGCCGGATAGGTAGCCAGCGATTTGCGTGCGCCGCTCCTTGACCCGGGGAAACAGGGCATAAACCTGCTCCAGCGCCTCCGCATTCTGGGCTGCGCTGCGGGTATAGCCGCCCATCAGCAGGTTCTCCTCCACCGTGAGCGTCGGAAACAGGGCGCGGCCTTCCGGCACCTGCACCAGCCCGGCCCGCACGATCTCGTCTGCGGAGCGGCCACCGATGCGCTCGCCCCGATAGTGGATATTGCCGCCGACGATCTCGCCTTCCTCCCGGTCGAGAATGCCGGAGATGGCCTTGAGCACTGTGGATTTGCCAGCCCCGTTTGAGCCGAGCAGGGCAACGATCGACCCTTCCGGCACGCTCAGGGACACATCGCGCACCGCCTCGATCGCGCGGTCATAGAGCACCTGCACATTGGTCAATGAGAGAACCGGGCTCATGCCTCGCTCTCCACCGGGACAGAGGCGGCGGCCACACTCTGGGCCAGTCGTTCGGCCACGTTTTCGAGCCGGGCTGCGGTGGCCTCCAGGCGATTGGCCGCTTTATCCGCCGCAATGCCCCCGAACAGCACCAGGCAGAGCTGATCGGCGATGGCCTCGGCATCGAGCGATCCAGATCCGCAGACATATCTCCAGGTGTGATGTTCGATCGTGCCGTAGATCAGGTCGCGGATGAGCGGCAGCGACAGACCGGGCTTGAGGTCGCCATCGGCGAAGCCCTCGCGCAGGATGGCTACAGCCAGATGCGTATAGCGCCGGTTGAGCTCGTGCAGCGCCGAGCTGTCATAGTCGCCGCCGGTGCGCACCTCGCGGAAAAACACTCGGCACAAGGCCGGATGAGCCTGGATGAAGGCGAGGTGCCGCCAGATCACATAGCGCAGCCGGCTTTCGGTGCCCTTGATGCCGGCGAGATGCTCCTCGTAATTGGCCAGCATGTTCTCATACCAGCGGCTCAGCACTTGAAGCATCAAGTCACGCTTGTTGCTGAAATACTTATAGATGGTGCCTTCCACCACGCCGGCACGCGCCGCGATCTCGGCCATGGAGGCATTCTCGTAGCCGCGCTCGCTGAACACCGCCGTGGCCGCGGCCAGAATGTCCCGCTCCCGCCGCTCCCGCGGCAGCCGATTGACGACGCGGCGGGTCTGCGGGCTCATGCGGCTGCCTTCCCGCACATTCTTGTGCGACCATCCCGGTTGAATTTCGCACATTTTTGTGCGAGAGTGCGGTCATGAAACGGGACCGGTTCATCTCGTCCATTCGTCGCCACTGTCGCAAGAACGGTATGGCCTTCGCGGTCGGCACCGTTGCTGGCAAGGGTAGCCACGGCAAGGTGCGTGTCAGCGACAGGGCGACAATCGTAAAGGATGGGGAGCTCTCGCCGGTGTACCGCCGAATTGTGCTTCGTCAACTCGGCTTGCCCGAAGACCTCGATTGAGGAGTGACTGACATGCTCTATGGGTTCCCCGCAATCCTCACCCCTGAGGAGGAAACTATCATCGTTCGCTTCCGCGACTTGCCGGAGGCAATCACCGAAGGCGCCACGCGCGCCGAGGCAATGGCAGCGGCAGTTGACTGCCTGGATGTGGCACTTCTGTTTCGTGCGCGGGAGGAAGAACCGATCCCGGAGCCGTCGCCCAAGGCGCGCGGCGAGGTCGTCGTCGCACCCTCCCCAGCTGTTGCAGCCAAGCTCATCTTGCGCCAGGCCTTTGTCGAGAGCGGGCTCAGCCAGTCGGAACTTGCCCGCCGCATCGGTGTCGGAGAAACGGAAGTGCGACGGATGCTCGATCCCGACCACGCCACCAAGATCGATCGACTCGACAGGGCATTGCGCGTGCTGGGCCGGCGTCTTGTGGTGGATGTGCAGGCGGCTTGAGAGGGGCCAATTTTCAATCATGCGGCCGCCTCGCCGGCATAGGGAGAGCCGTGCAGCGGCCCGCCCGGCTCGAGCCAGGCGGCCGGGACCGGCACAGGCATGTCCAAGAGCATCTGCGCAAACGCCTTGCCCTGCGGATCATGCCGCAGCGAGGCAATGCCGCCGCCATCGAGCGCGTTGTGCATGAGGAAATTGAAGCCAACCAAGCCGGGGAGGGGGAAGCGCTCGACCGGACCTTTCACAAGATGGGCGAAATAGCCGGCGACCGCCCGCGGGGTGACCGCCTCGGCAATCACGGCCAAGAAAGCGGGCCGGCGCGCCAGGATGCCGATATTGGCGAAATCGCCCTTGTCGCCGCTGCGGCCATAGGCTAGCGCGATCAGCGGCAGCTTGACCCGCGGGCCTTCCGGAACGGGGGCAGGGGCCGGTGCGGCAAGGTCTGACTGCGGACCGTCCGCGACGGCGTCTCCGTTCGGAATGACGGTCTCGACCGTTTGCTCCTCGCCGTTCACGACAACGCGAGGCGTGAGCCAGGTTTTATCCACCAGGCAGGAATAGAGCCGCACCACCGGCGAAACCTTGGGCCGCCCCGCCGCAAATCCGGTGATACCCTGGGCCATGGCGGTGGCGCTGGGCAGAAACTCGCGGGAGAAGATCTCGCAGGCCGCCTTGTCGTCGTGATGCACCGCCGCCTTGAGGATCACCTCGCGCGAGCGGGCGCCCCGGCCATGGGGCCCGTAGGTGTCCTCCGCCCCCAGCACCTCCACCGATACACGGCGGAAATCACTGAGGCCGCGTGCCGCCATGAGACGGCGGCTTCGCGTCAGGACCGCCTCGGCGGTACGCCGCGCCTTCGCCACCGCATCGCGTCCGCCGATCATCAGCGTGCCAACTGCCTTGAAGCCGTCCGGCGCGGTGATGCTGGCCTTGTAGTGCCGGGTGGGCGCGCGGCCGCGGGCACCGGTCACCTGGACCCGGTTTGATCCCACCTGCGTGAGATGAACGTCGCGCCAGTCGGCCACCACGTCGGGTAGGATGTAGGCGGCCGGGTCGCCAATCTCATACACGATCTGCTCGGCCACCGTTTCCGGTGTCACCTTCCCGCCGGTGCCCGAAGGCTTCGTCACCACGAAAGTGCCGTCAGCGCTGCACTCCACGATGGGCAGGCCCATATCGTCCCAGCCCTCGACCTCCTGCCAGTCTGTGGCAAGGCCGCCTGTGGCCTGGGCACCGCATTCGACGATATGGCCGGCGAGGCTGCCCATGGACAGGCGGTCATAATCGGTCGGCCCCCAGCCGAAGGCATGGATCATCGGCCCCAGCACCAGGGCGCTGTCCGTGCAGCGTCCGGTGATCACCACATCCGCACCCGCCGCCAGCACCGCCGCAATGGGGAAGGCGCCGAGATAGGCATTGGCGCTCCACGGCTTGGCCGGCAGGGGAGCACCCGTAAACATCTCGGTCACGCCTTCATCGCGCAGCCGGTCCATCACCGGGGTGACATCGTCGCCCAGCACCACGCCGATATTGAGCGACACGCCCGCCGCCTCGAACTTGGCCGCCAGGGCATCCCTGCAGCCGAGAGGATTGACCCCGCCTGCATTCACCACAACACGAATGCCGCGTTCGGCAAGCTCCGGTCCGAGAGCGCCGATCGCCTGCACGAAATCAGGCACGAAGCCGCCTGCCGGATCCTTGGCCCGGGCGCGCGCCAGCAGCGACATGGTGATCTCGGCGAGGTAGTCCACCACCAGCACGTCGATCTGCCCGGAGCGCACGAGCTGGGCCGGCCCCTCGCCGGTGTCGCCCCAGAAGCCGCCGCCGCAGCCGATGCGCAGGATCTTGTCTCGACGCGCGTTCATGTCAGCGCCCCGTCCAGTTCGGTGGGCGCTTCTCCTGGAAGGCGCGCATGCCCTCGCGGGCATCCTCCGTGCGCGCCATCATCGGCAGCATCAGCTGAGCGAATTCCAGCGCCTCGCGCATGCTCATGTCCTGCATGGCATGGAAGCCCATCTTACCCAGGCGAATGGCGGTGGGTGAGCGCCCGGCGATGCGGTTGATGAGATCATCCACCGCTGGATCAAGCTCGGCAGCGGCCACCACCTTGTTGACGAGGCCTGCCTCCAGCGCCTCGGCGGCGGTGAGCGCGTCCCCCGTGATACACAGCTCCATCAGCCGCCGTCGCGAGAGCGTGCGCATGAGATAGGGCAGGATCATCATCGGGAAAAGCCCGATCTTCGATTCCGGCGTGCCGAAGGTGGCATGGTCGGCGGCAATGGCGAGATCGCAGGCGCAGAGCAGGCCGAGCCCGCCGGCCAAGGCATGGCCGTTCACCCGGGCGATGATGGGCAGGCTACAGTCCTCGACCAGCTTGAACAGATCGACCACATAGTTGCGAGGATTGGCGGGGTCGACCACGAAGGGAATGCCCTCAGCGGTCGGGTTGAGATCGCCGCCCGCGCAGAACGCCTTGTCACCAGCCCCGGTGAGCACGACCGCGCGGACGCCATCGGTACCTTGCGCTTCGGTGACTCCGCGCCCGATGGTGCGAATGACCGCCTCATTGATGGCGTTGCGCCGCTCGGGCCGGTTGATGGTGATCCACAGCGCGGGGCCGCGGCGCTCAACGAGAACTGGGTCGGACATGGCTACCACGGGATGAGAAGTTCTGTGACTGTGCTTGATGAGTTCGACTCATCAAATCGCTTTGACATAGAGCCTCATACGCTGGAGGAAATCTCGAACCTCCGCGTGTTGAGAGGAAAGTTGAAGCCCGGCGGCCGCGGGCGCTCACACCCAGCTTTTCTGGCCTCCGCGGCTCTCGGCCTTTATGAACATTTGCCTGTTTCCTCCTCGGTTGGCCCCTCCGGTGCTCTTGTTGCAGCGCCCGATACGTTGACTTGGCCCCGCTTATCCGCTTAAGTGAATTGGCCTCATTAATTGACATCCGCGGCTGGGTGTCAATCCCAAAAACGTCGAGGTGACGGGAACAGAGTTCGGGGGAGCACGGGGTGGAAACGACGGAAACGCCACAGTTCGGATTGAGCGACGAGGAACTCGCCGCCTATGAGTCCGTGTTCAGGAGCGATCTCTTCGCCGGCCGAACGGTCCTCATCACCGGGGGCGGGTCCGGCCTCGGCAAGGCAGCGGCCTGGCTATTCGGGCGCCTCGGTGCGACCGTTATCATCGCTGGCCGCAGACTGGATCGGCTCGAAGCGGCTGCCGCCCCGATGAAGGCGAATGGCCTGCGGGTAGAATGCTGCGTGGCGAATATCCGTGAGCGCGAGTCGGTCCAGGCCCTGTTCGACGAGGCAGCGATCCGGGTGGGGTTGCCGCACATCCTCATCAACAATGCCGGCGGCCAGTTTCCGCAAGCAGCCATCGATTACTCGGTCAAAGGCTGGAACGCGGTCATCGACACCAACCTGAACGGCACCTGGGGCATGATGCAGACCGCGGCACGGCGCTGGCGGGATGCCGACCTCCCAGGCTCGATCGTGAATATCGTCACGGTTGTGGAGCGCGGCATGCCGGGTGTCGCGCATACCTGCGCCGCCCGTGCCGGCGTCATCGGCATCTCGAAATCGGTCGCCGTGGAATGGATCCCCTACGGCATCCGAGTGAACTGCGTGGCCCCCGGCGCGATCATGACCGAGGGCCACGTGGTCTATTCCGACGAAGCGCGCGAGAGCTACAAGCGCTCCAACCCCATGCTGCGCTTCGGTGATGCGTTCGACGTGGCGGAGGCCTGCGCTTACCTCGCCGGCCCCTCGGGCAAGTTCATCACCGGCGAGACGCTTACCGTCGATGGCGGCGGCCGGCTTTGGGGCGAGTTCTGGGCGATCCCCAAGCCCGACTACTTCAAGTAGGCGATCCGCGGCGCAGCGGGCATCAGCGGCGGATCAGCCGGGTTGCGGAGAAGGGCAGGGAGCGAATGCGGATGCCGGTCCCGGCGAAGATGGCGTTGGCCACCGCCGGCGCTGTGGTCGGCACCGCCGCCTCGCCGACCCCCGTGGGCGGTGCGTCCGACTGCACGATATGCACATCCACCGGCGGCATCTCGCCCATGCGCAACGGCTGCAGATCCCGCATCGTGCTCTGCGGAACGCGGCCCCCCACCAGCGTGATGCCGCCACGCAAAGCGAGATTGAGGCCGAAGCCCACACCGCTTTCGATCTGCGCCCGGACAATCTCGGGGTTGACCACCGTTCCGCAATCGACCGCGCAGCTTACCCGGGTCACGCGGAGGCTGCCTTCCGAGGGAAAGTCCACCTCGGCAATCATGGCCACATAGGTTCCGCGGGTTCGGTGCAGCGCAACGCCGCGATAGCGCCCATTTCGCACCGGCCCATCCCAGCGCGTGCGCGCGGCAACCAGATCGAGCACTCGGAGGTACCGCGGGTCGCGCGTTAGAATGCGCCGGCGATAGGCCACCGGGTCTTCCCGGGCAGTATAGGCCAGATCGTCGATGAAGCTCTCGATCACATAGGCGCAATGGCCATGGGCGCCGGAGCGCATTGGCAGCACGGGGATCGGGCATTCGGCACCGCGGAATTCGACCCGCAGGTCCGGAATGGCATAAGGCAGCTCGGTGCAGGCCTTGAACGTCTCGCGCCAACGGCTTTCCTCGCCTGATCCCAGGTTGGGCAGGTCATGAACGGTTTGGCCGACCACACTGTGATGCCAGGCCTGGATGCCGCCCTTGCGGTCCAGGGCCGCGGTGACCCGATGCAGGTACATCGGCCGGTAATAGCCGCCCTGGATGTCGTCTTCCCGGGTCCAGAGCAGCTTGAGCGGCTGCGACAGGCGGAGCGCCTTCACGATATGCGCCGCTTCCACCGCCACATGACCGTCGCACGCGGCGCGGCGCCCGAACGACCCGCCGGCATAGACGGTGATCACCTCCACGCATTGCGCATCCAGCCCAAGAACGCCAGCCACGCTGGCCTGGTCAATTTCCGGAACCTGCGAGCCGATCCACAGCTTTGCATGCTCGCCCTCGGGTTGAAGGACGGCGCAAACCGGCTCCATTGGACAGTGCTGCGCGAAGGGAAAAAGGAAATCCGCCTGGATCGTCATCTGGGCGGCTTTGGTGTGGGACTTCACATCGCCTTCATCGTGAATTGCCGTGCCGCCCTGCTCCAGTAGCTGGGCGTAATAGCGCGCGACGTCCGGACCGCTGCGGGTCTCTGCTTCCGTCTCATCCCACGCGATCGAAAGCAGCGATCGAGCCTTGATCGCAGACCAAGTGTTCTGGGCAACCACCGCCACGCCCGACGGAATCGGCACCACGTCCACCACGCCGTCGACCGTCCGGGCGCGGTGGTCGTCGTAGTGGGCGATCTTCGCGCCGAACCTTGGCGGCCGGGCGACGACGGCGACCAGCATATCCTCCAACCGCAGGTCAGCCGCATACATCGCCGTGCCGCTGGTCTTCGGCTTGGTGTCGAGCCGCCGGAACCGGCGGCCAATATGGCGATAGCGGGCCGGCCGCTTGAGCTCGACCGTGACCGGCAATTCGAGTGCGCTCGCCGCGGCGGCAAGCTCGCCGAAACTGCTCGTGAGCCCATCGGGCGACACCACCTTGCCTTCGCTGACGGTAATATAGCCCTTGGGAACCTTCCAGCGCCGGGCAGCTGCAGAAACGAGGAGGGCCCGGACGATGGCCCCCGCATGGCGGTATTGCAGGTAGCTGTTGGCAAGCGATGTCGACGCGATGGTCACCTGCTGGCCACCGATGAGCAGATTGCCGTAAAGCATTGGATCCACAGGCGCAAACTGGGTTCTGATCTGCTCGTGCCGGGCATCCATCTCCTCGGCGACCAGTGTTGCCAAGGCGGTCTCGATCCCTTGGCCCATCTCGAGATGCTTGACGATGACCGTGATCCCATCATCCGGCGACAGCGCGATGAACGGGTTGGGATGCAGCAGGATGTGCTCTCCGCTGGCGGGATGGGCCCGGACGGCCGGGACCCAGCCGCCAATGATCAAGGCCCCAGCAGCGCCTCCGGCCATTTTGATGAAGGCCCGGCGGTCATACCGTTGGACGGCGGGAAAGCGAGCGTCCCTACCAGACACGGCCATGCTCATCGCTTGATGATATTGGCCGCATGGTGGACGGCCCGCCGGATGCCGAGGTAAGCGGTGCAACGGCAGATGCTGCCGTCGAACGCCTGGTCGATCTCGCGATCGCTGGGCTGTACATTCGTCGTCAGAAGCGCGATCGCCGTGATGATCTGGCCGCTTTGGCAGTAGCCGCACTCGGACAGATCGGCCTCGCGCCAAGCCTTGAGCACGCCGTCGGCCACCGCGCCCGAAATACCTTCTATGGTGACGATGCTCGCATGCCCCAATCGGGCGATGCGCAGCTGGCAGGAGCGGCGCGGACGGCTACCGACGAGCACGGTGCAAGCCCCGCAATCACCCGTGCCGCAGCCATACTTGGTCCCGGTGAGCCCTAGCACGTCGCGGAGGATCCACAGAAGGGGCGTGTCCGGCTCGGCCTCTACCCTATGGACGGTGCCATTTACTCGTATGGAAAAACGCATGTACCACCCGGAGTCCGACATCCCCACAACATCGTTGGCTTAAGGCCAGGGTGGCGCGTGAGCAGCCACGCGTATCCGGGGAACGCAGATACATCCTATTTGGATATGGGCGGATATTATACAACTTTCACGGATCTAGGCGAGAGGTTTCCTCGATAGCGATGCCGAATCCGGTCAGACCCACATAGTGACGGGAGGTGGTGGCGAGGAGATTGATGGATGTCACCCCGAGATCCCTTAGGATTTGCGCCCCAAGACCGACGTCTCGCCAGGCCTGCTCGCGCGCGGCATCGCTGTTGGCCGGCTTGCCGTCATCGTCCTGCTCGCGGCGATAAACCGCAGCCGGAACCCCCGCCGCGCCCTCGCGCAGATACACCAGAACGCCGCGTCCCTCGCGACGGAACCTCTGGTAAACCGCGGTCAACACCTCGCGCTGGCCGAAAATATCGTCGAGAACGTCTTCCCTGTGAAGGCGGGTTGGAACATTCCGCCCCCCGGATACGTCCCCGAAGATCACCGCCAAATGCTGCACGGCGTCGAATGGTGTCGAGTAGGCGATCGCCCGGGCCGGCCCGATGGGTGTCTCGATGACCAGGTCGGCGGTGCGCTCCACCAGTCGCTCGCGGGCCTGGCGATAGGCGATCAGGTCATTCACGGAAATGATTTTGAGCCCATACTCGCGGGCGAAGCGCAGCACATCCGGCCCGCGCTTGACCGTACCGTCGTCATTGACCAGCTCGGCAATCACCCCAACCGGCGGCAGGCCGGCAAGCCGCGCGAGATCGACCGCCGCTTCCGTATGGCCGGAGCGCATGAGTACGCCGCCGCTCTTGGCGATCAGCGGAAACACGTGCCCCGGGCGGACGAAATCCTCCGCGCCGGCATTGCTGTTGGCGAGGGCCCGTACCGTGTTGCAGCGCTCTTCTGCGGAAATGCCCGTGGTGAGGCCCGGGCGGTAATCTACAGAAACCGTGAAGGCAGTGCCCATAGGGGCGTCGTTATGCGACACCATAGGGTCGAGCCGCAGCCGCCGCGCCTCTTCCGCGGTGATCGGAGTGCAGATGATGCCGCTGGTGTGCCGAATCATGAACGCGAGCTGCTCGGCCGTGGCGCGCGACGCAGCCATGATCAGGTCGCCCTCGTTCTCCCGGTCGGCGTCGTCCACCACGACTACCATCTGGCCAGCCTTGATCGCCTCGACCGCCTGGTCGACGGGGTCGAGAGCCATGTTTTGCTCACTCATACGGTCGAATTCCTGCAAAGCGAAAGGAGCGGGGCGCTATTCGCCCCGCTCCTTAACCCGCATCACGCCTGGCGGCAAGATCAGCCGGCCTTGCTGAACAGCTCCTCGACATATTCCCAGTTGATGAGGTTGTCCACGAAGGCCTCGAGGTATTTGGGCCGGGCATTGCGGTAGTCGATGTAGTAGGAGTGCTCCCATACGTCGACCCCGAGGATCGGCACACCGCCATGCACCAGCGGGTTCTCTCCGTTCGGCGTCTTCATGATCTCCAGCTTGCCATTCTTCACCGCGAGCCAGGCCCAGCCGGAACCGAATTGCGTAGCGCCGGCATTGAGGAAGTCGGCGCGGAACTTGTCATAGCCGCCGAGATCGCTGTCGACGGCCTTCTGCAGTGCGCCGGGCAGGTTCTTACCGCCGCCGCCCTTCTTCATCCATTTCCAGAAGTGGATATGGTTGTAGTGCTGGCCGGCATTGTTGAACAGGCCCTGATTCTTGCCATAGGAGCCCTTTACGATCTCCTCCAGAGACTTGCCTTCCAGTCCCGACCCCTCGAGCAGCTTGTTGCCGTTGTCCACATAGGCCTTGTGGTGCTTGTCGTGGTGGAACTCCAGCGTCTCCGCCGACATGTAAGGCGTCAGGGCGTCATAGGCGTAGGGCAATGGGGGAAGTTCAAAAGCCATGAAACAAGCCTCCTCGGACAGTTATCTTGGGGACGGCACTGCCGGGAGCAGCGCCGCGAGACCGGCATCGACACTAGCGCATAAACCGGACGAAAGGGAATATCCGAGCAGGCGAAGATGATCCCTTCTCGTGCACATCATCGGCCATGAGCCACCGCGTCAAAGCGCCGTCATCTTGCGGCCCAAGTCGTAAGAATGCTGGAGGTCGTTGGTTGCGGTTCATGACAGTGGGGGTGCATGAGACGACCAGGTGTTTGGCTGGCGTTAATGCTTGCCACCGTATGCCCGGCAGGTGCGGCGGCCCTGCCGGAGGATGTTCCCGAACGGCCGGAGGTTCTCCGCGAGGTCAGCGAGGTTGCCGAGGCCACGATCGTGCTCGCGCGCGAAACGGCAGTGGCGCCGGCCCTGCATCACCGCCTGCGCGAGGATGCCAAGGAGATAGTGAAGGCGTTCCTCGCCGAAGCCGAGGCCGAGCACCGTGAGGTGCGCCGGACGGATCCAGACAGCGTCCCGCCGACCTTCAGCCTGCTGGTCGAGCATCAGCCCTCGCTCGTGTCGCGGGATCTGGTCAGCCTCCTGATTTCCTCGGAAGTGTTCACCGGTGGCGCTCATGCGGATTTCCGGCTCGAAGGCATCATCTATGATCTCCGTCGCAAGGTGTTCGTGGAGCCTGAGGATATTCTCGCCGGCGGCTACGGCTGGCCGAATAACGAACGGCTGCTTAAGGAGCTCGTCGCTACCAAGCTCAGGGCGCAGAAGCGCGCACGTCTTAGGGATGAATATGATGCTGAACGGGACGAAGCCTGGCTGAAGGGGCTGACGCTGCCATTGGAAGCGGTTACGCTCGTGCCTTCGACCGAGCCGGGCAGGATCGGCGGCCTGGCCTTCCATTTCGCCCCCTATGTAGCGGGACCGTACGCGGAAGGCAGTTACCGGGTCGATGTGGCGGCCCGCGAACTCGCGCCGATGCTGGCGCCGGCCTGGCGAGCCGCGTTTGCCGGCGAGCCCATCTCGCTCGTTCACGTGCGCGGCTCCGCCATTGGCGAGCCGGCCTTCGTGCTCATTGCCGAACCTCAGCCGGACAGCGTGGTCGGCAGTTCGATCAGGATAGCCGGGGAAGCGCCGGCCTATGTCCTGGCCGGCGGCTCGCTCAAGGCCACCATCAGCCGGTCCGACGGCGGCCTCCTGGCGGAGGGGAAGCTGGCGGCCGACCGCAAGCGCCGTCCGAGCGGCACGGCCCTGGGCATGGTGCCATTCGCGGGGCAGCTCGAGGTTACCCAGGGCGAGGGCGCAGCGCTCATCCGCATCGGGAATTACAGCGGCCCCACCTTCTCCGTGACCATTCACCGGAAATGACCGCTTGCCCGATTACGCTTTCCCTGAATGGCCAAGAGCAATAGCCTCCTCTCAGATGGTCAGTGAAAATGGGAGGAGCGCGTGGAGCTGCACGGCATTCATCATCTGACGGCGGTGACCGCGAACGCCCCCGGCAATCTTGCGTTCTACACGCGCATCCTTGGCATGCGGCTGGTGAAGAAGACGGTCAATCAGGACGACGTCAGCGCCTACCACCTGTTCTACGGTGATGGCATCGCCTCCCCGGGAAGCGACATCACCTTTTTCGATTTCCGCACCAAGCCGGCGCGCCACGGGGTGAACAGCATCTCCCGCACGGCGCTGAGGGTCGCAGGCGAGGAGAGCCTGCTCTGGTGGGCGCAGTGGTTCACCGAGCACCAGGTGCCCCATGGCGAGATCCGTCCGCTCGGCGGCAGGCAGACACTGGATTTTGAGGATCCGGAGGGCACGCGCCTGCGATTGGTGGACGACGGCGGCGAGGGTGCAGCTCACCCCTGGGCCGAAAGCCCCGTGCCCACCGCGCACCAGATCCGCGGTCTCGGGCCGATCACCCTGAGCGTGCCCGATCTCGTGCCGACCGAACGCGTGCTGACCGAAGTTCTGAACATGCGGCCTGCCGGGGCCTACACCACGCCGAATGTGGAGGGCTCGACCACCCACGTGTTCAAGATGGGCCCGGGCGGCGCAGCTGCCGAACTGCACGTGGCGGTGGAGCTGAACACACCACGCATGCACCCGGGCGCTGGCGGCGTCCACCATGTGGCGTTCCGCATGCCCGATGAGGCCTACATGGACTGGGCGCGTCGGCTGGAGACCGTAAGATTGCCATCGAGCGGCCCCATAGATCGCTTCTATTTCCGCAGCCTCTATTTTCGCGAGCCCAACGGTATCCTGTTCGAGCTGGCGACCGACGGACCCGGCTTCACCGCCGACGAGTCGGTCGAGGAGCTCGGAACGCACCTGTCGCTGCCACCTTTCCTCGAGCACCGGCGGGCGGAAATCGAGGCCAATCTCAAGCCGCTGTGAATGGTTCCGGCCCGACGAATATGGGGCCTGGCAAGCAGGTTAGGACGGGATCCTGATTCAGAAGATCATACGGCTCTGCTCACTTCAGCAGCTCGCCGGAAATGATCATCTTGCGCACCTCGGTCGTGCCAGCGCCGATCTCTAGCAGCTTTGAGGATCGATAGAGCCGGTTGATTTCCGATTCCCAGATATAGCCGGACCCACCATGGATCTGCACCGCTTCCGAAAGCACGCGACCCATGGTCTCGGCCGCATACATGACCGAAGCGGCGGTCAGTGCATGGATCTGACCACGGCCGCCGCCACCGATTTCCAGGTTGTTGGCTTCCGACAGCACGCGATACGTGAAGGTGCGGATCGTCTCGGTCCAGACATACATGTCGGCGATCTTGGACTGGACCATCTGGAACTCGGCGATCGGCCGGCCAAACTGCTTCCGGGTCTTGGCGTATTCGATGGAAAGCTCCAGCGCCCGCTCGCACACCCCGAGACAGATCGGGGCGATCATCGCCCGCTCGAGATCGAGACCGCTCATCACCACCGACACACCCCGGTTCTCACCCCCCACCATGTTCTCCGCCGGAACGCGGCAGTCCTCGAACACCAGTTCGGCCGTCTGGCTGCCGCGGAAGCCCATCTTGATGAGCTTCTGCGCCACCCTGAAACCGGGAAAGTCCTTCTCCACAACGAAAGCGGAAATGCCCTTGGGGCCAAGATCCGGTGCCGTCTTGGCATAGACCAGCAGCACGTCGGCGACCGGCCCGTTGGTAATATAGATCTTGGATCCGTTCAGCAGGTAGTGATCGCCCTCGCGCCGGGCGGTGGTGCGCATGGAACCCAGCGCGTCGGAGCCCGCGCCTGGCTCCGTCAGGCCCAGCGCACCGATCTTGGTTCCCTGGCACAGACCGGGCAGATACTTGCGGCGGATGGATTCGTTGGCATTGCGGTAGATGTTGTTGAGGCAGAGGTTCTCGTGCGCAACCCAGGACAGGGCCAGCGCATGGTTCCAGCGCGAAAACGCCTGCAGGACAAGCCCGCTGGTGAACAGATCCGAGCCGGAGCCGCCATGTTCCGGATCGACCGTGATCCCGAAGAACCCGGCCGCGCCGATCTTCGGGAAGATGTCTTCCGGCCACCACTCCTCGTTATCCATACGCTCCGACAGCGGATAGAGCTCGTTGCGGGCGAAGCGGTCCGCCGCATCCAGGATCTCCTGCTGCTCCGGGCTGAGGTCGAAGGCATAGTGCGCGTTGTGCAACGAGGCGGCGGGGGCCTGTCCACCCATGAATGTCTCCTCCAAAGGCAGTGCCGTCTTGGCGCGGTGGCAAGACATTAATGAACTCAATTCATCATGTCCACTCGCCTCGTGCCCAGGATCACCCGGCTGGGCACGTGAAGCTCCGAGGTCGCACCGCAATGGCTGACGCTATGGACGGCACGATTTTCCCAGATTTCGGCGACCATCCTCTTGACAAACCGAGCCACGTGCCGTCCGTTCTGTCGAGCACGCATAACCCATGCGGACACAATGAGTGAAGTTTTCCAACGCCGGCAAATCTTCCGGCTGTCGCGCGAACGGCGGGTGGCCGACATCATGGAGGCTGCCAAAGCCGTGTTCCTCGAGCACGGCTATGATGCAGCGCTCATCTCCGAGATCGCGGCGCGCGCCGATGTGGTGGAAGGCACCATCTACCGCTATTTCGAAAACAAGCGCGACCTCATGATCAAGGTGGTCGAACGCTGGTATGACGAGATGCTGGCGGATTTCGATGAGCAGCTGAAAGGCATAACCGGCACCTGGAATCGGCTGCGCTTCATGATTTGGAAGCACCTCTCGTCGATCAGCAAGGAGCCGGCTCTGTGCCGGCTCGTCTTCCAGGAGTTGCGCCCCGGGCCGGAATATCGTTCCACCACGGTGTTCGAGCTGAACCGCGAATATACGCGGCGCACCCTGGAGATCGTCGAAGCTGCCATGGAGAGCGGCGAGTTCCGCAAGGACGTGCCCCTGCGCATCGTGCGTGACATGATCTTCGGCTGCGTCGAGCATCATACCTGGGCCTTTCTGCGCGGGCATGGCACGATCAATGCCGATGAAGCCGCGGACGCGATCACCGAGATCATCTATCGCGGGCTTGCTGTGCAGCCAAAGGCGATGGCTCAGCCGAGCCTGAACGAGGTCATCATGGAGCGTCTCGAGCGGGTGACGGCGCGGCTGGAGGCGCTGGAGGCCGGGAGATGCGGGAGCGCAAACTAGCTCACCGCTTGGGCGTGGCCGCGCCGGCCGGCGGCGCGGCAAGCGGCTGCAAGCCCACGGTGTCCTCGCCATGATGGAACGCAATGCCCATCCTGAAGCTGTTCGCGATACGCTCAGCGCGCATGATAAACGCCGGCGCGAGCTCCGCCGGAACATGCGCTTCGACCGTTGACCGGAAGTGGAACAGCCAGCGCAGAAAATGCTCGTCGCGCAGGCGCCCGAGCATGAGATGCTTGGCAAGCGGCCGGCCTTGGTAGCGCTTGGTGCCAAGCAGAAGCGACGACCAGAAATTGGTGATGATCTCGAGATGCGCCGGCCACTCGTCCGGTGCGATCTTGCCGTGGAAGATCGGCCCGATCAGAGGATCGGCGCCCACCCGCTCGTAAAAGGCATGGATCACGCGCGCAATGAGCGCTTCGTTCATTGCAGCTCTGGTATGAAGCGGTTCCAACGTCATCGCTCCTGTTATTCCCATGGCCGATGAGCAGGCTCGGCCCGCTATATGATGCGTCAAGTTCGGCGGTCAACGCGGCGAAACGCGGGGCCAAGGGAGAATGACGGCTTCTGCCATGCTCACGGCTCGTATAGAAGGCGCTGATGAACCGAGGCTTCGATCAGGATCCCACATGACCCGCCCAGAGAAGCTCGACCTAGATGATCTCGCCAGTCGGGTTATTGCCGGCGAGCGCGCAGCCCTGGGCCGCGCCATCACCCTGGTGGAAAGCCGTCGCCCAGATCACGAGCGTGCTGCCCAGGAACTCCTCCTGAAACTGTTGCCGCATTCCGGCAAAGCCTATCGCGTCGGCATCACCGGCGTGCCCGGTGTGGGCAAGAGCACCACGATCGACACGCTCGGCCGCAACCTGACGGCCAGGGGGCACAAGGTGGCCGTGCTGGCGGTGGATCCCAGCAGCCAGCGCACCGGCGGATCGATCCTCGGCGACAAGACCCGTATGGCGGGTTTGGCCATGGACCCCAATGCCTTCATCCGCCCGTCGCCCGCGGCCGGCACCCTCGGCGGCGTCGCCCGCCGCACGCGGGAAAGCATGGTGGTTTGCGAGGCCGCCGGCTTCGACGTCGTCCTGGTCGAAACCGTCGGCATCGGCCAGTCGGAGACCGCGGTTGCCGACATGGTCGACTTCTTTCTTGTGCTGCTGTTGCCGGGCGCCGGCGACGACTTGCAGGGCATCAAGAAGGGCGTGATCGAGCTTGCAGACATGCTGGCGGTGAACAAGGCCGACGGCGACAACGCCGCGCGCGCCCGCCGGGCCATCTCCGATTACCGCGCTGCCCTGCAGATCCTCGTGCCACCCGGCGCGGCGTGGACCCCGCCCGTCCTGGCCATTTCGGGACTCAACAATATCGGCCTCGATGAGATGTGGGCCGAGGTCGAGCGCCATCGCGCCCTGTCCGAGAAGAGCGGGGCACTGGGTGCGCGCCGGAACGAGCAGCAGATCAAATGGCTCTGGTCCATGCTGGAGGAGGGCATGATTCAGCGGCTGAAGAGCGATCCGCGGGTCAAGGCTCGGCTCCCGGTCCTGGAAGCGGACTTGCGCCAAGGCCGCACAACCGCGACGCTTGCAGCAACCGAGATCCTCAAGCTGTTGGGGATTTAGACCGATTTTCCCGCGCAAGGCAGCACGGAGCAGCCGGCAGGGATCTTGCAAGTCGCTCGACAGGAGGACTGTGATGCCTAGTTTTTCCCGACGCGGGATGATCGCGGCCGCTGGTTCGGCCTTGGCCGGTTTGGCGCTGCCCGCATCCGCAGCTGGTGCAGGTAACCGGGAAGCCGTCGGCCCGGTCATGGACGCAAGCGCCCTCGACCTCAAGCCGGACAGCCCCGATGATCAGAGCGCGGTCATGCAGGCGGCCATCGACAAGGCGTCGGACCGCAACGCCGTTCTGATGCTGCCCGCCGGTCGCTATCGGGTGGCGGGATTGAAGGTGACCCGCCCCGTGTCCATCGTCTGCACGCCGGGCGGCGCCCGGCTCGAGCGCAACGGCAATGGCCCTGTTCTAACCCTGTCCGGTAAGAGCATCTACTTGCGCAACCTCACCCTCGACGGTGGCGATGCGGCGTCCCAGGATCCTGTGCTGCGGGCCGAGGCCGTGACGGATCTGTGCCTCGACCGGCTGACGGTGACCCGCTCTCGTGGGGGCGGCATCTCGCTCTTGCGCTGCGCCGGCACGGTCTCCGAATGCGCGATCACGGAGGTAGCGGAAACCGCCCTGTTCGCGCTGGATTCAACCGGGCTCGAGATCTTCCGCAACACCATCAGCGCCATCGGCAACAATGGCATCCAGGTCTGGCGCAGCACGGTCGGCGAGGACGGGACCAAGGTCTCGGAAAACCGCATCAGCGCCGTGCGGGCCGACAATGGCGGCTCCGGCCAGAACGGCAATGGCATCAACATCTTCCGTGCCGGCTCCGTATCGGTCAGCGGCAACCGCATCACCGACTGCGCCTTCAGCGCCGTGCGCGTAAATGCCGGTTCGAATGCACAAATCATCGGTAATTCCTGCGAGAGGCTTGGCGAGGTCGCGCTTTATGCCGAGTTCGGCTTCCAGGGCGCGGTAATCAGCAACAATCTCGTGGACAATGCCGCCCTTGGCGTCTCCATCACCAACTTCAATCACGACGGGCGGTTGGCGGTCTGCTCGGGCAACCTCATCCGCAACCTGTTCACCCGGACGGAGGGCGAATCACGGGGCGTGGGCATCGCCATCGAGGCCGATGCGGCAATCACTGGGAATGTGATCGAAAAAGCCCCGCGCGCCGGTATCATGGTGGGCTGGGGCCGCTATCAGCGCAACGTCGCGGTCACCGGAAACATGGTGCGCGACGCGCTCTGGGGCATAGCCGCGTCCGTGGCGCCTGGCGCTGGCCGGGTACTGATCGCCCAGAACCTGCTCGCAGATTGCTCGGAAGCGGCGATCATCGGCCATCAGAACGGGCGCGGCGTCACCGCCGATCTCGCCAAGGCGGCGGCAGCCGACGTGCCCGTGAACCTCACCGTCTCGGGCAATTCCGCCTAAACTAAATCACGGCGCGGCGCGGATCTCGCCGACCATCTCGCCCTTGCGGCTGAGCACGGGCCGGGTGGCGAAGTTGGCGAGGCAGGCCTCCTCGTCAGCCGTCCATATGGGCAGTTTGCGGAGCAGCACCGCCATGGCTATGGTCGATCCGCACGGTGCCCCGTCCAGGCATTTCAATGCAATACCCAGACCCGCATGGGGCAGGCTGGCCACCAGGAACCCTTCCGCCCCGGACTTCACGAATACGCGCGGCACCGCGGTCATCAGGTCGGTATCGAAGCGGCCCGTGCCCGCGATCATATAGGGGTGGGCACGCGCCGCGGCGATGATTCGGGCTGCGGCGGCGGCACGTCCGGAGCCAATCCCTCGGCCCGTTGCCAGCCGGGCGAAGCCGAGCGCGGTGGCACGTAGGGGCAGGGCCCAGGTGGGCACCGAGCAACCATCGATGCCGCGTGGGGCTTGCGACGCCTGCACACCGCAAAACGCGCTCAGCGCCTGCTCGACGGCTTGCTGCACCGGATGATCCGGTCTCACATATCCGGCCAGGGGCATGCCGTTGTGGCGGGCATAAGCCAGCATGCCCGCATGTTTTCCCGAGCAGGGATTGTGGATCGGTCGTGGCACTTGGCCGGCTTTGATCATGGCATCCGCGGCCGGCTTGTAGATGGGCCAGTCGGCGCCGCACTCCAGCGCCGTTTCAGAGACACCCGCCTTGCTCAGCATTCGCGCGACGGCGCCGATCTGGCGCGGCTCGCCGTTGTGCGACGAGCACGCAAGAGCGATGTCGGCCTCGTCGAAACCGAAGGTGTCGGCCGCACCGCTTTCCAGCAACGGGATCGCCTGGAACGCCTTGACCGACGAGCGGGGGTAGTCCGGCTGGTCGATGTCGCCGCCGCTGAGCACGAGCTTGCCGTCGGCATCGGTCACTGCGAAGGCAACCAGGTGCCGGCTTTCCACCGCGTTGCCGCGGGTCACCTCTATCTCGATCGGATCGGGCATGGAGCTCGCATCTAATGTTGCGGTTCGACCCTTAGCGTCTCGGCGAGCCGATGCCAATCGGGTCCTTTGTCATTGCTCATCGCGGTTGCGTCGTCCGTGGAAAGCTGCATAGCTGAACACGGCAATCCGGGGGAATGAAAAGGGAAACGACTGGGGATGACGGGAACGAGCGTAGTCGTGATCGGCGGCGGACAGGCGGGCTATCAGGTCTGCGCGCAGCTGCGCAGTGAGGGGTTCGAGGGCGAAATTCATCTGGTTGCCGGGGAACCGGCAATTCCCTATCAGCGTCCGCCACTCTCCAAGGCGTATCTCCTCGGTAAGACGAGCGCCGCCGACCTGGTGTTTCGGCGCGAGGAATTCTATTCCGCCAACAGGATCGACCTGCATTTGGGTGTCACGGCCGAGGCCATCGATCGGAGCGCCCGCACCGTGCTGTTGTCCGACGGCGGGCGCCTGCCTTACGACTGGGTCGTGCTCGCCACCGGCGCCCGCAACCGGGCCCTGCCGGTGCCCGGTGCCGATCTCGGCAATATCCTCTATCTCCGCACAATTCAGGACACCGATTACCTGAAGGAGAGGCTCCACGAGGCCCGCTCCGTCGTGGTGGTCGGCGGTGGCTTCATCGGCCTCGAATTCGCCGCAGTGGCGAGCATGCTCGGCAAGGAGGTCGCGGTGGTCGAGATGATGCCGCGGCTGATGGCCCGCGCCGTACCGCCGGCCATTTCGACCTTCTTTGAGGAATTGCACCGGAGCCACGGTGTCTCGCTGCTTCTGGGCGATGGGGTGCGCGCCATTACCGGCGAGAACGGCATGGCAAAGCGTGTGGAGACCAGCAGCGGCCGCAGCCTGGCGGGAGACCTGGTGGTGGTCGGCGCCGGCGTGCTGCCCAATGACGATTTGGCGCGCGCGGCGGATTTGGCGGTGCGCGACGGCGTGCTGGTGGACATCACGCTACGCACGTCGGACCCCTCGATCTTCGCCGTGGGCGACTGCGCCCGTTTTCCGCTGCCCGGTGGCGGCGATCCGATCAGACTGGAGTCGGTCCAGAACGCCACCGATCAAGGCCGCCATGTAGCAAGGGTGATCGCCGGGCGTGACGGCGAGTATGAGGCGGTGCCCTGGTTCTGGAGTGACCAGTATGACATCAAGCTGCAGATCGCCGGCCTCTCCCAAGGCGCAGACCGCGCGGTGAGCCGGGGCGACGTGGCCGCCCGACGCTTTTCCGTATTTTCCTTCAAGGCTGGGCGGTTGATCGCGGTCGATTCCATCAACAGCCCCGGCGATCACATGGCCGCCCGCAAGCTGCTCGGGGCCGGCCTCTCCATCACCCCGGAACAGGCAGGCGATCCGGCCTTCGATTTGCGCGCAACAGCGAAGGCGGTGAGCGCATAGTCGAGGCTTCAGATTACGGCTTCGATGAGAAACGGACCGCGATTGGATAAGGCACCGGAGAACAGCTTGTCCAGCTCCTCTGCGGTCTCGGCCCGGGCCGCGTCCACCCCGAAGCTGCGGGCGAGCGAGAGCCAGTCGAGCGCCGGCTCGTCCAGGTTCAGCATGCGGCTGGCATTCCGCCCGAACGAATTGACGCCGACATTCTTCATCTCGTCCTGCAGGATCGCGTAAGCCCGATTGGAATAGACCACGGTCACGACGTCCAGGTTCTCCCGGGCCTGGGTCCATAGTCCCTGGATCGTGTACATGGCGCTGCCGTCCGCCTGAAGCCCCACCACCTTGCGGTCAGGGCAGGCAATCGCCGCGCCGGCGGCAAGCGGTGTGCCGATGCCGATGGCCCCGCCCATGAGCGGTAACACCTCGTGGGGCCGCGCGCCGGGGGCAAGGGCGTGGAATGCGCCACCCGAGGTGATGGATTCATCGCAGACGATGGCGTTCTCCGGCAAGAGCCGCGCGATGACGGTCGACACCGCATCCGCAGTGAGCCGGCCGGTGGGCATCGGCAGGTCGGGCGTGGTGAGGGATGGCGTTGCCACGGGTGCATCCGGGCGCACACCGAGCGCGTCGGCAAGATGCGCGAGCGTTGCCTCGAGATCCTCGCCGAGCGACGCCAACGTCACCACCTCGCATTCCTCCGGCAGCAAGGTGCTGGGTTTGCCCGGATAGGCGAAGAATCCGACCGGGGCGGTTGCCCCGCACAGCACAACCACGTCCAGATGGCTCAAGGCCGCGATCGCGGAATCAACCCGGTAGGGAATGGGCTTGGGGGCGACACGGCCAGCGCCGCCCTCGTTGCGGCCGGAGCGTTGCGCGAAGAGGTCGACCCCGAGGGCTTGGGTGATCCGCCCCGCCATCTGCAGGGCCTTGCCCCGGTTGGCCGCGCCGCCGATGAGCAGTGCGGCACGGCGGCCGGACCGCAGCGCAGTGACGGCCTGAGCTATCCGATCGGGCGGGGCCGGTCGCGGCGCTGGCATGGCCACCGGCACGATCTCCTCGGGCGCGATGCTGTTCCATGCGGCGTCTGCCGGCAGGATCATGGTGGCGATGCCAGGCGTGGTACACGCGGCGAGATAGGCTTGCTCGACCGTCTGGCGTACGTCTTCGGCCCGCACGGCGCGCCCCACCCAGTGGGACATGGGTCGCGCCAGGCTCTCGATGTCGCTGGTGAGCGGCGCGTCATGCTGCAGGTGATAGGTGGCATGATCGCCCACGATATTGACCATCGGGGTGCGGGCGCGCCGGGCGTTGTGGATATTGGCGAGCCCGTTGGCGAGCCCGGGTCCGAGATGCAGGAGCGTGGCCGCCGGCCTTTCGGCCATTCTGGCGTATCCGTCGGCAGCGCCGGTCACCACCCCTTCGAACAGGCCGAGCACGCAGCGCATTGCCGGCTTGCGGTCGAGCGCCGCCACGAAATGCATTTCCGAGGTGCCGGGATTGGCGAAGCAGACGTCTATGCCATTGGCCAGCAAGACGTCACAAAGGCGATCGGCACCGTTCATGAAGCCTCCCGCCGGCCTGCGTCCTGAATGGCCTGCCAGACACGCTGCGGCGTCGCCGGCATGTCGATATGGTCGATGCCAAAGGGGCGTAGGGCATCGACGATGGCATTGATGATGGTCTGCGGCGCGGCGATCGCGCCGGCCTGACCGGAGCCCTTGGCGCCGATCGGATTGGCAGCGGTCGGCACCTCGACGAAGCGGATGTCGAGCTCGGGCAGGTCTTCCCCCCGCGGCACCGCATAGTCGGTAAAGGTCGCGCTGATCAGCTGCCCCGACTCGGGATCATAGACCGAGTGCTCCATCAGTGCCTGGCCGATTCCCTGCGCCAGCCCACCATGCACCTGGCCCTCCGTGAGCAGCGGATTGAGCAGTCGCCCGAAATCATCCACTGCCACATAGCGCAGGAGAACGACTTGCCCGGTTTCCGGGTCGACCTCCACCTCAGCCACATGGCAGCCATTGGGGAAGGTGATCGTGTCACAGATATTCGCGCCATGACCTTCGAGAGGCTCCTCATCCCCCGACTGCGCAACCGCCCGGGCAATCGAGGGAAGATCGATGCTGCGGGCCGGGCCACCCGGTTGCGGCGCGCAGACGAAGGCGCCGTCCGTGTAGGTGACGTCCTCGGGCACGGCCTGCAGCAGCCGTGCGGCAATCGGACGGGCCTTGCGCAGCATGTCCTCTGCAGCCAGCAACAATGCGGTCCCGCCCATATGCAGCGAGCGCGCCCCACCATGGCCGCCGCCGCGTGGCACGCGCCGGGTGTCGCCCTGCACGAAATGGAAGGTGTCGAGCGGCAGGCCTAGGCGGTCCGCCACCAGCTGCACGAAGCTGGTTTCATGCCCCTGGCCGTTGGAATGGGTGCCTACCGCGAGCTCGATGGTCCCATCCGGCGCAAAACGAATCCAGGCCTCCTCGTTGGGCTGGCCCCGTGCCGTTTCCAGGAAGCACGCCACGCCGAGGCCGCGCAGGCAGCCGCGGGCCGCGCTTTGCGCCTTGCGCGCGGCAAAGCCCGCCTGGTCGGCGGCCGCGAGCACCCGATCGAGATTGTCCGCGAACCGGCCGCTGTCGATCACCGCGCCCATGGCATTGCGATACGGGAATTCGCGGATGAAGTTCCGCCGACGAAGATCGACCGGGTCCAGGCCGAGCCGGTGGGCGGCAACATCCAGGATGCGCTCGATGATGTAGTTGGCCTCGGGCTTGCCCGCGCCGCGATAGGCGTCGATCGGCGCCGTGTTGGTGAAGGCGCCGTGCACCTCCATGGCGATGGCGGGAATAGCATAGAGCCCGCCCATGGCCGGTGTTGGAGCGAGGGTGGAACTGCCCGGGCCACCCGATGAGACATAGGCCCCGAGATTGGCTATCGTCTCCACCCATAGCCCGAGGATACGGCCGTCCAGATCGAGGGCGAGCCGCACCCTGGTGAGGTTATCGCGGCCATGCACGCCGCTGGTGAACTCGTCCACCCGCTCCGCCGTCCAGCGGATCGGCCGCCGCAGCCGCTTGGCCGCCCAGAGCAGCAGCGCGTATTCGGGATAGGTCACGTTCTTCATCCCGAACCCGCCACCCACATCGGGAACCGTCAAATCGATCTGGTCATGGGGAACGCGGAACACCCCATCGGCCAGTTCCCGGCGGATCGAGTGGACGGAGGCGCCGCTCAAGGTCAGGAGATAGCGATCGGACGCCTCGTCCCACGCACCGACCGCTGTCCGCGGCTCGAGCGCTGCGGCTGCGATCCGATTGTTGACGAGCGAAAGCTCGACCACATGTGCGGCGCCGGCAAAGGCGGCGGCGGTCTTCTCGAAATCGCCGCGCTTGTAGTGGAAGGCCAGGTTGCCGGGCGCCTCGTCCCAGATCTGCGGCGCGCGGTCCTCCAGCGCCCTACGCGGGTCGACCACCGCGTCCAGGATATCGTAGTCGACGTCGACATGGTCCAACGCTTCGCGCGCCGCCTCGCGGCTATCCGCGACCACCAGGGCGACCGGGTCGCCCACATGGCGCGCCCGCTCGATGGCGAGGGGATAGCGCGGTGGCACGATCAGCGGCTCCTCGCTGCGTAAATCCATATAGCAGGGCAGGGGGCCGATACCGTCCGCCAGCAGGTCGCGCGCGGTGAACACCCCACGCACACCCGGCACATCTTCAGCCGCCTCGGTGGCGATGGAAACGATCCGGGCATGGGCATGCGGCGAGCGCAGCACGGCCGCAAACAGCTGACCTGCAAGGGGAAGATCGTCCACATAGCGGCCCTTGCCGGTAACAAACCGCTCGTCCTCTACGCGGCGCAGTGAACGAGGATCATCCGCAGCCGTGATCATGCTGTTCTTGTCTTCTCCGCCGCCCTGTCTGGCATCCATCCTCGATACCCCGCTGCTGTTGCCAGCCATCAACCTGCCTGCTCTATCGCACGGCTGCCTACGCGCCGCCTAGCACCTTCGAAATGGCCCGAGCGGTTTCCATCACGATCGGCGCGAAGGCTTGCCGTGCCTGATCCATGGACCATCGTGGCGTCGCCAAGGCGACGTTGACGGCCGCGACCACCTGTCCGTGATGATCCCGCACCGGGGCTGCAACGGAAATGTCCCCGAGATAGGTTTCCTGGTCGCTGAAGGCATAGCCCCGTTGCCGGATGAGTTCCAGATCCGCGAGGATGGAGTCGAGGTCGGTGACGGTATAGGGCGTACGGGCCTGGCGCGGTGCCCCCTCCAGAACGGCGACCGCCCGTTCCTGCGGCATGAAGGCCAGCATTGCCCGTCCCGGCGCCGTGCAGAACGCGGGCAGCCGGGTTCCCAAAACCAGTCCGACGCTGATGACGTTGCGGCTGGGGAACCGCGAGACGTAGATGACGTCCGAGCCGTCCAACTCGGTGAGATTGACGGTCTCGTCGGTGCGCTTATGGGCGTCGAGCAGATAGGGAAAGGACTGCTCGACGAGATGGTCGTTGCGCAGATAGGCATAGCCGAAGTCGAGGACCTTGGCGGAGAGGGAGTACCGCCTGGTCGCACCGTCCTGTCTGACATAGCCGAGCATCTTCAACGTATAGAGAAACCGCTGACAGGCACTGACCCCAAGGCCGGTGAGCTTGGCAATTTCGGTGAGGCTCAGGGGATTTGGCGCGTTGTAGAAGGCCCGCAGCACCCGCAGGCCCTTATCCACGCCCGACACGAACAGCCTGGGATCTGCCTCGAGCGCGCCCCTTGCCGGCGATGCGCGACGGGCAGCCTCTTGGGCCCGGTTCTTCGCTGCGACCATCGTTCCCTTGTCTCCTCACGTGATCCGGAATCCGACTTGACAGAGTCGATCGGCAGGATGATCGTGGTTGATAAGATTTATCAAATACCAATAAGGATGACCGTCATTTCCGGCAAGGCACAAGGCTCGGGCGCCGTCGGACAGAAAGTCGCTGTCATAGGCGCCGGCATTATTGGCGTGTCATGCGCGTTTGCGCTGCAAAGGCGTGGCATGCAGGTCACTCTCATTGACCGGCTGGATCCGGGCGAAGCGTGCTCCTACGGCAATGCCGGCGTGATCGCAACAAGCTCCTGCTTGCCCCTGATCATGCCGGGTGCGATCCGCAACGCGCCGAAATGGCTCTTGTTCAAAGACGGCCCCCTGGCGATCGACTGGCGCCACCTGCCACAGACCGCGCGCTGGATGGCGAGCGCGGTGCGCTACACCGCGCCGGCGTATGTGGAGAACACCTCGCGCGCCTTACGGGCGCTGCACGGGGGCGCAGTCGAGGATCATTTTGCCCAGGCGCGGGAGGCTGCGTGCGAAGATGTGCTGCAGCGCGCGCCCTATCTCCACGTCTACGAGACTGAAACGGACTACCGCGGCGATCGCAAGGCCTGGGAAATGCGCAGGGCCTTGGGCATCGCGTTCGAGGAGCTGGATGCTGCGCAGTTGCGCGAGGTTGAGCCCGCGCTGGCGCCGATCTTCGTGCGTGGCGTCCGCATCGAGGGGCACGCGATCGCCAGAAATCCGGGCAGGCTGGTGAAGGCGCTTGCCGCGGCCTTTGCGGCAAGGCAGGGCAGGGTTGTGCGCAGCGAGGTGAGGGCAATCCGCCCGACTGCCGGCGGGGTCATGCTGGTGACCAGCGAGGGCGAGATCGAAGCGGACCAGGTGGTGATTGCGGCGGGAGCTTGGTCGGCGGCGCTGGCCGCAACGCTTGGTCACGATTTTCCGCTGGTGGCCGAACGCGGCTACCACGTCGGCTTCGCCAATCCTGGGGTCGCGCTCAATCATGCCGTCATGTTTGCCGAGCGCAAGATGGTGGGCACCAGCATGGAACAGGGCCTTCGCATCGCTGGAACCGCCGAATTCAGCACGGTCGACCGGCCGCCGACCCCCGCCCGGGCGGAGGCGATCGAGCGTGCGGCCCCCCGCCTGTTCAACGGCTTGAACACCGCTGAGCCCACCCGCTGGATGGGCGCGCGCCCCAGCCTGCCCGATACCTTGCCCGTGATCGGCCGTTCTCACCGCGAGCCGCGGTTGTGCTTCGCGTTCGGGCACGGCCATACCGGCCTGACGGCAAGCGCAACCACCGCAAGGCTGATCGCCTCCATTATGGCCGGCGATCAGCCGCACATCGACATCACCCCGTTCCGCACCGATCGCTTCCCGAGCCGCAGAAATGGCCGGCAGCCTTCTGGGGCAAGCCTCCGCGCACCCGCGGAACCCGCGGCCACATAGTTTGCCAGCCTGAGCACTCCCTAGTTATGCGGTTTGTCCTTGCAA
This sequence comes from Rhodoligotrophos defluvii, assembly GCF_005281615.1. Taxonomy (NCBI): domain Bacteria; kingdom Pseudomonadati; phylum Pseudomonadota; class Alphaproteobacteria; order Hyphomicrobiales; family Rhodoligotrophaceae; genus Rhodoligotrophos; species Rhodoligotrophos defluvii. The sequence continues at coordinate 798,145 of NZ_SZZM01000002.1, read as the reverse complement.
GCTGGCCGGAGTCTGCGCTACGCTGATAACAATAATAATTATTGAAATTCAATAAAGGGAGGCCGTGGCTGAATGGAGGCGTCTCTCCTGTATGAGCGTCAGGGGCCCATTCTCAATCTGACGCTGAACCGGCCCCGGCGGCTCAATGCTTTGGACCATGAGCTGCGCCAGGCCATCGCCAGCGCCATCGAGAACGCCGATGCCGACCCCGGCGTCCGCGTCGTTAGCCTGACGGGCAATGGTACCCGCGCCTTCTCTGCCGGACAGGACCTGCACGAGAGTGCCGCCCTCAAGCCATCTGACGGCCCCGCTTGGATGGCCGGCTGGGTGCGCTATTTCTCGGCCTTCGCCCGGGTAACCAAGCCACTGGTCATGGCGGTGAACGGCGTTGCCGCGGGAGGGGGTCTCGAGACCGCGCTACTCGGCGACATCCGCATCGCATCGAGGAACGCCCGCTTCCTTATGGCTGAGGCTGATATCGGCCTGCCGGCCATCGTCGGCCAGCATCTTCTCGGCATCCATCTCGGCCTGTCCCGCACAACCGAGCTGGTGCTCACCGCGCGCACCCTGACGGCGGACGAGGCCTGCGAGATCGGGCTCGTCCACCGGGTGGTCGAGGAAGGCGATCTGCCGGTCGCGGCCGCTGAGCAAGCGTGCGAATTGGCGGATAAGCCGCCCACGGCCATGCAGCTGACGGTCGGGCGTTTTCGCGAGGTGCTGCTGCCCGCCCTCCTGGACGCGGAACAGGCCTCCGCCCGCTACCAAAGTGAGGCCGTGGCCACCGGTGAACCGCAACAAGCCATGCAGGCCTTTTTTACCCGCCGCCAAGAGCGGCAGCCGGCTGACGCGTGAACGCAAGAGGACATCCGAACATGCCGCAATTCATCAAGATCGACCAGGACGGTGACGTTGCCACCATAACCCTGAACCGGCCGGAGGTGCTGAATGCCTGGCACAGCGCGATGCGCAAGGAGCTCGCGGCCGTCCTCAAGGAGCAGGACGGGGATGACAAGATCCGCGCGATCGTCCTGACCGGCGCCGGTGACCGCGCCTTCTCGGCTGGGCAAGACCTCGGCGAGGCCAAGACATTCAGCAGCGAGCGCGCTGCCGAGTGGATTGAAGAATGGCGCGAGCTTTACGGCACCATGCGCTCGCTTACGAAGCCGATCATCGCTGCCCTCAACGGCGTCGCCGCTGGATCGGCCTTTCAGGTTGCGCTGCTATGCGACGTGCGCGTGGGTCATGCGGGCAGCCGTATGGGCCAGCCGGAGATCAACTCCGGCATTCCCAGCACCCTCGGCCCCTGGCTCATGAAGGAGATGCTCGGCATCTCGCGCACGATCGAGCTGACCCTGACCGGCCGCATCATGGACGGCGAGGAATGCCACCGCATCGGTCTCATCCATTACCTCGTGCCTCAGGATCAGGTGATGGCCAAGGCCATGGAAGTGGGGCGCCTACTTGCCTCCAAGCCGCCGATCGCCATGCGCCTCAATAAGAGGCGGTTCGCGGAAGTGACTGCTGCTGGCTTCGAGGACGCGCTGCAAGCCGGAGCACGGATCCAGAAGGAAGCCTATGGCACCGGCGAGCCGCAGCGTATGATGGAGGCCTTCTTCGCCCGCACCGCTGAAAAGCGCAAGGCAGGAGGCGTGCACGCATGAACCTGCTCGAGGCCGAAGGCAAGGCGCTCATCGCCCGGCACGGCATAGCGGTGCCGCGCGGCGCCTTGTGGCCCGAGCTGCCGGAAACGGAAGGCGCGCTTGTGGTGAAGGCGCAGGTACCGACGGGCAGACGCGGCAAGGCTGGCGGCATCCGCTTTGCTGCCGGTCATCAGCAGGCTGAAAGCGCCGCCAAAGCTCTACTTGGCATGGAGATCGGGGGGCATCGCGCCAACGCCGTCTATGTAGAGGAGAGGCTCGAGATCCTGCACGAGCATTATCTCGCCGTCGCCCTCGACCGCGATCGCCGTTGCCACCTCATCATCGCCTCGCCCAAAGGCGGCATGGACATCGAGGAGGTGGACGAGCACCACATCCTGCGTCTGCCCATTGACCCGCTGCTCGGCCTGCGTAGCTTCCATGCCGATTGCGTCGCTCGGTTTTTGACGGAAGACGGGCATGACCAGACACCGCTTTCCGAGCTCGTCGCTAGCCTCTATCGCGCGGTGGTCGCGGTGGACGCCGAGCTGATCGAAATCAATCCGCTCGCGGTCACGCCCGGCGGCCTGGTTGCGGCGGATGCCAAGGTCATCCTCGATGACAATGCCCGTTTCCGGCATCCGGAGTGGCCCGACAGCACGGACCGCACCGACCGCAGTACCTTCGAGCGCGCCGCCGCCACGGCCGGCGCGGTAGGGGTGGAGGTCGACCCTGAGGGCGACACGGTTGCCGTGGTCAGCGGAGCGGGGCTGATGATGGCCACACTCGACCTGCTGGCAGATGCGGGGCTCAAGGTACGCGCCGTGATCGATCTCGGCGGCACGGTCCTGTCCGGCGCGGATGGCCTGCAGCAGGTCTTGTCCGCAGTCGCGCCGCTCAACCCCCGGGTGACGTTCCTGAACGCCTTCATGCAGACCGCCTTCTGCGATGTGTTTGCCGAAGGTCTGGCCGGAGCTCACGCGTCGGCGCCGCTGCCGGGCCGGATCGTGGTGCGCCTCAAGGGCCGCCGCGCGGACGTTGGCCGGGCACGCCTGCAGCCGCTTGGCTTCGAGATCCATGAAGACCTGGAGCCGGCCATCGCCGCCCTGGTCCCCGGCCGAAGGACTTGAGCGATGGCGATCCTGGTCGGGCGAAACTCACGTATCATCATCCAAGGCATCACCGGCGGCGTGGGCCGGAACCTGGCCAGCCGCTTCCTCGATGAGGGAAGCCCGCTCGTTGCCGGCGTATCCCCGCGCAATCCCGGCGGCGAGGTGGCGGGGCTTCCGGTCTATGCCTCCTGCTACGAGGCCGTGGCCAAGGCGGGAGCCACCGCATCCTTCATCTCCGTGCCGGCCCCGCGCATGCTGGATGCGGCGCTCGAGGCCGTCGATGCCGGCATCGGGACCATCGTCGCCTATGCCGAGGGTGTGCCGATGCTGGATGCGCTGCGCATGGCCGCTTATGCCAGGGCCCGGGGCGCCCGGCTGATCGGCCCCAACGCCGCCGGCTGCATCAGCCCGGGCGAGGCCAACCTCTCGGATCTGAACGCGGCGCTGCTGCGCCGCGGCCGTATCGGCGTCGTCTCGAAGAGCGGCACGCTCACCTATGAGGTGATCGCTGACCTCAATCGCCGCGGCCTTGGGCAGAGCACCGTCGTCTGCCTCGGCGGCGATCCGGTCATCGGCACGAGCCATCGCGACGTGCTGGAATTGTTCGAACGTGATGACGAGACGGATGCGATCATCCTGATCGGCGAAATCGGTGGCCGCTCCGAGCTCGATGCGGCAGAGTTCATCAAGACCGCGGGCAAGCCGGTGATCGCCTATATCGCCGGCCGCCATGCGCCGCCGGGCAAGCGGATGGGACATGCCGGCGCGCTCATGGGGGCGCCGGATGAGAACGTGCCTGGCAAGCAGGCTGCCTTGCGCGCCGCCGGCGCTTGGGTGGTCGACAGCCTTTTTGACATCGGGGCCGCCGCGCACCGGATCCTGTCCGGCCGCGAAGCAGAGAAGCCCCGGGTGAAGGTGTGAATGGGAGCATTCGTTATCAGGAAAGGGGTGGGACATATGACAAAGTCTCTGTTCTCGACCACGCGCCGCGACCTCCTTGCCGGAGCGGCTGGGATGACTGCGCTGAGCGCAATTGGCATGAGCTGGGGTTCGGCAAGAGCCGCCGAAAGCCTAGTGGTGGCTGACCCTGGGGGGCCGTTCAAGGAGGGCTATGGCGCGGCGTTCTACCGCCCATACCAGGAACAGACAGGCGTCGAGATCGTCAACATCGCCCGCGAGCACCAGCCGACCAGCCAAGTCCGCGCCATTGTCGAAACCAAGAACTACAGCTGGGACGTGGTCACCATCACGCTTGGCGACCAGGTGATGCTGAGCAGCCTCGGCATGCTGGAGAAGCTCGACTGGTCCGACCAGAACATGAAGGACATCATGCCGGAAGCCCGGCGCGACGACTGGATGGGCGTCGATGTCTACGCCACCGTGCTTAGCTACAACAGCGCGACTTTCGGCAACAAGGTGCCGCAGTCCTGGGCTGACTTCTGGGACGTGAAGGGGTTCCCCGGCCGCCGGTCGCTGCGGCGCAGCCCGATCGACACCCTGGAGATCGCGCTTCTGGCCGACGGGGTCGATCCGAAGGAGCTCTATCCCATCGATTATGACCGTGCTTTCCGGATGCTGGACAAGATCCGTCCCGACATCGCCGTGTGGTGGACAGGGGGCGCCCAGACCAGCCAGATGCTCGAATCCGGCGAGGTTGACCTGATCGCCACCTGGAACGGCCGTGCGCAGACGGTGATCGATGCCGGCAAGCCCGTCGGCATAGGCTGGAACCAGGGGCTCTACTCCATCGAGGGCTGGGCGATCCCGAAAGGCAATCCCAAAGCTGCACTGGGCATGCCGTTCATTGCCTTCTGCGCCGATCCCAAGCGCCAGGCGGAATACACCAAGACCCTGGCCTATGGGCCCACGAATCCCAAGGCTTACGATTACATCCCACCGGAGCGTGCGAAATATCTGCCGACGGCGCCCGAGCATATACAAAAGCTGATCCTGGCCAACCAGGACTGGTGGGGCCAGCACAAGGGCGAGGCTGAGCAGAAGTTCAACGAATGGCTGTTGTCTTGATCCGCAATTGCGGGCCGGTGATGACCCACGGCCGGCCCGGCCACGTCGGCTGCCTTGCGGAGAGCTGCCATGAGCCCAACAGCCACAGGTGAGCAGCCGCATGCGGTGAAGCTTGCCGCCAGGGATCTGCGCAAGCGCTTCGGCAACTTTGTCGCCCTTGCCGGGCCGAGCATCGACCTGCGCGAGGGCGAGTTTCTGACCCTGCTCGGTCCGTCCGGCTCCGGCAAGACGACGCTGCTGCTGACCATCGCCGGCCTGGTCGAGCCGGATGAAGGCGAGATCCGTATCGATGGGCAGCCGGCGACATATCTGCCCCCGCATATGCGCGATATCGGCATGGTCTTCCAGAACTATGCCCTGTTCCCGCATCTCACCGTATTTGAGAACATCGCGTTTCCCCTGCGGATGCGCCGCCGCCCCGGGGCCGAGATCGACAAAGCGGTCAACCGGGTGCTGGAGGTGATCCGCCTGCCCGAGCTGGGCAGCCGCTACCCCCGCGAGCTCTCGGGTGGCCAGCAGCAGCGGGTAGCCCTGGCGCGTGCCCTCGTCTACGAGCCTTCGATCGTGCTGATGGATGAGCCGCTCGGCGCGCTCGACAAGAAGCTGCGCGAGCAGCTGCAGCTGGAGATAAAGCGGTTGCACCGCGACCTCCGGCTGTCCGTTCTCTATGTGACCCATGACCAGGAGGAGGCGCTGGTCATGTCCGACCGCATCTGCCTCATGCGCGACGGCCGCATCGAGCAGATCGGCACACCCGACGAGCTCTACTTCCGGCCGCGCAGTCTGTTCACGGCGGATTTCCTGGGGGAATCGAACCTGCTGCCCGGCCAGCTGCTCAGCCGCAACGGCGCTTATGGCGAAGTGGAGCTGGCCGGCGGCGGGAGGGCAGAAGGCATCATCTCGGATGGAGGGCTCGCCCCCGGCGACAGGATCAGGCTAATGATCCGGCCCGAAGCGCTGCGGATGGCGGACGGCGATATTGCGACAAACAGCCTACGCGCGCAGTTCCGGGAGGTGATCCTCAGCGGCAGCACCAGCAAGTGGTTTTTTCGCGGTCCAACAGACGAGGCGGTGGTCGCCCACGTTCTCACCGAGCGTCACGGGACCGCACCGGTGCAGGGCGCCGAGGTCACGTTGAGCTGGGAACGCGAGGCCTGCGTGGTGCTGCGCGATGGCTGAGATGGCCTTGCCTCAGACGGCCCATAGCCCGAGGCCCCGCCGCTGGCTGAAGGTTTGGCCGCTACTGCCGGCCATGCTGTTTCTCGGTGCAGCCTTCGTCTATCCCGTGCTGCTCTTGCTCGCCACCAGCATCGTCGACCGCACCGGCGCACTTACGCCTGAGCATTACGTCCGCCTGTTCGACTCCACCGTCGTCGTCCGGGTGCTCATCATCACCTTCGAGCTTGCCGCTTGGACCACCCTGATCGCGGTCGTCGCGGGTTATCCCGTCGCTTACCTGCTCGCCACCCTCAAGCCCAACCAGCGCAATCTGCTCGTCATCTTCGTACTCATGCCGTTCTGGACGAGCTTTCTCGTGCGCACCTTCGCCTGGATCGTGCTGCTCGGCCGCAACGGGGCCCTCAACCAGCTCTTGAGCCTGCTTGGCATCACCGATCCGCCGAGCTTCATCTACAATTTCACCGGCGTGATGATCGGCATGGTGCACGCGCTGATGCCGCTCTGTGTACTGACCATGCTGTCAGTCATGGAGAATATCGACCGCAACCTGACCCGCGCGGCCGGCACTCTCGGCGCGCGGCCGGGCGCTGCGTTCTGGCGTATCTATTTCCCGCTGTCGCTGCCCGGGGTTGCTGCCGGCGCGCTCCTGGTGTTCATCACCGCGCTTGGTTTCTTCATTACGCCCGCACTGCTCGGCAGCGAACGGCAGACCGTGATCGTTCAGCTCGTCATCTTCCAGATCAAGGAAATGCTGAACTGGGGTTTTGCTGGGGCAATCGCGGTGCTGCTGCTCGTCGTGGCCCTGGTCATCTTCTATCTCTATGACCGGCTGGTTGGCCTTTCGACCCTCTCTGGCGGGAGCGCGCGCACAGCCAGCGTCGCGCGGCCCGGTTTGCTGGGTCGAGTAGGCGGCATCCTGGGTCACGGCGTGATCGTAGCCCTTGCAGCCGTCACCGATGCGGTGTCGCGCGCGATCGATTACGTGACTCCGCCCCGCGCAGACCGGCGCCCGCGGCGCACGGGGCGAGCGCTGCTTTGGACCGTCGCCATGGCGGTGATCCTGTTCCTGGCGTTGCCGGCACTGTTCGTGGTGCCGGTCTCGTTCACTGAAGCGAGCTTCCTGAGCTGGCCGCCCGTCGGCTTCTCCCTCGAATGGTACGAAAGCGTTCTCGAGAACCCGCTGTGGATCGGCGCCGCCTGGCGGTCGCTGGTCGTGGCGACCAGCGCGGCGGCCTTAAGCCTGCTGATCGGGGTGCCGGCCGCCTTCTATCTGGCACGTCAGGCTCGCCTCGGGGGCACCGCGTTGCTGGCCTTCCTGATCTCGCCCATTATCATGCCGCACATCATTATCGCGGTTGCCCTGTTCTATGTCTTTGCCCGGATTGGCTTGGTGGGCACGACGCTGGGCCTGATCATCGGCCACACCGTGCTGGCCATGCCGTATGTGGTGGTCACCGTCATCGCGGTGCTCAAGAACTACGACCAGCGTCTCGACCAAGCCGCCTATACTCTGGGCGCCAGCAAGGCGCGCGCCTTCTATCACGTCACCCTGCCGCTCATCCGCGCCGGCCTGATCGCCGCCTTCATGTTCGCCTTCATCGTCTCCTTCGACGAGCTGACCATAGCGCTGTTCGTCACCAGCGGCCAGGTCACCACACTCCCGAAGCAGATGTGGGACGATGCCCTGCTGCGCGTCAGCCCGGCGCTCGCCGCTGTCGCGACGGGCATTCTCGTGTTCATGACTGCCTTGATCCTGCTCTCGGAATATCTACGGCGCCGAGGAGTCGGTCGGTCGTAGAAGCTTGCCAAAAGCAATCGGTTAAGCATCGTGATGTCGCGTCATAGAATTTAATGTTAATTGTCGAGAGTGCCGGAATAGGCAATTTACTGTGACGAATACTTCCGATTGCAAGCTCAGCATGACAAAGTTTTCTTACCGTTCAGGTACAGCCGGTTCAGGGCTGATGCTTCAACGGGAGAACCGAAATGCTGACACGTCTCACTGCTTTGGCGGGTATTGCTTTGGCAGCTTCGCTGGCGTCCGCGCCAGCCCATGCGCTCACGATGAAGGAATGCAGTGCGAAATACCAGGCCGCCAAGAGCGCAGGTACGCTCGGCGGGCTGAAGTGGAATGACTTCCGCAAGCAGCAGTGCAGCGCCAGCGCGGCCGAGGATGAGACCGTTCCCGCGCCAACCGAGGCGCAATACAGCCAGGAGCCACCGGCGCCTGCTGCGCCTGCGCCGCAGGGTATCGGCTTCCCCACGAGCATCTCGCCGAAATACGCATCGGAATCGCCCGGCAAGGCCCGCATGCACACATGCCTCGACAGCTACTACGCGGCCAAGGACGCCAACGCGCTTAACGGGCTCAAGTGGATTCAGAAGGGCGGTGGCTATTACAGCCATTGCAACGCGCAGCTCAAGGGCTCGTCCTGAGCGTTTAAGCAGCGTTTAGCCGTTCGCAAAATGGCTGGCTTGCCTCCAGGCGGGCCAGCCGTGTTTCGTCGCGAGCGCTACGAGGGGTTTGCGATGGGAACGATGCTGTGCGCCACGCGATTGAATCCTCAGGCATGACATTGCTGATGATCGCGTGGCTGAGACATGAACTCGACGACTGCGAGCCCGTCTGAAACCCATCATAATTCGATCGGAATACGGCCAGAGACCCTTCAGCTTGGGCCCAATGGCTGGATGCCGAACAATCCGCGCCTGCCGGTACTGATCTACCGCGGTGCTGTGAAGAGCCTTGATGTCACCGATCCGGCTGCAACTTTAGAGGACCTGTTCCGCCGGACCGGGTGGTCGCCGCAGTGGCGGAGCGGCATCTATTCTTTTCACCACTATCACTCCACCGCCCATGAGGCGCTGGGTTTCGCCCGCGGGACGGCACGACTGGTACTCGGCGGCCCGGGTGGGCGTGAGGTAAGGGTCAATGCTGGCGACGCCGCTGTGCTTCCGGCGGGCACTGGACATTGCCGGCTTGAAGCAAGCGAGGACTTCCTTGTTGTGGGCGCGTATCCGCCCGGCCAGGACTGGGACATATGCTGCGATGCCGCCAGGCCGGAAATCCTGACCCGCATCGCCCAGGTGCCGCTGCCCAGCACCGATCCCGTGCTGGGCGCGGACGGGCCGCTGACCTCCCTCTGGCGGCCGGCTTAGCAACGTCCGCGGGTAGAACTTGGCTGGGGCGCCAGGATTCGAACCTGGGATCACGGGACCAAAACCCGTTGCCTTACCGCTTGGCCACGCCCCAAGACGGGCCGGACCATAATCATTCTGATCGATCAGCGCAATCGCCCGAACACCGATTTCAGCAGGACGTGACAGACGGGTTGCGGACGCCTGGACGCGGCGCTATATAGCCCGCAGTCGGAGTGTAGCGCAGCCTGGTAGCGCACCTCGTTCGGGACGAGGGGGTCGCGTGTTCGAATCACGCCACTCCGACCATCCTAACGCTTGACTTACTGGCGTTCGTTACCCGCCCTCGGCAGTCGTCAGGATTTCCGCGCCGCTTTCGGTGATCAGCACCGTCGCGCTCAGCCCGACCCCGCCACGGCCGGGGATGCGGATTGCAGGAACCGCGTGCAAGACCATCCCAGGCTGCAGTTTCGTCGTCTGACCGTAGCCAAGGCTGAGAATGCCGCCCTCGCCCCAGTCGGGCGCAAAGGCGATGCCGACCGAATAGCCCGTGCGCTTGCGGTAATATTCCAGCAGCCCATTGTCTTCGATCGCTTTCACGCAGGCCTTGTGGCAGTCCTCCGCCGTCACCCCGGGCCGCATGGTGGCAATCGTCGCGTCACGAGCCTTGGCACAGGTGTCGGCGACCTTCTGAAGGTCGTCCGGTAAACGGCCGACGGCAACCGTGTGCATCAGAACCGCGTGGTAGCGCTTCACCGCCGCGGCATGCTCGAACAGCACGGGCTCGCCCTCCCGGATCTCTCGATCGGTCCAGGTCGCGTGTATGTTGCCGCTGCGTGGACCGGAGGCGACGAACGGCTCCATGCCCAGAAACTCGGAACCCTCGCGCACCATCGTATCGAAGATCGTCGCCGCCACGTCACGCTCGCGTATGCCGGGACGGATCTGTGCGATCGCCGCCTTCGCAGCCAGATTGACAATGCGTGCCGCATCGCGGATCGCGTCGATCTCGCGAGGGCTCTTGATGATGCGGAGAGCAGAGAGGAGACTGTCCACCGTCGCAGTCTCGCCCGGATTGAGCGCTGTGAGCAATCGTTCATACTGGAACGGTGTGAGGAACCATGAGCGGGTATCAAACCCGACCTTGTTGAGCGGTCCGGCCGATTTCATGATCTTCGCCGTGACTTCGATCGGATCGATATTGTCGGGATAGCCCTCGATCCGGTCACGATCCAAATAGGTCAGTTCCTCGGCATTGATGACCTCGGACTCCCGCATGATCAGGATCGGTTCCGCCCTCCGCGGAAAGACGAGCGCCTGGTAGGTGTAATAGCCGGGGGTGGCATGGCCCGTGAGGTAGCAGACGCTTTCAGGCCCGGTGACCAGACACATGTCGATGCCGGCCTTGTCGAGCGCCTCGCGAAACCGGGATTGCCGCCAGGCGTATTCTTCTCGGGGAAACACAGGTGCCATAATCAGCTCCACTCGATGACGGGAATATTGATCCGGGCGGGAAGGGGGTTCGGGCTGTTCGCCAGATTGGCGAGATAGGGAAGGTCTGCGCGCGCCCTGGCAATCTCAGCGCTGTCTATGGCCGTTACGGCCACACCCACGCTGTCCTGGATGCGAGCGATTTCATGTCCACGAGGGCTGAACAGCGCACTCTCGCCGAACATCTCCAACCCGCCCTGCAGCCCGACGGCGTTCGAGACACCGAGATAGAGCGTATTCTCGAGCGCGCGGACCGGATAGTAGAGGTTGTAGCGGTGACGCTCCTCGCCGACCGCAAAGGCGGCGGGGCATGCGATGACATCGGCGCCGGCAAGCGCGAGAGCACGCATGTGCTCGGGAAAGCCGGCATCGAAACAGATCGACAGGCCGATGCGCGTGCCGGCCAGGTTGACCAGGACGGGACCTCCTCCGGCAACGAAGGCCTCCGCCTCCGTGCCCCAGAGATGGGCCTTGCGATAGACATGGATGATGTCCCCGTCAGGAGCGATGACGAGCGCTGCGTTCGCAACGCCACCGTCAACCTCTATCGCACCACCGACGATCACCGCGACCCGGCGCTCGGCCGATGCGCGCGTGAGCCGCTTGCAAGGGTCGTCATCAGGCTTGAGCACATGGGCTGCGGGGTTGGCCTTGATGGCAGCCGGGTCGTAGCCACACAGGAAAAGCTCGGGAAGAACGACGATGTCGGCGCCCGCTTCGGCCGCCGTCGAGATCAGCGCAATCGCCTGTTCGACATTCCTGTCGATTTGTCCGGGGAAGCTTGGAGCCTGTGCGACGGCCAACGTCTTCATGCGACGCCTCCAACGCCCGCGAGCCATTGCCGCGCCATCGACTCATAGGCATCGACGCCGCGCTCCAGCGCTGCAACCGTGATGTGCTCGTCACGTGCATGCATGACGTCGGGGCTTCCGGGCCCGCATACGACCGCCGGAATGCCAGCAGCACGGAACGAACTCATGTCACAGTTCACCACGAGCCCGGAAAGCGCTGTCGGGAGGCCGATCTCGGCGAGGCCAGCCTGACAGGCGATCACAAAGGGATGGTCAGGCAGCGTTTCGGATGGTCCGCCGGTACTCGGTGCAAGGTCGACGATACGCGCGGTGTAACCCTCCGTGCTGGACTCGAAGGCCTCGAGCCAGGTCTTGAACTGCGCGATGACGGCGTCTTCCGTCTCGCCGGGCACGAGACGCCGGTCAAAGGTGACGCGGCAGCGATTGGGCACCATATTGGGCGCCTCGCCCCCCTGAATGAGTACCGGCACGATCGTCGGGCTGCCGACGAGAGGGTGGGCCTTTGCCTGAACCTTCTCCCGCAAGCCATCCAGGCTGGACAGCAGCTTACTCGCGCCCTCGATGGCATTGACGCCATGTTGCGGCAGGGCCGCGTGAGACGCGCGGCCGATGATCTCGATCACTGGCCGAAGGCTGCCCTTGTGTGCCGCCATCAGGCGCAGATCGGTGGGCTCGCCGACAATGACGGCATCCGGCCGCTGCTGGACTTGTTCGAGGAAGCGCTTGGCGCCACGGCTGTGCGCCTCCTCGTCGGCAACCGCCGTGAGCTGAACGGCCCCTGAGAACGTATCACGGCGAGCAGCAAAACGCGCGAGCGCGATGGCCATCGCGGCGAGGCTGCCCTTGGAATCTGCGGCGCCGCGGCCCCAGATGACGCCATCAATCAGGGTGGCGGAAAAGGGATCGTGAGTCCAATCATTGCCGGTCGGCACGACATCCGTGTGGGTGTTGAACATGATCGACCGCCCGGGCTTCGTGGCGCGCACCTCGGCAAAGAGGTTGGCCCGGCCGGGCGCAAATTCGTCGATCGACCACGCGATACCGCGATCGCCCAGCCAGCCGCCGAGCATGCGGGCCGCCTCGATCTCGTTGCCGGGCGGATTCCTGGTGTCGATTCTTACCAGTCTCTGTAACAGCTCAGCCACGTCACTCATGCAAATTCTCTCACCAAGGTCAGACGGTCCATGTCCACCGTTACGCCCGTGCCCGGACCGCTCGGCACCATCATCGATCCATTCCGGATGTCGAGGCCGGTCGCGACATCGGCGATCACGTGTTGAAAGCCCCAAAGCTCGTAGGCTTGGGCATCGATAGATGCTGCAAGATGTGCGGTGATGCTGCTGCCGAGGCGCCCCTGATCCATCTGGCCGATGCAAACCTTGAGCCCGGCCTCCCGTGCCCGGTGCGTGAGATGCATCAAGTTGGCGATTGTGCCCGCTTTCTCCAGCTTCAGATGCACCCCGTCGATCGCTTCGAGGCGCGACAGCCGCTCGATATCCGCGGCCGTTCTGATCGATTCATCGCCGATGATCGGAATGTCCGTCGATTCTAGCACCCTTCTCAGCGCTTCATCATCCCCGGACGGGGTCGGCTGTTCGGCCCAGGCGATGTCGCTGGCACCAATCGCGCGCAAGACGAAAATCGCCTTCTCGGCGTCCCAGCCCCCATTCGCATCGATCGCCAGGGCGACCTCCTTGCCGACCGTTTCGCGCAGGGCTCGAAGGATGTCGATATCAGCCTCGGCGCTGGGCCGTCCGACACGCACCTTCAGGCGTCGAAAGCCTTGTTCCACCGCCGCCTGCGCGCGCGACACCGCGTCGTCGAGTGCGCAGAAGCCGATCTGGGCATGCGTCGCGATGGCGTCCGGCGGGGAGGCGCCGAGGAACTGGCAGAGCGGCTGACCGGCTTCCCGGGCAAGCGCGTCATGCACGGCGCTATCGGCGAGCGCCTTGACGAGCGGCTTGCATGAAAGCGCTGCAATGCGCTGCGGAGCGTCGGCAAGTCGACATCCCAGCAGCGCGCCGACAACCGCTTCTTCCGTCTCGCGCAGAACGGTTGCTGTGCCCGCCCCAGTGGCATAGGCACCATTGCCACGGACTTCTGCCATGCCAAACTCGCCGGTGGACGTCTCCACCCGAAGAAAGACCTCCTCAAGCGCCGCCTCGGACGCGGATGCATGCTTCAGACCCACCCGCAACGGAAGGTCCGCCCGGTAGAGCCGCACTGCCGAGATATTGCTCATGCCGTCACGTTGATCCGGGCAAGCCGCGTTACGGTTTCAACGATGCGTTCCAGCGCGCCTTCCCACGCCTTCTCGTCCTGCGCGAAACAGATCCGGAAATGTCCTTCCCCGCGCGGACCGAACTGATAGCCGGGATTCACCACGAGGCCGGCCTGGGTCTTGAGTGCGAGCGCAAGCTTCTGGTCGGGAAGGCCGGCGGTGCTGTGCACAAAGAGATAGGCGGTGCCGCGCGCCGGGATCACCTCAAGGAGATTGGTCTTGGCGAAGCGCTCGATCGCCATGTTGCGGAGGTTCTCATATTCGCCGATCCGCTTGGCCACATAGTCCTGATCGTCGGCAAGCCAGCGCTTGAGAACGTGCTGAGCATAGGCAGGCGCCCGCAGCGCGGAGACGCTGAGCACATCTTCCATTCGCTCGATAAGACCGCTGGGCGCCAGTGCCACGCCGAGCCGATAGCCGCTCAGCGATTCCGTCTTGGAGGGGCCGAGCAGGGTGACGGTGCGCTCTGCCATGCCCTCGATCGCCGCCAGGTGATGGAACTTCGTGTCACCATAGACGAGCCGGCAGTAGAGTTGGTCGACCAGCACGGGCACGTTGTAGGTTTTCGCAAGCCTGGCGATGGTCTCGATCGAGTGCTTGCTGTGTACCGCGCCGGTTGGATTGTTCGGGTTCGAGAACACGAGGAGGGCCGGGCGCCTTCTCATGGCCGCCTCGAGGGTCTCGACATCGAGCATCGCCAGCCCGGTGCTGTCTCGAATGAGAGGGACATGCGTCACGGTCGCGCCGAGGTAATGGAGCATCCGCTCGGTCGAGAGATATTCCGGGTCGGCAAGGATCACATGGTCGCCCTGCTCGACGATGGACGACAAGGCGGTATAGAGACCCGCCTGTGTCCCGGGCGTGAGAATGACATTCTCTACCTTTGCCGTGAGCCCGAGTGTCTTTCCGAGATTGTCGGCCACCGCCTGGCGGACGGACACGTCGCCGGCATAGGGTGTGTAGGTCATCCCCTCGCCGCTGGCTGCGCGTTGGAACATCTCAAGCGCCCAGGGCGGCGGCGGGAACCGATGTGTATCGGCACAGGTAAGGTCGAGAAGCTTGCCATCGTACTTGGCGCGCTCAAGCTCGCGCTCGGCAGCGCGAAGGGATTGGCCGAGCTTGGGCTGCCATCCAGGCATCGAGAGTTTTTCGATCCTCCCTGGGATTTTGCCGAAGACGTCTGAAGTCGTCACTTGGTTCTCCTGGTTGCCATCGTCTCAAGATGGGTGGCTTCCTCGGATTCAGGCCGAGGTCGCACCGTCAGGCTCCGCTGCAAATAGTCGATGCCGCGCTGCACGTGCTCGCGCATCAACCTGCTGGCGCCGGCTGCGTCTCGGGCAGCACACAGCCGGACGATTTCGCGATGCTCGGCGAGCGTGGTTTTCGACCGTTCCATATCGCCCTGATAGATGGCGACATACCGGTCGCTTTGATCGCGCAGCCGCTGAACGATCTGGTACGACGTCCTGTAGCCGGATTGAGCGTACAGGCGATTATGGAATTGCCGATCGAGCTCCAGGAGTTGCGGGAAGGCGCCTTTCGACAGCGCCTGCTGCTGCCGCTCCACCAGGATTTCGAGCTCGCGAATGGTGTCATCGGCGAGGCGTGCGACGGCCATCTCAGTCAGCATTGGCTCCATGACGGCCCGGGCGGCATAAACGTCCTCGGCATCTTCAAGCGACAACGGTGCAACCGTGGCGCCGGCATGCGGGCGGCCGACCACCAAGCCGTCTGCCTGCAGTCTCACCAAGGCCTGCCGCAGCGGCACACGGCTGATCCCCAGCCGCGCCGCGAGTTCCTCCTGGTCGAGACGCTCTTCGGGCTGCAGCGTGTTCGACTGGATCCAGCGTCTCAGCTGGAGATAGGCCCAATCCGCCTTCGTGCGGTAACCTTCTGTTTCGGAAGACAGATCTGTTCTGATGAATGGGTCGGAAGTCTTGGCCATCAGTCCGATATCTGCTTTAGAAATTGGGCGGTCCGTTCGTGCCTCGGGTTGGTGAAGAGATCCTCCGTCGGGCCCTGTTCGACGATCCTTCCATGCTCCATGAAGACCAGCCGATCCGCGGCCTTGCGCGCGAAGTTCATCTCGTGGGTGACGATCGTGACGGTCATGCCGTCCTGGACGAGGTTCAGCATCACATCGAGCACTTCCTTCGTGAGTTCGGGATCGAGGGCCGAGGTCGGCTCGTCGAAGAGCATGAGCTTCGGATCCATTGCGAGCGCTCGCGCAATAGCCACGCGCTGCGCCTGGCCGCCGGACAGTTCGCCGGGATAGCTGTGGACCTTCTGACTGAGCCCCACCTTCTCCAGCAGCTCACGCGCACGATTCTCGGCTTGGCTACGGGGCGTGTCGCGAACCAGACGCGGCGCCAGCGTGATGTTGTCCAGGACAGTGAGATGCGGGAACAGATTGAAGGACTGGAAGAGCATCCCGATCTCGCCCTGAAGCGCGTTGCGTGACGCCTTGTCGGCCGCAACTCGCTTGCCGTCGAAGCTAATGCTGCCACCATCCACGTCCTCCAGGCCGGCAATACAGCGCAGCAGCGTCGACTTGCCCGAACCCGAGGAGCCGACGATCACGACGGCTTCGCCGTTCGCCTGCTCGAAGCTGATGTCGTTCAGGACTCTGACCGGGCCATAGGACTTGTGTACGTTTTCGACTTCGAGGATGGGCATTTCGGTCACGTGCTTGGTCGTCGCGCGTCACCCGTCGTCAGGGAGGCAGGCGTTTCCAGACCATTGGACCCGGGTGTATTCGGACGCTTGCGGCGGGAAACATCCATGTATCTTTCGAGCCAGCGCTGACCGAATGTGAACAGGGTTGTCAGGATCAGGTACCAAATTCCGGCGGCGAGAAGCGTGTTGACGTAGTCGAAATTCGCGCTTGCGATGCGCTGTGCGCGTAGGAGAAGATCCTGCACGGCGATGACCGAAGCCAGCGCTGATGTCTTCAGCATCCCGATGAACTGGTTGCCAGTCGGCGGGATAATGAGCCGCATCGCCTGCGGCAGAATGATGTGCCGCATGATCTGTGCGTCGCGCAATCCGAGAACGCGGGCGGCGCTGCGCTGCCCCTTATCGACCGAGCCGATGCCGGCCCGAATGATCTCGGCCATGTAGGCGGCTTCGTTGAGCGTCAGGGCAATCACCGCCGAGGTGAAGGCGGAGAAGCGCAATCCCATCTGTGGCAACGCGTTGAAGATGAAAATCAGCTGCAGTAGGACGGGCGTGCCACGAAACAGCCAGATATAGAGGTCCGTCGGCGCCTGCAGAATGCGAATGCCCGAGGTCTTGATAAGGGCAAGGACGAGTCCGCCGATAATACCCAGGATCATCGAGAGCAGCGTCAACGCCAGTGTGATGCCCGCGCCAATGACGAAATTGATTGAGAAGAAGTATTCCAGGAAGGCTGGCACGAGTGTCCTCCTCGCTACCTCGGACGAAAGCTGCAGGGCGACGTGGCCGCCCTGCAGAGCGACCTCGACTTACTTTTTCGCGAAGTAGTTCACCTCGGCCGGAAGGTTGTATTTCTGCAGCAAGCGCTCGTATTCGCCTTCCTCGACGAAGATTTTCATCGCCTCGTTGAGGGCACGCTGCATGTCTTCATCGCCCTTGCGGGTGCCGATCCCGATCTGTGTGCCGAGATCGAAGGTCGCGGCAACCTGAAACTCGCCGGGGCGCTCCTTGTTGAGATAGGCGGCGCCCGGAATCGACGTGTCGAAGGCATCGGCGCGGCCACTGTGAACAGCAAGCAGGGCGTCCTGGTTGGTCGGGAATGTCATGATGCTCATCGGCTTCATCCCCTTGGCCTCGAGCTGCTTGTTGAAGTCGACCATGTAGCGCTCGCCGATCGCCCCGCGGGTAACGGCAACGTTCAGACCGGACAGATCATCCGGGAGGGTGGAAATGTTCTTGGGATTGCCCTGCGGAACGACGATCGCCTCGCCGATCACCATGTAGCGGACGAAGTCGATCTGCTCCTCGCGCTCCGGCTTGATGTACATGGCGGAGTTGATGACGTCGATGCGGCCGCCGCGCAAGGCTGGCACGAGGCCGTCGAAATCGATGTCGAGGATGTCAGTCTTAAGCCCCATGTAGCCGGCCAGCGTCTCGATCATCTCGATGTCGAAACCAGTGACGTTGCCGGTGCCCGGGTCCTTGTACTCAAAGGGCGGAAAGCTTGCCGCCGTCCCGTAGGTCAGCGTTCCCTTCTCGACCAATTCGCTCGGCGGAGCGACGCGAGGCTCAGTGTTTTGGGCTGCGGAAGGACCCACCAGTGCTAGCGCAAAAAGCACGGCAACTAAAAATGTCTGTTTCATCGCTTTCCCCTTTTTTGTTTGGATCCAAAATCCATTATTTTGTATTTTGTAGGAGGCGTGTTCGGGGCTTGTCAATCTCGAAAGACCGGTTGCAGCGACGGATGGCGCCTACGTGAGAGCGCCGGCCGAGCTATTTCACCGGGAGGGACGGCAGTCCGATTCAGACGGCGCACATCGATGGGCTTCCGAACGAGCGGCACATGGTGATGTTCGCCTTTGTCGAAGATGAAGAGCCGCAACAGAACCAGGATCTCGTCGGCCCCTTTGAGCAACTCGGCGAGATCGCCGCCCGAACCCATGAGCATTCCCGGCGGGGGCGGCGGCCAGTCGGGTTTCGAGCGGCTGATCTGGGACGAGAAGGCTGTCTTCGGGCCCAGTCCCACCTGGGGCGACTGGCGCGATGGCCCCGAACGTCACGCCCGAGATCCGCACGCTGCTGGAGCGGCTGAAGCGCGAGCTCATCAGCCGGCTGGCGACGTTCGGCAAGTCCTCCGACCGCTATGGCCTGATCCATGCCGACATGCGGCTGGCCAATCTGCTTATCGATGATGGTATGACCCGCCTCATTGACTTCGACGACTGCGGGTTCGGCTGGTTCCTCTACGATTTTGCGGCGGGCGTTTCCTTCATCGAAGACCATCCACAGGTGCCGGCGCTGAAGGCGGCTTGGGTGAAAGGCTATCGTTCGTGTGCGGCTGCTTTCGGAGGAGGAGGCGCGCGAGATCGACACCTTTCTCATGCTTCGGCGCACGGCCTTGCTGGCCTGGATCGGCTCGCATGCCGAGGTCGACATTGCCCGCGAACTTGCGCCGACCTTTGCCGAAGGCACAGTACAGCTGGCAGAGGCTTATCTGCGCGAACGCCCGTAGATGTCGATCCGTCTTCGGCTAGTGCCAAGCGCGCTTAGCTGATTGCACCTGGAGCCGCGTGGACAAACAGGACGACCCCCAGCCTTCGACGCCGCGCGGTGCCCTCTTAAAACCAAAATTGCCTGCTCTTCATCTGCGCAAGATTCTGCTGCCCGCACCGGCCCTCGCGGGGTATGCTTGCCCCTGAATGGATCGGGCAGTCCGGCGAGAGCCACTGTCCCTGGCGAATGAGGCAAATGCTGAGCGAGATCAGGCGACATCCGGAAAGCGTGTTGGAGCCGTCCGGGCTCTCGCCCGGCTATGAAGCCGAGCGGCTCGCGGCGCTCAGGCGCTATGACTTTTCGGATGCGGTAATCGACCTGGTGCTTAACCGCATTGTCTCAATGGCAAGCCGCCTGGCGAAGACGCCCATTGGGTTCATTAGCCTCGTCGATGCCGACCGGGTCTGGTTCAAGGCGCAGCATGGGTTTGAGCTTGATCAGATCGAGCGCAGACCGGGCCTGTGCGCCACGGCCATTCTCACAAGCAAGCCCCACATCATCGTTGATGCGCGCGCCGATGCCCGCGCGATGGCGCATCCGCTGGTGGCAGGAACCGTCGGCATGCGCTTCTATGCTGGCATTCCCCTTGTCACCAGCGATGGCTACCGCGTGGGCACCCTTACCGTTGCCGACCGGGTGGCGCGACAGCTCAACGAGCCGGAGGTCGGTCTGCTCCAAGATCTTGCAGCGCTCGCGATAAATCAGCTCGAACTCCGTCAAAGCCAGAGCCGGGCGGTGGCGCAGATTTCGGAGGTGATGGCCGAAAAGGAACGGGCTCTAGAGCGAGCCGAGCTGATGAAGCAGGAAACCGATCACCGTATCATGAACAGTCTGCAGCTCGTCTCCAGCCTGCTGCTGCTGCAGAGCCGGTCGGTCAGCAGCGAGGAAGCCGCGGAGCATTTGCGCAGCGCCTCAAGCCGAGTGTCCACCGTAGCCCAGGTCCACCGCCATTTCTATCTCGATGCCTCCGTTCAGAACGTGCCGTGCGTGACCTATCTCCGCAACCTGTGCGCGGGTCTCTCGCAGATGCTTCGCTTGTCTGATCTCACTGTCGAGGGTGAGGACATCGAGATCCCTGCAAAGCAGATCGTGCCGATCGGCCTCATCGTGAATGAGTTCGTGACCAATGCCGCCAAATACGGCGAAGGTCGCATTACCGTGTCGCTACAGCGCCTCGCCGACACTGGCTTCATGCTCTCGGTCGTTGACCAGGGGCCCGGCCTTGCCCAGGGGTTTGATCCCCGCAGGAAGAGCGGCCTCGGTATGAAGGTCGTCCGCGTTCTGGCACAGCAGCTCGGCGGCCGGTTGTCTGTTGGCCCCGGCGAGGATGGCCGCGGTGCACGCTTTTCGATAACCGTCGCAGAGTAGCGCGATCCTGACCGGACGCCGCCCACGCGCCAGCTTCCGTTGGCTATCTGCGACCTCCGGTTAGGCTTCCCAGAATGCCGCGCATCAAGGCCCTGCCGATCTGGGTGCCGACCTGGCTTGCCACGTTCCGTACGATCCGATCCGTAATTGTCTCGAGCGTCCGGCTCGCCCCGCTTGACGAGACTTGCCTCTGTTGCTTGGCCGCGGCCACCTCTGCAGCCGCGGCTGCAGCGGCGTCCGCCTTCTCCTGGGCGCGCTTGGTCAAGATCTCGTAGGCAGATTCCCGGTCAACGGCCTGTTCATAGATGCCATAGACGGGGCTTTTGGTGATCAGAGCCCGGCGCTCGTCAGGAGTGATCGGCCCAAGCCGAGAGGAGGGTGGCCGGATCAGGGTCTTCTGCACCATCGAGGGCACGCCCTTGTCCTCCAGCATCGACGTGAGCGCCTCGCCCGTGCCGAGCTGCATGATCGCCGTTTCGGTATCGATCTGCGGATTCTGCCGGAAGGTGGAAGCAGCAGCCTTGACCGCCTTCTGCTCGCGGGGGGTATAGGCGCGCAGTGCGTGCTGCACGCGATTGCCGAGCTGGGCTAGCACGGTATCGGGAATATCGAGCGGATTCTGGGTAATGAAATAGATGCCTACGCCCTTGGAGCGGATCAGCCGCACCACCTGCTCGACCTTCTGGAGCAGCGCGGGCGGTGCCTCGTCAAAGAGCAGATGCGCCTCGTCGAAGAAGAAGACGAGCCTGGGCTTGTCGGGATCGCCGACCTCCGGAAGCTGCTCGAACAGCTCCGACATGAGTGATAGCAGGAAGGTCGAATAGAGCGCCGGCGCCTGCATCAGCTTGTCGGCGGCAAGAATGCTAATATAGCCCCGACCATCGGGCGTGGTGCGCATGAGGTCTGAGATCGACAACGCGGGCTCGCCGAAGAAGTTGTCTGCCCCCTGCTCATCGAGCACCAGCAGCCGACGCTGGATCGCCCCGATGGTAGCCGGCGCGATATTGCCGAAATCGGTTCGGAGTTCGCTGGCGCGGCCGGCCAGATCGGAGAGCATCGCCCTCAGGTCCTTCATGTCCAGGAGTGCCATGCCCTCTTGGTCGGCAATGCGGAACGCGATGTTGAGTGCGCCCTCCTGCGCCTCCGTGAGGCTCATCAGCCGGGACAGCAGTAGCGGTCCCATTTCAGTGATGGTGGTGCGCACCGGGTGGCCCTGCTCGCCATAGAGATCCCAAAAGATGGTGGGGAAGGCCTCGAAGCCGAAATCGTCCATGCCGACCTGCTTGGCGCGCGCGATAATGGCATCATTCGGCCCGCCCGCGGCGGCTATGCCCGAAAGGTCGCCCTTGACGTCAGCAGCGAAGACAGGAACTCCGGCCTTGGAGAAGCCCTCTGCCATGATCTGGAGCGTGACGGTCTTTCCGGTACCGGTAGCACCGGTGATCAACCCGTGACGGTTGCCAAAGCGCAGCAGAAGCTCCTCGGGCTTTACGCTCCGTCCTATGAAAACAGCGTCAGCATTCGCCATTTGCCTTGCCCTTGTGCTAGCCAAATCATTGTCTCGGCCGTCTCTGAACGTGCTACAAAACCGTGCAAGGAGCAACGCTGGCCGCGAGAGGGTGCCGAGAATGAGACAAGTGAGATCGCTTGGCAACACAGCGAGATATGGAGAGCGTAGATGGATGAGCTGATCGATGCGGTTTCCATGCGGTTGGGCATCGATCGGGCGGTAGCGGAACGCGCGATCGGCGTTGTGCTCGGCCTGGTCAAGCAGCACGGAGATGCCGACAAGGTGCAGCAGATGTTCGATCAACTGCCCGGTGCTGATGCTATGGCAGCGCAATATGGCGAACGAAGCGGCGGGCTGTTTGGGGCGTTCTCGTCCGTGGCCGGCCCGGTGGTCGCCCTATCGAAGCTGAAGGCAGCCGGCTTGAGCGCGGAGCAGAGCAAGGAGCTTGGCAGACAGGTCTTGGCGCACGCTAAGGCCAAATGTGGCGAGCCTCTGGTCAAGGACGTTGCGCGATCGATCCCAGGAATGTCTGCCTTTGTATGATCCTATCACACCCATTTACGAACACCCGCAATGTGGTCTTAAATCGACACGGGGAAAAAACAAAGGCGGGGACATGGGGCGCTCAATCGCGAGCATGGATGGCGTCGACCAGGCGCGCCTGGAACGGTTGAACCAGGCTGGGATCAGAAGCCATAGACTTCTGCTGAGCAGGGCGAAGGATCGCAGGGGGCGGCGCCAGTTGGCGGCCGAGACGGGCATATGCGAGGCGCTCATTCTGCGCTGGGCCAACATGGCCGACCTGATGCGCATCCGCGGCATCGGACAGGATTATTCAGAATTGCTTCAGGCGGGTGGAGTTGAAACTGTCAAGGATCTGCGCAACCGCAACCCCGGCAGACTGGCAGCCGCTCTCAGTGCGGTCAACGCGCAGCAGCGCCTGGTGCGCGAAGCCCCCGGGGAGAAGCGCGTGGCAAACTGGATCGCCCAGGCAAAGCAACTTCCTATCGTCATCACGCATTGACTGAGGGCTTGGTTCCGCGTGGCAGACATGCGGGCGCGGCGAAGGCGTACAGCTGACGCACCGGCAGCGTGATCGGGGCTTGCTGTGTTCTGGGAGCATTGTATAACCCACCGGTCAAATCCTATCGACCGTGGCGAACAGCAAGGCAGCGCCGATGTCCGGTTCCTTCGATCAGCCCGATTTTCCTACCCCGACACGGGATGACTGGCTCAGGCGCGTAGAGGCAACGCTCAAAGGCGCCGACTACGACAAACGGCTGGTCTGGCGAACCGACGACGGCATTGCGGTCGATCCCCTGGGGGGGCCGTGGACCAAGGTACGGCCGGAATGGCCAGGACTGCCTCCCTTCACCCGCGGCGCCTCTCCAATTCAGCCGTTGCCAAGACCATGGACTGTCGCTCAACCCATTATGGATCCATCGCCGGAGCGAGCGAATAGGGCCTTGTTGGAGGCACTGGCCAATGGTGTCGATTCGGTGGATCTCATGATCGCGGAGGATCCGCACGCACCCGGTATTGGCGTTTGGCGGGCCGAAGATCTCGCGATCGTCTTGAAGGACGTGGTCATCGGCGCGGTTCCCGTGCGGCTGAACGCTGGAATACGCGCTCTCGAGCTTGCGGAATGGCTCATCGACCTCTGGTCTGCTGGCGCTGTCGACAAGGCAGAGCGGCGCGGCGCCTTCGGTATAGATCCGCTCGGCTGCCTGGCGCGACGGGGAAGCCTGCCGGGCACCGTCAATGATCACTTGGGTCCGGCGGCTAGGCTTGCAGCGGCGGTACGCGGTTACGCGGATGTGCAGGTGATGAACGCGGACACGCGCCCCTATCATGCCGCCGGCGCTACTGAAGGACAGGAATTGGCGATCGCCTTGGCAACCGGTGTTGCTTACCTGCGCGGCCTTACAACCGCGGGCCTTAGCCTTGAACAGGCAGTTGCGGTGATCGGCTTTACCCTGGTCAGTGACGCCGATGTGATCACCAGCATAGCCAAGCTCCGTGCTTTTCGCAGGCTTTGGGCCAACGTGACCGAAGCTTGCGGCTTGGCTGCCAAGCCGCCGCGGCTGGCCGTGGAGACCGCGGCCCGCATGATCACGCGCCGCGATCCCTGGGTGAATATGCTGCGGGGCACTGCAGCCGCCTTCGCGGCGGGGATTGCTGGCGCCGAGCTGATCACGGTCGCGCCCTACAACGCCGCACTTGGTCTGCCGGACGATTTCGCCCGCCGGATCGCGCGCAACGTGCAGCTAATCCTGCAGGAAGAGTCGGGGATAGGCCGCGTGGCGGATCCGGCCGGCGGCGCCTGGGCTATTGAGCGCCTTACCGATCAGCTGGCCGAAAAGGGCTGGGCGCTTTTTCAGGAAATCGAGGCCAGGGGTGGCATGGCGGTAGCCCTTCTTAGTGGACACGTGCAGACCATGGTCCATGCGGCTGCCGTGGCGCGCACCCGGGACTATGCCCGGCGCAAGCGCCTGGTCACCGGCGTGTCTGCATTCCCCAAGCTCGATGAAGCCGCAGCGCAGGTGGCGGAGACGAGCGGGCAACCGGCCTTTGAACCCGGCGCCCCACGGTTTGAAGGCGAAACCAAGGTGGATCCGCTGCAGCCGCGGCCGCTTGCCGCCGAGTTCGAAGCTCTGCGGGACCAGGGCGATGCCATTGCGGCAGACACGGGCCAGCGGCCACAGATTTTTCTGGCCAATCTCGGCCGATTGGCCGACTTCAATACGCGCACCACATGGGCCCGCAATCTGTTCGAGGCGGGCGGAATTGCCGCTTTGCCTGGGCGCGGCTGTGATAATCCGCAGGATGTAGCACGGGAATTTCAGGAGAGCGGTGCGAAACTCGCCATCATCTGCTCGAGCGACGCGATTTACGAGACGATGGCCGCCCCGACTGCGAAGGCGCTCAAAAATGCTGGTGCGTGCGCCGTTTATTTGGCCGGGCGCCCGGGAGATGCAGAACAGACCTTGAAAGATCCCGGTTTGCACGGCTTCTTCTTCGAAGGGGCAGACGTTCTTGCGGGCCTCCGTGACGTGTACGATATTCTGAGTAAGAGCGCCTGAGCCCTGAACTCGATTTGCCGGAAATCCAGAAGAGTTGAGGCAATGACAGAGATCCCGGATTTCACCACCGTGCCGCTGAAGACGGAGCTTGCCGCCTCGGCTGAGCTGTGGCGTGCGGCGGCCGACGCAGCAGCAGGGCAGGCGGGGCTCGAGGACCACGTCTGGACGACGGCGGAAGGATTGGCGCTCAAACCAGCCTATGGCGCGGAGGACATTCACGGATTCGACTTCATCAAGGGCTTGCCTGGCATACCGCCCTTCCTGCGCGGCCCTTACCCCACCATGTACGTGACGCGGCCCTGGACCGTCCGCCAATATGCGGGCTTCTCGACCGCTGAAGAATCGAATGCCTTTTACAGGCGCAATCTGGCAGCCGGTCAAAAAGGGCTGTCCATCGCCTTCGATCTTGCCACCCACCGCGGATATGACTCGGACCACCCACGGGTTGCCGGCGATGTCGGCATGGCCGGGGTGGCGATCGACTCCATTCTCGATATGCGCACCCTTTTCGACGGCATACCGCTCGACGAGATGAGCGTGTCCATGACCATGAACGGCGCCGTGCTGCCGGTGCTGGCGCTCTATATCGTTGCCGCCGAAGAGCAGGGAGTGCCGCCGGAAAGGCTGTCGGGGACCATCCAGAACGACATTCTCAAGGAGTTCATGGTCCGCAACACCTATATCTATCCGCCCAAGCCCTCTATGCGGATCATCTCCGATATCTTCGCCTATACCTCGCAGAAGATGCCGAAGTTCAACTCGATCTCGATCTCTGGCTATCACATGCAGGAGGCAGGGGCGACGGCGGATCTGGAACTGGCCTACACCCTGGCCGACGGCATCGAATATGTGCGCGCCGGGCTCAATGCGGGCCTTGATGTCGACAGCTTCGCCCCGCGGCTCTCCTTCTTCTGGGCCATTGGCATGAACTTCTTCATGGAAGTGGCCAAGATGCGCGCTGCCCGCGTGCTTTGGGCCAAGCTGATGAAGCAGTTCAACCCCAGGGATGAACGGTCGCTCTCGCTGAGGACCCATTGCCAGACATCGGGCTGGTCTCTGACCGCTCAGGATGTTTTCAACAACGTGACCCGCACGTGCATCGAAGCCATGGCGGCCGTTCACGGCGGCACCCAGTCGCTCCATACCAACGCCCTCGACGAGGCGCTTGCCTTGCCCACCGACTTCTCGGCACGGATTGCGCGCAACACCCAGCTGTTCCTGATCCAGGAGGCCGGCACCACCAAGTTTATCGACCCATGGGGCGGCAGCTATTTCGTGGAGCGGCTGACCCACGATCTTGCCGAAAAGGCGCTCACTCACATTGCTGAGGTGGAAGAGCTGGGCGGCATGGCCCGGGCAATCGAAGCGGGCGTGCCGAAGCTACGCATCGAGGAAGCGGCGGCCCGCACACAAGCTCGCATCGATACCGGGGCCCAGACCGTGGTCGGCGTCAACAAATACAAGGTCGAGGAGGACCTTGCGGTCGAGATCCTGAAGGTCGACAACTCCGCCGTGCGCGCCCGGCAGCTTGAAAAACTGGCGCGACTGAGGGCCGAACGGGACGATGCGGAAACCCAAGCGGCGTTGGAACGGCTAACCGCGGTGGCGGCCGGAGAGGGCAATCTCTTAGCAGCGGCAGTGGACGCTGCCCGTGCCAAGGCAACGGTCGGTGAGATCTCGGCTGCCATGGAGCGGGTCTTCGGCCGGCATGTCGCCGAGATCAGAGCCATTCAGGGCGTCTATCGCAGGGAGGCTCAGGCCATGTCCAGTTCAGTCGACAAGGCGCGCGCCAAGGTCGACGCTTTCGAGGAAGCGGATGGCCGGCGGCCACGCATTCTGGTCGCCAAGGTCGGCCAGGATGGCCACGACCGCGGACAAAAGGTCATCGCATCGGCCTTTGCCGACCTCGGCTTCGACGTCGATATTGGACCGTTGTTTGCAACGCCGGAAGAGGTTGCGCGGCAGGCAGTAGAGAATGATGTGCACATCGTGGGCGTGTCTTCGCTCGCGGGCGGGCACCTGACCCTTGTTCCCGCACTGAAGCGCGCGCTAGAGGAGTTAGGCCGGCCGGACATCATGATCGTGGTGGGCGGTGTTATCCCACCCCAGGATTATGACGAACTGAAAGCGTCCGGAGCTTCGGCGATTTTCCCGCCCGGCACCAATATCGCTGATGCTGCGACCGATCTGATCCATACCCTGCGTCGGCGGCTGGGCTACGCCCAAGCGGCAGAATAGCATTTCAAAGCCGCTGTCATCCATTCCCGAATAGCAAAAAGCCCTGCATGCGCGCAGGGCTTTCCACTAAAAACGACATGTCTGTTATCTGCCAGCAGCGACGCCCGCTTCCCGTCTCCAGCGCCGCCGATGGTTATTGCGGCTGGGTTGAGCCGCAGAATAACCCTCAAGCCGACTGCCACGACAAGGAGGAAGCGCCGGCCAGGATTACTTGCTGGCCCGGCGACGTTTCTTTTGCCCGAGGCCCATCTTCTTGGCCAGATCCGACCGCGCTGCCGCATAGTTGGGCGCTACCATCGGATAATCGGCAGGCAAACCCCACTTCTCCCGGTACTGCTCGGGCGTCATATTGTACTGCGTACGAAGATGCCGCTTCAGCGACTTGAACTTCTTCCCGTCCTCGAGACAGACGATGTAGTCCGGCGTAACCGAACGGCGCAACGGCACAGCAGGCTTCAATTCTGCGACCTGCTTCTCCTCGGTTTCCAAGGTGCCGGTCAGGGCCCGATAAACGTCCTTGATCAGACCGGGGAGGGATTCCGAGGGAACTGCGTTATTGGCTACATAGGCAGCGACAATTTCAGCCGTCAGTTCTGCAAGCTCACCAATGTCCGTAGCCGGTCCACTATTTACCGATGCTTCCATTACTCTCTAAAGCTCCTTAGCCAACATGTTCTATTCTGGTTCGTGACAGCACGCTTTGTGGCATTCGTGTTTTCACCAGATCAGCAGCAAAACTGCCGCAATCGACATTCTCAGCCACTGATGTGTTTATCAGCGCGCAGCGAGCCTTCGACCGCTAGGTCTAAGAACCTGATTCGTTGCTCCGAAACTGTGTGCAACGATAAAAGCTTATTGCAGAGTTCCGTATTCTGTTCAAGCAATACAAAACAGACTGCGACAGATTTTCTACGTGTCCAGATTTTCTGAACCCTTGGGAATGTGTTTCGCGTATCGCTTTTCGAATGGGTATCCGTCTAACCTATGCGTCTCCTTATGGTAGCGCCCAGACAGCTGGTCAACACCGGCGCCTTCCCACGGCTTTACACCCGCCCAGTAGGCGGCGCGCGCGAGGAGATGTGCGGAAATTGGAGCGGTGAGGACGAAGAATAGAACGCCGACGGCAGCGCGAATGGTGATCTCGAGATTGCCGAAATGAACGGTGCTGGCAAGGAACAGGAACCCGAGGCCCAAGGTGCCCGCCTTGCTGGCCGCATGCATTCGCGCATAGACATCGGGAAAGCGCAAAATGCCAACCGCAGCACTGAGGCAGAGGAAGCTGCCCAGGACGATGCACACAACTTGCAACATAGCGATGATGACGTGGGCGAGCTCAGTCATCATGATTGCTGATTCCCCTCCACGGTATCCGACGGGCCGGTATGCTCCTCTTGAGTTTCACGCGAAGCCCCCAACGGATTTAGTCGGCGGAACATCACGTAGCGTGCAAAGGCAACCGTGCTCAGAAACCCCACGAGACCAAGGGAGATCGCCACGTCCACGAACGCGCCAGCATGATTCTTGATGGCCAGCAGCAGAATGAAGGCCGTGGCGACGACCGTCAGCAGGTCGAGAGCCACCACACGGTCCGGTAGCGTCGGGCCTCTGATAAGCCGGATGAAGATTAGCGCGAATGCGAGCAGCAGCGCGGCAAAGCCGATGGACAGGGACAACGAGACGATGCCGCCAATGTTCACGCTCATCGCAGCGCCTCCCGTACCTTCTGCTCGAAACCCGTAGCAATGTCCCGCCGCAAGCTTTCGACATCGGGGGCATCCAAAGCGTGAATATACAAAGTACTCCGATCGTCGGAGACATCCACGCTGAGTGTCCCGGGCGTCAAGGTAATCAGATTTGCCAGCAGCGTGATCTCACGGTCTGATTTCACACTCAGCGGCAATGCGACGAAGCCGGTCTCATACCGGGGAGAGGGCGACCAAACCAGTTTCACCACGGTCCAAGTCGATTTGGTGAGCTCCACGATGAAGGTCAACAGCAGGCGCACGACGGAAATCGTGCGGCCGAAATAGCGCTCGGTCGGGAACTGCTCACGTACAAGCCAAAGGGCGCCTGCGCCGAGCAGGAGGCCAAACAGAAAATTGGCGACTGTGAAGGTAGCTGTCACCGCCACCCACACCAGCGCCAATATCAAGTTGAGTGGCAGAAGCCGGTTGTTCATGGAGCTACTCCGAAAACAGCTTTGATATAAGGCGCGTAATCGGACAGGCCATGAGCCGCGGCCTCCGCAAATAGGTAGAGACGATCGGGCAGCAAACCCAGCAGCACTGCGCTGCTCGCCAGAAGAAGGACTGGAAAGATCGTGGCAAAGCGCGGCGGAGGCGAAGGTTGTAGTTCCTCCTCTGGGCGCTGAACCTGTGGCTGCCAAAACATGGCGGAAAATGCCCGGGCAATCGCGATGGTCGTCAAGAAACCTCCGATGAGCACAGTCGCCACACCCCAACCCAGCCCCTGGGCCAGGCTTTCTCGCACCAGCATGAACTTCGGCCAAAAGCCGGAGAATGGGGGCAGCCCGGCAACCGCAAAGCCGAAGCAGAGGAACAGAATAGCGAGAAGCGCGGGAGCCTCAGCCCAGTGAACGGGCGCGAAAGCATCGCCGCCACGTGCTCTGCCAGCAGCGAGACCGGACAAGAGATAAAGGCCCGCCATCACCAGCATCGATTGGACCATATAGAACATGCCGGCGGCCCGCGCGGCCTCGGTACCCAACCCGAAACCAAGCAGCATGTAGCCGATGCCGCCAATCACCAAATAGTCCAGCATGGGGCGCAGGCGCGACTGAGCGACAGCGCCGGCCGCGCCAAGCAGGATGGTAAGCCCGGCAACACCAGTGACGATCTTGGCGGCGAAGGCCTCGTCGCCGGCGAAGACTGCAGTGAAAACGCGATAGATGCCATATACGCCAACCTTCGTGAGCAGCCCCGCAAAGAGCGCCGAAACCACAAATTTCGGTGTGTGATAGGAGGCAGGCAACCAGAAGAACAGCGGGAAGGCTGCGGCCTTCGTGCCCAAGGCGACGAGATAAAGGGTAGCAATCACTGCGATGAGGCCGCGGCTGGGATAGGCCGCCGCCTTGCCGACCAGGTCTGCAAAATTCAGCGTGCCCATAGCGCCATAAAGCAGTCCCGTGGCAATCAGGAAGATGGTCGTCGCCACCAGATTGAGGAAGGCGTATTTCACGCCGCCATCAAGCTGAACTGCCCTGCCGCCGAGGATGATCAGTCCGAATGAGGAGATCAGCAGGATTTCCAGCCAGACATAAAGATTGAAAATATCGCCCGTGAGAAACGCGCCATTCATGCCGGCGACCAGAACCAGCAGCATGGGAAAGAAGCCGAAGCGGGTCGAGGGCTGATCGATCTCGCCGAAGGCGTACACGCCGCAGGCTAGGGCGACGAGGGCGCTGGTGAATGCCAGCACGGCACCTAACATGTCCACAGTGAAGCTGATGCCGAACGGCGGCAGCCAATTGCCCATGGTGAGGGATAGCACACCGTGATGGTAAACCTCGCTCAGCAGGCCAAGATTGAGAGCGACCTGCACGACCAGCACTAAGAGCGCCGGCCAGCGCTGGAGTGCAACATTGCCCCTAAACACAATCAGCAATGCTCCGGCCAGCAAGGGAAAAATCGCCGGTGCAATGGCAAGCCAGGCCACCGGAGCTGTGGCAGCCTCATTCATCGGTCTGCTCGCGGAAGGGCTGGGCAACGGGCTCGGCGAGGCGCATCTCGTCGGAATCGTCGGTGCCAAGATCCTGGTACGCTCGGTAGCTCAGCACCAGCACATAGGCGAATAGGGAAAAGCTGATCACGATGGCGGTGAGGATGAGGGCTTGCGGCAAAGGGTTGGCGATGTCGGCCGGAGGGGCTTTCGCGTCGACCGGCACAATGGGTGGAACCGTGCCGAGGATACGGCCTGCCGTGAAAATCAGCAGGTTCGTGGCATTGCCCAAGGTGACGACCCCCAAAAGCAGCCGCACCAAGCTGCGCGACAGCAACAGATAAACGGAGGCACCGAACAGGCCCGCAACCGTGACTGAGAGCAGCACTTCCATCTCAGTCGAAATCTCCCTCTTCCAGCGCAAACGCGATGCTGCTGATCGCCCCGACCACCACCAGGTATACGCCGATGTCGAAGAGCAATGGCGTGGAAAGGTAGACGGTGGTGATCGCGGACAAATAAACTGGCCACCAAAGCCCGGTGAGGTAGGGCAGGTTGAGAGGAAACGATAAAAGACCGGCGCCGCCGGCCAGGAACACGCCAGCCCCAGCAATGGCGATGGGATGAACGACCAGCGCCTGTCTTGCCGATTGCACGCCGCAAGCGATGCCATAAAGAGCGAGAGCCGAAGCGGCGATGAGGCCGCCGATAAACCCGCCACCCGCCTCGTTGTGGCCACGCAGGAGCACGAAGACAGAGAACAGTGCCATTAGCCCTGTCAGAATAGGCACGATGGTGCGTAGAATTACTGTACGCATGATCGCGTCCTCTCGCTGTCCTGATCTTCGCCCAATGCGGCGGCTCGGTTCCTCATCCTGATCAAAGCCAGGGCCGCCAATCCCGCCATCAGGACCACGGTGATCTCGCCAAGAGTGTCGAGACCGCGGAAGTCCACGAGGATCACATTGACGATATTGCGCCCGTGCGCTTCGGGAACGCTGTGCGTAGCAAAAAAGGCGGAAAGCCGGAGGTCCAGCGGCTGCTGGGTGAGCGCGACGAGAGTGCTACCCAATCCGGCGGCCGCGACCAGCGCAATGCCGCCATGCACGAGCCGGTCGCTGATCTCGCGGCGGTCGCCCACGTCCAGCCGCAACCGCGTCATCACCAGGGTGAGGATGGCCACCGAGAGGATCTCGACCATGAACTGGGTGAAGGCGAGGTCTGGCGCACCATAGATGAGGAACAAGAGCGCTACCGCAACGCCTTGCACGCCCAGCGCCACGATGGCGTTCAGCCGGCTCCTGACGAAAACCACTGCGCATGCACCGGCCAAAGCCAGCAGCATGATGGCGATACCATTTAGGTTTTGGAAAGCCTGTTCGACCTCGATCAGCGGCATCTTGATCGGAAGCCCGAGGGCAAGAGCCGGTAGCACGAGCGCTGCCGTGACCATGAGCAGGATCATCAGCATGTAAACCCGCAACAGGCCCGGCTGGATAATCCGAAGGGCGAACCGGCAAGACCGCACAAGTCCCGAGAGCGCCGCGTCATAGACCCGGTCCATGGTCCAGCCAAGGGTGGCAAGCACCGAGCCGATGGCCGCCCGCAAGCGGGATAGGAGCGCAAAGGCGCCGACTCCCAACGCCAATGTGCCGATGCTCATCAATAGTGGCGTACTGAACCCGTGCCAAAGAGCAAGATCCAGGGAAACGTGACGGCCCAGAATGGCGCCCACCATTCCGGCGGCAAACAGGTTGCCGAATGCGGTCACAAGCGCGCCGGCGCAGAGGCCGAGAAGAGCCAGTACCATTGGGCCGAGTAGCAGGCCAAGTGAGGGCTCGTGGGGCCTCTCCGGAGTGGGCGCCATCGCTCCCGTGAAGGGCAGCCATACCACTGCGAGGGCCGCAGCCACCATGAGAGCGTTGCCAGCAATCGCAGTAGTCACGACTAGGCCGGACTCGGTGACGCCGTAAATTGCCTCCTTTGCGATGAAGCCGACCAGTGGCGGCAGCCCGGACATGGACAGGGCGGCAATGATCGCGGCCGTAAAGGTCAACGGCATGGCATGGCGAAGGCCGGCCAGGGCGGTGATGTCGCGGGTGCCGGTCTCGTGGTCGACAATACCGGCAACCATGAAGAGGGCGCCCTTGAACAAAGCATGGGCGATGAGATAGAGCACGGCCGCTTCGACCGCCTTTTCCACGCCGAGGCCCAAAAGCATCACAAGCAGCCCGAGCGAGCCCACGGTCGTATAGGCAAGGATCAGCTTCAGGTCAGTCTGGCGAAGCGAAAGGACAGCACCGACCAGCAATGTCGCCCCGCCGAACACCGTGAGCGCACCGCTCCACAGCTCGGTCCCGCCGAGCGCAGGCGTCAACCGCATCAGCAAATAGACGCCAGCCTTGACCATGGTTGCGGAATGCAAATAAGCGCTGACCGGTGTCGGCGCCTCCATGGCGTTGGGCAACCAGAAATGGAACGGCACCTGGGCGGATTTGGTAAAGGCGCCAACCAGAACGAGGCACAGCATCATCGGGTAAAGCGGGTGCGCGCGCAGGGCATCTCCCTGCAGGTTCAGGGCCGAAAGGTCCCACCCACCCGTCGCGAGACTCATCGCGATCAGCCCGGCCAACAGGGCGAGGCCGCCGCCCCCGGTCACCACGAGCGCCTGTATGGCCGCACGGCGCGATGCGAACCGGGCATGATCGAACCCGATCAGCAGAAATGAAGTGATCGACGTGAGTTCCCAAAAGACAAAAAAGGCAACGATATTGTCGGCCAACACCAGGCCGAGCATCGAGCCCATGAACATCAGCAGAACGGCGAGAAAGCCGCCGCGCCGGGGATGGCCGCCGAGATAGGCGCCTGCATAAATGACGATGAAGGCGCCGATGCCGGTGATGAGCAACGCAAAGACGAGACTGAGGCCATCCAGCCGGAAGGACAGGGCGACGTCCAATTGCGGCAGCCAGTCCAACGACTGAGAGACTGCGCTTCCCGCTGATATCGTGGTGAGGAAGCTCGCGAAATACCAAAGCAGAACAAAGGGAAGCAGAGCCAGGAGCCATCCGGCGGCTGGCTGCGCATATCGTGAGACCAGAGGAGCGATGCCCGCCAAAAGGAAGCACGATAGAATGGCGGGCAACATGACGCTCGTCTCAGCCTCGTTTCATAGCCAACCTGTGCTCGCCAATGTGATCGCAGCGGCGGCTCGGCTACCGCCGCGCCAGACCCTGAGCTTGCGAGCAATCGAGATAATCCTGGCCTTATATCGAATGGCACCGACCGCGCCAACGCCAAACGGCATACCGTAGGCCAAAATCGAGCAGCAGCTTGCAACGGACCGCAAGATATGGGAGGCAAGAGGGCCTGTCACACGGCAAGGCAAGCTCCGATCCCCTTGGGGACCAGCTCGCCGAGGCTCATCCCAGTACTGAACCGGGCTCCATGAAGGTCTATCCCACGCTTGCCGATCTCGCCGCCGACCAAGGACGGGAAATCGGGGTCAGCGACTGGCTCGAGATCACGCAGGAGCGGATCAACCGCTTTGCGGACGCAACCGACGATCATCAGTGGATCCATGTGGATCCGGAGCGGACCCGCGCCGAACTGGACATGGAACCGATCGCCCACGGCTACCTGACCTTGTCGCTCATCCCGCATTTCACAAGCCGGATCTTCACGGTCCGGTCCGTGAAGCGGCTGATCAATCTCGGGGCCAACCGCGTCCGCTTTACCGGGGTGGTCCCCGTGAATACCAGGTTGCGCGGCAGGGTGACGCTGACCAAGGCAGTGCTCAGCAGCCGCTCGCTCAGAACGGTGTCCGAGTTCGTCGTGGAGCGCGAAGGCGTGGCGAAACCGGTGGCGATCGCCGAACTCCTCACCATATTCTACGAGTAAGCCGATCAAGCAGAACCCATCCGCCCGCTTTGGCCGAGAGGTTGAGCCATGCCCGAAGAAAAGCAACCGAAAGTCAGGAAGTCCGAGGAGGAATGGCGCGCCGAGCTGACCCCGGAGCAATTCGCCGTCACCCGCGCCTGTGGGACCGAGCCACCCTTCAGCCACCCCTATAACTTCGAGAAGCGCGAAGGGGTCTATACCTGCGTCTGCTGCGGCGCCCCCTTGTTCGACTCCCATACGAAATACGAGTCTGGCTCCGGCTGGCCCAGTTTTTTCAAGCCGATACGTGAAGATGCTGTAGCGGAACATGAGGACAGATCGCATTTCATGGTGCGCACCGAGGTGCAATGCGCCAATTGCGGCGCCCATCTCGGCCATGTCTTTCCGGATGGCCCCCAGCCCACCGGACTGCGATATTGCATGAACGGCACCGCGCTGAAGCTGGAGCCGGAGGACAAATAGGCCGGCGCCCGGCCAAAAACTTGTCCCCGGACCGTCCCGCTGACCCTATAACCTGATGCCATGGGCGGAAGACCGCCGAATTCACTGTCCAAAGATCGATTGTGAGATCCGGGCCTCGCGCCTCGCGCGAGGGTTGTAGCCCCGGTTTTCAATTGGAATTTAGGAATGCTGGAATCGATGCTGGAATTTGATGTAGAGCCCACCGCCCCCAGACACGGGCATGTGACGATCCATCACGGGATCAGGCTGGACGACCCCTATCACTGGCTGCGGGCAGCCAATTGGCAAGAGGTCATGCGCAATCCCAAGGCGCTCGACCCGGAGATCAGGACCTATCTCGAAGCGGAAAACGCGCGCACGAAAGCAGCCCTTGCCCACACCGCGGATCTGCAGGCGGAACTCTACCGCGAGCTGCGCGGCCGCATCAAGGAGGACGATTCGGGAGTGCCCGTTCCCGACGGACCCTTCGCCTATTTCTTTCGCTACGAGGAAGGCGCCGAGCATCCGGCCTATTGCCGTGAGCCCCGTGACGGCGGCCCGGTCGAGGTGCTGGTCGACGGCCAGGCATTGGGCGCGCGGCACGTCTATTTTCGCTTCGGCACGGTTGTCCATAGCCCAGATCACCGGCGGGTCGCCTATGCGACCGACGACACGGGTGGCGAATATTTCACGATCCGCGTCCGAGACCTAGCGACCGGGGCCGACCTGGAGGACGTGATACCCAGCACGGCAGGGGACTTGGCCTGGGCAGCCGACGGCGAGACCCTGTTCTACGTGTGGATCGACGACCGCCATCGCCCCCGCCGGGTCTACGCCCACAGGCTCGGCACGGCCATCGCGGAAGACGTCCTGCTCTACGAGGAGAAGGACGTCGGGTTCTTCGTTGGCCTGGGGACCACGCAGAGCCGCCGCTACATCATCATCAAATGCAACGATCACCAGACATCGGAGATCCGTCTGATCGACGCGCACGCGCCCTCAGCACCGCCTGTCCTGATCGAGCCGCGACAGGTGGGGCACGAATATTCGGTGGACCACCACGAGGACCAGCTGGTGATCCTGACCAATGCGGACGGCGCCGAGGACTTCAAGATCATGGCGGCGCCCGTCGCCGCGCCGCAGCGCCGAAACTGGCGGGAAATCGTGCCGCACCAGCTGGGCCGCTTCATCCTGGCCAGCCGGTGCTTCGAGCGCCACCTGGTGCGGCTGGAACGGGAGAACGGACTGCCGCGCATCGTCATCCGCGATTGGGCAACCGCCGTGGAACACGACATCCGTTTCGATGAAGAGGCCTATGCGCTCAGGCTCGGCGACACCCTCGAATACGAGACGACCATTCTCCGCTTCACCTATTCATCGATGACGACGCCGAACCAGACCTTCGACTACGACATGGCCGCGCGGCAAAGAGACCTGCGCAAGACACAGGAGGTGCCAAGCGGACATGATCCGAGGCGCTATGTGACGCGCCGGCTGATGGCGCCCGCGCCGGACGGCGAACTGGTGCCCGTCTCCGTGGTCCATGCGAGGGACCTGCCGCTCGATGGCACGGCACCCTGCCTGCTGCACGGATACGGTGCCTACGGACTGACCATGCCAGCCATATTCGACACGAACAGGCTGTCGCTGGTGGACCGGGGCTTCGTCTACGCGATTGCCCATGTCCGCGGCGGCAAGGACAAGGGCTACGGCTGGTATCGCGCCGGCAAGCACCTCAACAAGATGAACACGTTCAGCGACTTCATCGCGGTGGCCGAGCACCTGGCCAGCGAAGGCTATACCAGCCGCGGAAACATCATTGCCATGGGCGGCAGCGCGGGAGGCATGCTGGCGGGGGCAGTGGCCAATATGGCGCCGAAGCTGTTCCGCGGCATCATTGCCCAGGTGCCCTTCGTGGACGTGCTGAACACCATGCTGGATGCGGATCTGCCGCTGACCCCGCCGGAATGGCCGGAATGGGGCAACCCCATCGCCAGCGAGGAAGACTTCCGCTACATCCTGTCCTATAGTCCCTATGAGAACGTGCGGGCCCAGGACTACCCGCACATCTTTGCATTGGCCGGCCTGACGGATCCGCGCGTGACCTATTGGGAGCCGGCGAAATGGGTGGCGCGGCTACGGGCGAACAGGACGAACAACAACCTGCTCCTGCTGCGCACCCATATGGAAGCAGGCCACGTCGGTGCCGCGGGACGTTTCGACCATCTCAAAGAAGTCGCGTTGATCTATGCCTTCGCTTGCAGCATAACAGCGCGAGCGAGCAGCCGACCCAGTGGAGAGAGATATGAGCCAAGCCCTGCGTAGCAATCAGGCGGGAGCCAAGCCGGCAGGCGGTGATCTCGACAAGGTCCCGTTCGATTGGCAGGACCCTCTTGGCCTCGAATTCCTCCTGAGCGAGGAAGAACGGATGATCCGCGACAGTGTCCGCAGCTATGCGGACGCCAAGCTGATGCCGCGGATCCAATCCGCCTTCCGGGACGAACGGTTCGACCGCGAGGTCGTGAACGAACTGGGCGAACTGGGCCTGCTCGGCATCATGATCCCCGAGGAATATGGCGGAGCGGGCCTTGGCTATGTGGCCTACGGCCTGGCCGCGCGGGAGATCGAGCGGGTCGACTCGGGCTATCGCTCGACCATGAGCGTGCAGAACTCGCTGGTGATGCACCCGATCCACGCCTATGGCACCGAGGAGCACCGCCGCAAATATCTGCCGAAGCTTGCGTCGGGGGAATTCATCGGCTGCTTCGGCCTGACCGAGCCCGATGCCGGTTCCGATCCTGGCGGCATGAAGACGCGTGCCCGCCGCGACGGCGATCGGTTCGTGCTCAACGGCACCAAGATGTGGATCTCCAACGCGCCGGTGGCCGACGTGGCCGTCGTCTGGGCGAAGCTGGAGGATGAGGGCATCCGCGGCTTCATCGTCGAGCGGGGCACCAAGGGCTTCTCGACCCCGACCATCGAAGGAAAGTTCTCGCTCAGAGCATCGATCACCGGCGAGATCGTGCTCGAGGATTGCGCGATCCCGGCCAGCAACCTGTTGCCCAATGCCAAGGGCCTGTCGGGGCCGTTCGGCTGTCTGAACAAGGCGCGCTACGGCATCGCCTGGGGAGCCATGGGCGCTGCCGAGTTCTGCTGGCATGCCGCCCGCCAGTACACGCTCGACCGCAAGCAGTTCGGCAGGCCGCTGGCGGCCAACCAGCTGATCCAGAAGAAGCTCGCCGACATGCAGACCGAGATCACCCTCGGCCTGCACGCCGCGCTGGCGCTCGGCCGGGCTCTCGAAGCCGGGCGCGCCGCGCCGCCGGCAATTTCCCTGCTGAAGCGCAACAACTGCGGCAAGGCCCTGGATATCGCACGCATGGCGCGCGACATGCACGGGGGCAACGGCATCTCCGACGAGTTCCATGTCATCCGTCACCTGGTCAATCTGGAGACGGTGAACACGTACGAGGGCACGCATGATGTCCATGCGCTGATCCTCGGCCGCGCCCAGACCGGGATCCAGGCCTTCCAGTAGGCGGCAAGGCACAGCCTCGCTGCAAAGGGCTGCTTTGCAGCAAGGCTTGGGACTTGTGCTCGTCCGCTAACCAATTCATAAGGATTCCGAGAGGCTGTCGACTGATTCGTTGAGCGGGACTTGCCGTGGGTTTGGAACCAACACATGACACGTTCAGGGCTCAGCTGGTGATGACCGAACAACGGCAGCTCTATGATTACTGGGCCGCGCGTGCCGGGGATCGCCTGCCTGGCCGCCGGGACATCAATCCGGCCGATTTCCCAAAGCTTCTCCCCGGCATCAGCCTGATCGACGTGATGGCGACGGACCAGCGGTTCCGGGTCCGGCTTGCCGGCACCCGGCTGCGCGAGATCTACGAGCGCGAGATCACCGGGCTTTATCTTGACGAACTGGACTGGGGCGACCGCCGGGACTATTGGGTGTCGGCCTATGAGCGGGTGGTCGGCACCGGGCGGCCGGCACAGGGCGTGGTGCGGGGACCGCGCGCCTCCAAGGAGCATCTGGTGCAGTTCTGGCTGCGCCTGCCGCTGTCCTCCGACGCGCGGCGGATCGACATGATCCTCTGTCACGATGCCTTCGTGCCCGCCATGGATCTGAGCACCTCGCAGGACCAGCTGGGTGGCGGAGTGGGGAAGGTTCTCGCCTTCACGCAAAGTCCCTAGCCCCACCCGGCCGCCTTACGGCGTCCACCCTTCCCCGGATCGGGGAGGGATGGCAAGCGCGGGGCGGGGGCTTTCCGGCTTGGCCCCTGGATTGCCGCGTCAAGCGCGGCAATGACGAAATGGTTGATGCTGAAGGCGTATCCCTCCCCGGACCGGGGAGGGATGGCAAGGGCGAAACGCGTCGGGGTGGGGCGGGCTCACACTGCGCACGCTCTATCTTCTCTCGTTAAAGTCGTCATGCGCCGGCTTGACCGGCGCATCCAGAGCCAAGCGCATCGGCGGGGCCTTTGTTTCCGGCCTCGACCCCACCCGGCCGCCTTGCGGCGTCCACCCTCCCGGACCGGGGAGGGATGGCAAGCGTGGGGCGGGGGCTTTCCGCCTTGGCCCCTGGATTGCCGCGTCAAGCGCGGCAATGACGGAGGTGGTTGATGCTGAAGGCGTATCCCTCCCCACGGCGCGGGAAGGGTCGGCGCGCGAAGCGCGTCGGGGTGGGGCGGGCTCATACTGGGCACGCTCTATCTTCTCTCGTTAAAGCCGTCATGCGCCGGCTTGACCGGCGCATCCAGAGCTAAGCGCAGCGGCGGGGCCTTTGTTTCCGGCCTCGACCCCACCCGGCCGCCTTGCGGCGTCCACCCTCCCCGGACCGGGGAGGGATGGCAAGCGCGGGGCGGGGGCTTTCCGGCTTGGCCCCTGGATTGCCGCGTCAAGCGCGGCAATGACGAAATGGTTGATGCTGAAGGCGTATCCCTCCCCGGATCGGGGAGGGATGGCGCGGGGAGGGCTCTCGCTTGCCGTTGCTAGAGATATTCAACGCGCATGATGAGACGAGCGACCCAGCGTGGGACCACGTCATAATGGATGTCGCCGTCGGCCGCAAAGGGCACCAGGATGAACTGGCCGACCCCGCTCGGGATCAGACGGCGCAGGAGAACCGTCGCATCGTCGACCGCCACCAGGGCGTCGCAGGAGCGGATGGCCGCGAGATCCGGCCCCTCGAGCCGATTGCCGATGAGGATCGCCCCGCGTGGATAAGGCCCGATCTGCTCCTGTACCCGCACCGCCACCGGCCGGACAGCGGGCACGTCGAGCTTGAACGGCTCGTGCCAGCAAGACTCGAGGCGAAGCTGCCCGTTCCGCCCGAGCTCCCCCAGCAGCTCGACGGTGCCGCGCGTCTCGGCGCTGCCGATGAGCTCCGCCGGCGCCACCCCGAAAACCTTCGCGAAACGCTCGAGCCAGTCGGTCGAGACGGAAACGGTGCCGGTCTCGAGCCGATGTATGGTCTGTGGCGTGGTTGCAAGACGTTCAGCCAGGACTTTGAGCGTCCAACCGTGCAGACGGCGCAACTCTCGTATCCGGGTCTTCATCTTTTAAAGCACCCCGCTGCGTATTTGGTCGGCGCCCATTCGACCTCAACTTATCCCCGGACGTATTCGATTGGGTAATAATTGAGTCGTTAAGGTTACGCATCACGTCAAGGAGATATCTCCAGTAATCGGCCTAAGGAATATTGGAGATGACGGGGCGAGGGTCGAGAAATGGTCTGTATGCAAAGCTTTTGCGTAGGGGAAAGATGCAGAATTGGTCAAGTAATACGCACGCTCGATGAGCGGGGACGCAGCGCGTATGTTCGCCGGCCACGGACGGACTGCTCGGAGATGATTTCACTCTATGGCTCCATCATGCTGGTGGTCTGCGGAGCATACGGCGTGCGCCAGTCAGAGCTGGCCGCGGCCACGCGATCCCGCGCGGACATCGCGAGAGCGCGGCAGATCGCCATGTACCTCGCTCATGTCTCCTGCGGCTTGACGCTGACCGAGGTCGGCCGCCTGTTCGGGCGCGACCGCACCACGGCAGCCCATGCCTGCCGTCAAATCGAAGATGAGCGTGACGATCCCACTGTCGATCTCGCGCTGAGCGCCTTGGACAGCACTCTGAGATACTGGCGGTCGTCCGACTGGCAGTCACCAGCGGCGTGAGGCGTGAAATGGGGGCAAGCGAGATCAAGATCACCCGGGATGCGGAACGTTGCTTTCCCAAACTGGCCATCGGTCACCGGCTGGTCTGGCGGCACGAGGGCCAGAGCGGGCAATGGCACCTCACGGGCGGAGACGGTGCGGAGCGCAGCGGGACGGTCGACGACGACATCGTCAAGGCGTGGCTCACCCGCGATTGGGTTGCCCGGCGCGAAAGGGATGTGATGGAACTGACGACCGCCGGCCGCGCCTGGCTGAAGCGGCGGCGGACCGGCGGACCGAACCCCTACCGGGCACAGCATCAGTGCCTTTACGAGCAGAAGGTGCGCCATGGCGCCCGCTGGGAGCGGGTCACCGTCAATGCGGGGGAAAATCCGCTCAGCTGGCTCGCCCGCCGCAAGGATGCGAACGGCAATCCCCTGATCACGGCGGAACAGCTTGCAGCCGGGGAAAGGCTGCACCGTGACTATACCCTTGCCGCGATGATCCCGCGGGTCACCACCCAATGGGACCCCAGCCGCATCGCGCATGCGGGGCAGGGCGGTGCGAAAGGCAGCGCTGACCTGCAGGACTCGGTCATTGCGGCGCGCGCACGGCTCAATGCGGCGCTCGAAGCAACCGGACCCGAGCTCGGCAAGGTTCTGCTCCAGATATGCTGTCTGGCAAACGGCTTGGAAGCGGCCGAACGCATGTTCGGCTGGCCGCCGCGATCGGCGAAGGTGGTGCTGCAGATCGCCCTGACCCAGCTTGCCCGGCACTACGGCCTCATCGGCGCGGTAAGCGGGCCGCCGCGGGCGCGCGCGGTCCGCAGCTGGCGCCTGGAGGGCCTGCGGCCCGGGCTATGACCGCGAGCTCAGGATAGCGCCGCCTGGGCGTCGGCCCGGATCCGGCCGACCATGGCGGAAAACCCGTTGGCGCGCTGCGGCGTGAGATGCTCGTCGAGGCCAAGGCGCGAGAACACGACCTGCGGATCGACCGCGAGGATGGAGCGGGCCGTGCGGCCGGAATAGAGCATGAACAGCACCGCAATCAGGCCCTTCACGATATGGGCATCGCTGTCGCCCTGAAACGTCAGCACCGGATTGCCGGGCTCGGCCGGCGCGATGCTGGTATGGAGCCAGACCTGGCTGGCACACCCGCGCACCTTGTTTTCCGGGACGCGCAGATGCTCGTTGAGCGGCGGCAGGTCGCGCCCCAGCTCGATGAGGTAGCGATAGCGCTCCTCCCAGTCGTCGAGCAGCTCGAAATCCTCGATCAGGCGCGCGATGGCAGCATCCTGGGGCGCGGCGGCCGTGGCCGTATGGGCAAGGGCTTCACTCATACCGCGGACATAGTCCCTTTGCCGGCGAAGGACAAGCACCAGGGAGCCCAGGACTGTCGGAGGATCGCTCAGCCCGCCGGGGTTGCCGGCCCGTGCCAGGGCACCAGCAGGTCGCCTTCCGTGAGCG
Source organism: Rhodoligotrophos defluvii (assembly GCF_005281615.1). Taxonomy (NCBI): domain Bacteria; kingdom Pseudomonadati; phylum Pseudomonadota; class Alphaproteobacteria; order Hyphomicrobiales; family Rhodoligotrophaceae; genus Rhodoligotrophos; species Rhodoligotrophos defluvii. The sequence continues at coordinate 755,402 of NZ_SZZM01000002.1, read as the reverse complement.
TGTCCGACGGATCCTCGAGCCGATCGCGCGGCTTGGCGGGCGGCTTCGGGGCCACGAGATCACCCGGCTGGCCGACGCTGCTCTGCTCGCGCCGCTGCAAGGGCGGCTGTGTCTGCCAGGAACCGTTGAGCCAGTCATAGCCGAGGCCGGCGATATAGAGGAACTTGCGTTGGAACGTGGTCCACAGCTCGTGGCCGATGGCGCAGACCACGGGCTGGCGGCTGCAGATCCCCGAGACATCATAGGCTGCCGAGACGGCCGCGTCCACGAACTGCCCGGTCGAGACGCCACTCTCGGGGCTAGCACGTTGTGTGGCGGCGCGATCGTCACCGATCGGCAAGATCATGATGATCACAACCAGAATCACCACGATGCGGAACAAGGACATCACCCACTCACCTCGACTTCTGTAAAGCTTGCCTGGCCGGACCGTGCCCGGTATGGAGGCCTCGCAAGCTGCTCGACAGCCGAATTCACCCACGTAAAGCCATGACGCAGCTGGATCTTGCCATGCATTCGATACAAACGTAGCAATGCGTCGTTGCCTTATCGTGAAATGAGCGAAGACAATTTCGATAAAGTTGTCGAAGCTGCTACCCCTTACGCGCGAGGCCCCGGCTTTCGCCTGTTAAGGTTCAAACTTCTTTAAGGCGCCCCGTGCAGACTTTTGGGGCGGGAAGGCGGCAGCATCCCAGTGAGTAGCATATCGGTGAGATGAGTACGACCTTCAGAGACCGGCAGCAAGGCGCGGCAACAGCCTGCGGCGGGCGCGGCCGTGCGGCCCGGCCGATGCACCCGGTGACCTGTCGGCCGGACCGGGACGAGCATGGACGCGGGCCGTGAAGGACGTGCTCGACGAGACGCCCCCGGTCATCTCGACCCGCGGGGCAATCACCTTGGGCCTGGCCGCGGCGGCGGCCCTGGCGATCTGCTACAACGCGCTGATCGGGCAGACGGCGCGCCACCCGGCGCCGCTGGGCGATGGCTGGTCCGACGCACCGGCCGCGCGGCCGAGCGAGAAACGGGCAAAGCCAGCAGCCGTCGGCAAGACGCCGACGAAGCAGAACAGCTCAGTCCCTGTGAGCGAAGACCTGCGACGGCTGCAGTCGCAGCTCGCTCACCTCGGCTACTACAAGGGCGCGATCGACGGCAGGCAAGGCGATGGCCTACGGGCGGCGATCACCGCTTATCAGACGGATCGCGGGCTGGAGCCGAGCGGATCGGCAACCCCCGCGCTGCGGGAACAGGTTGCGACAGACCTCGCCTTTCTGAACGCAAGCCGGTTCGGCGCGACACAACCTTCGCGAAATGTCGAGGGCGAGGCTCCATCCGAGGCGATGGCTCCGGCCGCGAACAAGGCCAGCGTCGAGCCGGCAGCAACGGCGAGCGTGAACGCCGGCCGGACCGATCCCACCCGGGAACAGGTGGCTCGGGTGCAAAAAGGGCTGGCGGAGCTCGGCTATCAGCCCGGACCGGCGGACGGTCTCATCGGCGCGCAGACCCGCGAGGCGATCATGCAGTTCCAGCGCGACCGCGAGCTGCCGGTGACCGGCCGCGTGGACGAGGCCTTGCTGAAAGAGCTGAGCAAGGTGACCGGGCTTTCCAGCCTCAACGAGGCCTAAGCGCAACATCAGCAGCCGCTTGCGTCCTTGCCGCGTCTGACAGGGGAAGGTTTGTGCCATGTGGCCCTGGAGGCCGGCTCGGCGCCGAGGCGCGGCCGGCAGGACGGTCAAGGACGTCAGCCATTGGGGCCGAGCGAAGGACGAAGGTGCGACCTGCTTTCCCTCCCTCCCCCGCGCCGCGGGGGAGGGATTGGCTTTCGCCGTCTCAAAATAACCCCTCTTTTGCCTTTCCTCCCGCCTCCGCGGAGGGATTGGCCGGAGGGACTGGCTCGTTAACACAGCATACAGAGTTGCAGGCACATCCTGCCGGAAAAGAACGGCTTCCCGTCAGGGAAACAAAACGCCGCCCATCCCGTTATAGGCATGCCGGCGATGGTGGCGAGGAGAATTTCTGCCTGGCCACCGCACGCGAAGGGGACTTATTAGCCGATCGTTAACCATACATCCTGCAGTTTTTGACCGGTAGGCGAAGGCCTGCTTGCGTCGACACCGGAAGGATTGAGCCCATGTCGAACGTGCTCGCATTGCCGCAGTGGCGATCGCCCAAGCTTTCGCGGCTGCCTACCGATCCACCGTGCAAAATCATCATCTTCCCAGGGGTGCGGATCGAATGGATGCGCGAGGTGGAAGACCGTGATAGCGCGCCGTCCTCGGATAAGGAACGGAAACAGGGCTGAATGGCCGCATAACCTCCTGGAGCGCTTCCGCTCTTCTTCGAATCGCGGAACCACTCTAAGGTTTTGCCTGGTCGCATTTTCTTCACGCGAACCGGCATCTATTTCGCTCGAAAATGCTCTAGACCCGCGCCAAACGCACCCTGACTTCAAGAATGGGCATGGGTCGGATGACAGGACGATGCTGCCAGCACTTGAGCCACCCGCTCGCGATAGGCCGGATCAGGCAAAAAGGCCCGCAGCAGCACCACCCCCCTCTCCGTGGGAGTTTTGAGGAGCACCGTGTCATCGCTCTTTGCCGCCTCGGCAGCGGCCGCCGCTTCCTCCTCAGCCTCGCTGCCAATGACCTTCTCGATGTCGAGTGTCGGCTTTTCCAGCTCAAGCCGGAACCTCAGATTACTGACGCCGGCCTGCTCATCGTTCAGGGTATAGATATTGTCGCCCTGCACGGTGTAGAGGCTGATCGACCAGTAGAACTCCGGAATATGCGCGTCGATGCTCAACGCCCCGTGCCTGAGGTCGTAAGGACAGACGGCGTAGACGAGATCGGGATTGGCCTCGCGCAGCACGTTGCCCACGATCTCTTCATCCAAGACGGTCATGGCGTTGACGGGGGTGACGGCGAAGGCGCGCTCCATGGCGCTGGTCATGCTGACCGCCGGACTGAACAATACGGCCCCGAGATGGGTGGCGAGGGCCAGAAGCAGCACCGCCGCGCCCCAGAAGAAGATGCGTCCCATCAGCACGACCTCCGCTCGATCGTCGGCACCGGGACGCTGGCCGGATCATTCCGATAGGCGGCGGGTGCATCGGTAATGGTGAGGATCAGCCTGAACGGACCCCCGCGGCCCAAGGGGAGCCAATTGCCGGGATAGGGGGTTTCCGAAGCGGTGATACGGAAGGAGCCATCCGGCTCGCGCACGATGTTTTCCGAATTGAAGCTATGCCGGTCGGCAGCATTGGCGATGAGCCTGCGGTCCTCCTCATAGGCCGCGATGCTCCACCACCGGCCGCCCAGCGGCGCGCCGGTGAGCACATAGGTGCAGGACTGATCGAGCGGGGCGCCCTCGCTATCCTGTTCGGCTCTGAGCTCCAAAGCCTCGAAAGGCATGAGGCCGAGCTTGCCGAAGGCGGCGAAGTGGGCGCGGGTATAGGGGTCCGCATCGGCGCTGGCCATGTGCGGCCACATCGCCCAAGGGCCCGCCCTCTCGACGATGGGTGAGAAACCCCGGGTGACCGCCACATCCACCGTGAAATAGCCCACGGCGAGGCCGAGAACGACGAACGCGACGAAGTTCAGCAGGATCCGGACGGTGTAGCGGGTGCGGCTCATGACAAAAGCATGCTAGCGGTTCTGGAATCGGCCTTGGAAGACGTTGCCGCGCGCGGGCGGCAGCACCACCGGCGGCGGCGGTGGCGGGGCCGCCCTCTGCTGCTGCCGGCCACCAAACAGCCCGCCGAAAATCCGCTGGAACACGTTCGTGGGCTGTGGCCGCGGAGCGGCCTCCTGCACGGGCGGCAGCATCTGCCGCTGCTGCCTAGCACCGGACGTGCGCGGCTGTACGGCGGCCACCGCCGACCCGCCACGCTTCGACGTGCGCGACCCCGAGGCGACCACGGGCGGCAACTTCTGCCCCTGGCTCTCGCGGCGCGCGACATAGGCCGCATAGCTGTTGTCGAGCGGAATGCCCGGGAGCGGCGCGGCGACCTGCGTTTCCAGGGCCTTGTCCATGAACATCTTCCAGGCGGTCGCCGGGATCGAGCCGCCGGTGACCTTGTCCATCGGCGAGTAATCGTCATTGCCGAACCACACGCCGGTGACATATTGCGCGGTGAACCCCATGAACCACGCGTCGCGATAGTCCTGGGTGGTGCCCGTCTTGCCGGCCTGAGGCGTGAAGCCCAGCTGCGCGCGACGGCCTGTTCCCTGAGTGATCACCTGGTTGAGCATGTAGTTCAGGTCGGCCACGTTGACCGGATCGAACACCTGCGGGGCAGGGGGTGCATCCTTCGCGCGGCTGTAGAGCAGATCGCCATTGGGCCGCCGGATCTCGAGCACGGTATACGGCGTCACCGCCTTTCCGCCATTGGCGAAGGTGGCATAGGCGGTGGTGAGCTCCATCACCGTGACCTCGTTGGTGCCGAGCGGCAGGGACGCCACCGACAGGATCGGCGACGTGATGCCGGCTTTCTGTGCCACCTCGATGATCGGCTTGCGGCCGATCTTCAGCGAGATCTGCACGGGGATGGTGTTGAGGGAGTGACGCAGCGCATAGGCCAGGGTGGTGCGGCCCGTATATTTGCGCGTGTAGTTCTTCGGCGTCCACCCGCCGATCGAGACCGGCGTGTCATAGACGATCGTGTCCGGATGGAACCCTGCCCTCAACGCCGCCAGGTAGACGAGAGGCTTGAACGAGGAGCCCGGCTGCCGACGAGCGTCCGTGGCACGGTTGAACTGGCTCTGCTCATAATCGCGCCCGCCGACAATCGCCTTCACCGCCCCGTCCGGGCGCATGGCGACCAGCGCGCCTTCGTTGGCACGGAGCTTCTGGCCCTCCGTCGCGAGCACGTCGTTGATCGTCTTCTGGGCGTGCTTCTGCAGCGCGATGTCGATGGTCGTCCGGACCTCGATCACGTATTCGCCGGTGAGATTATGCTCCTGGAGGATCCGCAACGTCTGCGAATAGGCATAATCGAGGAAGTAGTCCGGCGCGAAGAAGCTCGGCGGCTTCGTGCTCTCGGCGGGGGCGCGCCGCGCGGCGAAAAGCTCGCCTTGGCTGATATAGCCCGCGTCCAGCATGCGATGCAGCACCACATTGGCCCGCGCCCTGGCCGCTTCGGGATGCACATGCGGCGCATAGGTGCTGGGTGCCTTGAACAGCCCGGCGAGCATCGCCGCCTCCGGCAGGTTCACGTCCCGGATCGACTTGCCGAAATAGAACTGGGCCGCTGCCTCCACCCCATAGGTGCCGCCGCCGAGATAGGAGCGGTCGAGATAGAGCTTCAGGATCTCGGGCTTGGTCAGGCGGGTCTCGATCCACAGGGCCAGAAAGGCCTCGTTGATCTTGCGGCGAAAGGTGCGCTCGGGGCTGAGGAAGAGGTTCTTGGCCAGCTGCTGCGTCAGCGTGGAGCCGCCTTGAACCACGTCATTGGCGCGCAGGTTGCTGATGAGCGCGCGCATGGTGCCGAGCACGTCGACGCCCACATGGGTAAAGAAGCGCGCGTCCTCGGTGGCCAGCACCGCCTTGATCACGTGTGGCGGGATCTCTTCCAGCGCGATATTGTCGTCCTGCCGGACGCCGCGGCGGCCGATGAACTGGCCGGAGGCGTCGGTGAAGGTGACCGCATATTCACGGCCGCGGTTCCAGATGTCGCCTGTGCCGGTGAATGGGGGCAGCGCGTAGTAGAGAATGCCGAGGGCGGCGATCAGACCCAGGGTCAGCGCGTCCGATCCGACCTCGAAGAAGGCGCGCGGCAGGCCGGAGACCTTGAGGGGCGACAAGCGCGCCGCATAATTGTCCCACATCCGCCCGACCCGCTCTCCAAACTCGTAGAGAGCCGAGCCCACCCAGGACTCGAGCGTGAAGAAGAACCGGTAGATCACATTGTCTGAACGAGGCTTCGACACGTGCAAGGGCTCTCGATCGGCTTTGTGGGCCTTGAATGCATCAGCAAGCAACCGGCCGTCCGCTTCGCGGGCAACCCAAGCGCGGTCGCTTGCCTGAGATAAGCGCCAATTGCGGCAATATACGACAACCCGGCTAAAGAATACATAACCAAGACGCTGGTCCGAAAAACGCGAGGGACGTCAATCGGATCCGCACAGCTCTTGCAGTTTTGCTCACGATCACGCCATGGCAACATAAACTCACGCTGTTCGTAAATTTCTATTGACAGCGCGCCGCTGTTTGTGTAAAATTTGCCATAATCCGATCACTGCGGGCGAGGGAAAGGCCGACGCGGCATTCGCGTTGGTGATCGTTCCTGCATTTGCCCGGCACCGGTCATTCCGTGAGCGCCGCCGTCGCGATTGCGACAGCCTCCAGACACAGCCCCATATCCGTCGAGGACGACCAGCGATGGCCAGTTCGGTCAAGGTAGACTGGGCGGCGCTCAGGGCTGCCTACGAGGCCAACAAGGAACCGGTCGAGGCGCTCGCCCACCGGTTCGGCATATCCGTCTCCTCGCTCTACCACCGCGCCGTGCGCGAGGCTTGGCCGGGGCGGATGCCGGCACGGCGCCGCGGGAGCGGGCCGCCGCCGGCGCCGATCACGCCGGGCGCGCCAGTCAAGCGGAACCGCCGCAAGGCAATGACCGTGCCGCAGATCCGGGCCCGCATGCTGGAGGTGCTGACCAACCAGCTCGAGCAGCTTGCGGCCATAAACGACCGACATCCGAACGACAGCGCGTTGAGCGAGCGGTCGGCGCGCGCCATGGCCACCATCGTGAACGCCATCGACAAGCTGATCGACCTTGAACTCAAGGGGGGAGGCAAGCCGGAGGAGCCGAACCCTGAACGAGACGAGAAGGTACTACATATCCTGCGCGCGGAGCTTGCGGAACGGTTGGGCCTCCTTGGCCCCCTCTGAGCGACTGGCCCGGCTCGGCCGGCTTGGGCTGGGCGAACTCACGGAGATGCAGAGGGACTGGGCGCTGCGCGCCCGCAAGGATCAACTTCCGCCGGATCTTACGGATTTCGACGAGACCTGGACCGTGTGGCTGCTGATGGGCGGCCGCGGCGCCGGCAAGACCCGAACGGGCGCGGAATGGATCAAGGCGCAAGCGCGGGGGGATCTATGCTTCTGCTGCGCGCCGGTGCGCCGGATCGCCCTGGTGGGCCAGACCCTGAACGACGTGCGCGCGGTGATGGTCGAGGGAGACTCCGGGCTGCTTGCCGTCCACGATCGCCGGAGCCGCCCGGACTACGAGCCTTCCAAGCGCACGATCACCTGGGCCAACGGCGCCATCGCGCAGCTCTTCTCGGCCGAGGAGCCGGACGCCCTGCGCGGCCCGCAATTCGAGGTGGCCTGGTGCGACGAGATCGCCAAGTGGCGCAATGCCGAAGAGACCTGGGACATGCTGCAGTTCGGCCTGCGCCTGGGCGCGAGACCCCGGATCGTGGCCACCACCACACCGAAGCCGGTGCCGCTGCTCAAGCGGCTGCTGGCGGATGCGGGCACGCGGGTCTCCCGCGCCAGGACCCGGGACAACGCGGCCAACCTGGCGCCCACCTTCATCGCGGCGGTCGAAGGAAAATACGGCGGCACCAGGCTCGGCCGCCAGGAGCTCGACGGCGAGCTGATCGAGGATGATCCCGACGCGCTGTTCAAACGCGCCGACATCGAGGCGGGACGGCTGGCCGCAGCCCCGGACCTGGTCCGGGTCGTTGTCGCCGTCGACCCGCCGGCCACCGGCTCGGCCAGGGCCAATGCCTGCGGCATCGTCTGCGCCGGGATCGGCGGCGACGGGCGCGGCTACGTTCTGCACGACGGCTCGCTGGACGGCGCAGCACCCGGCCGCTGGGCAAAGCGCGCCATCGAGCTGTTGCACTCGTTCGAGGCGGACCGGTTGGTGGCGGAAGTCAATCAAGGGGGCGACATGGTCGAAGCGGTATTGCGCGAGGTGGACCCGGCGATCCCGTTTCGCGCGGTGCGGGCGAGCCGGGGCAAGCAGGTTCGCGCGGAACCGGTCGCAGCGCTCTACGAGCAGGGGCGGATATCGCATGTGGGGACCTTTCCCGAGCTCGAGGACGAGCTGGTGAGCTTCGCGCAGTTGGTGGCGAGCGCCGGGCGCAGCCCCGACCGGGCGGACGCCCTGGTCTGGGCCTTCACCGACCTGATGCTCGGCCGCCAGCGGGCGCCGCGCATCCGCGCGGTTTGATCAATTCAGCAGGGGACAGCATGGGCATCCTGGAACGATTGAAGTGGCGGGCCACCAGGCCGGTTTCACCGGCAGCGACCGCGCCCGAGGAAAAGCGCAGCGCGACGGGTCCGCTCATCGCCCTGCACATGCAGGGGCAGCCGGTATGGACCCCCCGGAATTATGCGAGCCTCGCGCGCGAAGGCTATGCGCATAACGCGGTGGGCTATCGCTGCGTGAGGATGATCGCCGAAGCCGCGGCCGCCGTGCCCTGGCTGCTCTACGACGGAAACGCCGAGGTCAACCGCCATCCGCTGCTCGACTTGCTGACGAGCCCCAATCCGGTCAGCAGCGGTGCCGACCTGTTCGAAGCCTTCTACGGCTACCTGCAGACCGCCGGCAACAGCTATCTCGAGGTGGTCGCCGTCGGCGGCCGCCCGCGCGAGCTGCACGTGCTGCGGCCGGACCGCATGCGGGTCATTCCCGGCAGCGACGGCTGGCCCGAAGCTTATGCCTATACGGTGGACGGGCAGACTGTCCGCTTCACCCAGCCGGCGCGCGGACAGAAGCCGATCCTGCACCTGAAGCTGTTCAATCCCACCAACGAGCACTACGGCCTGAGCCCGTTCGAGGCGGCCGCGCACAGCGTGGACGTGCATACCGCCGCGGGCGCCTGGAACAAGAGCCTGCTGGACAACGCGGCGCGCCCTTCCGGCGCGCTCGTCTATGCCGGCCAGGACGGCGCCGGCAACCTTTCGGAAGAGCAGTTCGCTAGGCTGAAGCAGGAGCTGGAGACCTCATTCCAGGGCACGGCCAATGCCGGACGGCCCCTGGTGCTGGAAGGCGGGCTCGACTGGAAGAGCATGAGCCTGAGCCCGCGCGACATGGACTTCATCGAGGCCAAGAACACGGCTGCCCGCGAGATCGCGCTGGCCTTCGGCGTGCCGCCGATGCTGCTGGCCATTCCCGGCGACAACACCTTCGCCAACTACGCCGAGGCGAACCGCACCTTCTGGCGCCAGACGGTGCTGCCCCTGGTGGGGCGTACGGCACGGGCCTTGAGCCAGTGGCTGGCGCCCAGCTTCGGCGAGGACCTGCGGCTCTGGTACGATGCCGACCAGATCGAGGCGCTGGCCACCGAGCGCGAGGCGCTGTGGTCGCGCATCAACGCCGCGACGTTCCTTTCGGACGACGAGAAGCGGGCCGCTGTCGGCTATGGGCCGCGCCAGGCGAGCAGGCCGTCCGAATAACCGCGGGCGGTCGGTGCTGCCAGCTTCTGGGCAGGCCCCCTCTTCGATTTTCCACAGGACATCATCCATGAATTTCGAAGCCTCGCTTCGCGTCGAGGGCTATGCGAGCCTGTTCGGCCGCCCGGACAGCGCCGGCGACGTGGTGATGGCCGGCGCCTTCGCCGCAAGCCTCGCCCGCCGGCCGCCGGCCGCGGTGAAGATGCTGTTCCAGCACGACCCGGCGCAGCCCATCGGCATCTGGACCGATATCCGCGAGGACCGCCATGGGCTGAAAGCGAGCGGCATGCTGGCGGCGGGCGTCGCGCGGGCGGAGGACATTGCCCGGCTGATCCGCCTCGGCGCGCTCGACGGCCTGTCCATCGGCTTCCGCACGGTGCGCGCCGCCCGCGACCGCGCGACCGGGTTGCGGCTGCTGAGGGCGGTGGATCTCTGGGAGATCTCGATCGTCACCTTTCCGCTGCTGAGCGAGGCCCGGATCATGGGGCAGCGGCAGCCTGCTCCAGTGCCGCTTCCCATGACCACCGCGGCGGCCATCCGCGCCGCGGCCCGATCCTTCCTGACCTGATCATCTGCCAAGCGAGGACAACCATGATGCGAGATCTGGACCACGGACCGTTCGAGACCAAGGTCGCCATACCGCCATCGGCGGATATCGCGGCCGCTTTCAACGGCTTCATGCAGGCCTTCGAGAGCTTCAAGGAGGCCAATGACGAACGCCTCGCGCAACTGGAGCGGCGCATGACGGCCGACGCCGTGACCAGCGAGAAGGTGCAGCGGATCAACGGCGCGCTGGACGAGCAGAAGCAGCGGCTGGACGAGCTGGTGCTCAAGGCCGCCCGGCCACGCCTGGGCGCGAGCACTGCGGAGGACGGCCTGCCTGACGCCCGCGCGGCGGAGCACAAGGCCGCCTTCCACGCCTATGTCCGGAAGGGCGAGACCACCGGCCTCGCCGGGCTGGAGGCGAAGGCGCTCTCGGTCGGTTCAGGGCCGGATGGCGGCTATCTCGTGCCCGAGGAGACCGAGACCGAGATCGGCCGGCTCATGGCCGAGATCTCGCCGATCCGCGCCATCGCCAGCGTGCGGCAAGTCTCCGGCGCGCTTTACAAGAAGCCCTTCGTGACGACCGGCGCCGCCGCGGGCTGGGTGGCCGAGACCGGCACCCGCAACCAGACCACCTCGCCCACGCTCGCCTCGCTCGAATTCCCCACCATGGAGCTCTATGCGATGCCGGCGGCAACCCAGACCCTGCTCGATGACTCAGCCGTCAATATCGACCAGTGGATCGCCGAGGAAGTGCGCACCGTGTTCGCCGAGCAGGAAGGAACGGCCTTCGTGACCGGCGACGGCAGCAACAAGCCGAGGGGCTTCCTGGATTATGCCAAGGTCGCGAATGGCGGATGGAGCTGGGGCAATCTCGGCTATCTCGCCACCGGCGCCGCGGGCGATTTCGCCGGCACCGATCCGGCCGACGTGCTGGTCGACCTGGTCTATGCCCTCAAGGCGGGCTACCGGCAGAATGCCCACTGGGTCATGAACCGCAAGACTCAGGCGGCGATCCGCAAGATCAAGGATCTGGACGGCAACTATATCTGGCAGCCCGCCCTGCAGGCGGGCACCCCGGCAAGCCTGCTCGGCTTCCCCGTCGCGGAGGCGGAGGCGATGCCCGACATGGCCACGGACAGCTTCTCCGTAGGCTTCGGCGACTTCCGCCGCGGCTACCTGATCGTCGACCGGTTGGGGCTACGGGTGCTGCGCGATCCCTATTCGGCGAAGCCCTACGTGCTGTTCTACACGACCAAGCGGGTCGGCGGCGGCGTGCAGGATTTCGACGCGATCAAGCTCATCAAATTCGGCACGTCCTGATCCCCGCCTCCCCCTCGACAGGGGCGTGCCGAATGTGGGGCGCGGCCAGCGGGAGACCGTTTGCCGCGCCCCCTCCATGAATTTGAGAGCACGTTGTCGGAGACGACCCATGATGTCGGTTCCCAATTCACCGCCGGCGGTCGAACCGGTGAGCCTCGAGCAAGCGCGTGGCCATCTCCGCGTGGATGGCGCGTTCGAGGACGAGCTGATTGCCGCGCTGATCACCTCTGCCCGCATCCACCTGGAAATCGCCACCCGGCGTATATTCATCACCCAGGGCTGGTCGGTGTTCCTGGACGACTGGCCCAAGGACGGCATCATCACGCTGCCCATCCGGCCGGTTCAGACGGTCGACCGGGTCCTCGTCTACGGCGACGACGGCGAACCCGAGCTCGTCGACCCCGCGATCTATGTGGCCGATACGGGCGTGTTGCCTCGGCTGAAGCCGCGCACCGGCAAACAATGGCCGCGCCCGGAACGGGCCTTCCGCGGCATCGAAATCGAGGTTACCGCCGGCTATGGTGACGAGCCGGAAACGGTGCCCGCGACCCTGCGCCAGGCGATCCTGCAGCTCGTCGCCCACTGGTACGAGAACCGCGAGCCGGTGGGCCTCGGCGACCAGCCCTTCGAGCTGCCGGCCATGATCAAGGCGCTGATCGCCCCGTACCGGGTGCTGGCGCTGTGACCCGCATCGGCAAGCTGCGCCATCGGCTCAGGCTGGAGCGGCCCGTCCGCGTGAGCGACGGTACCGGCGGCGCCGAGGTGACTTGGCAGCCGGTGGCAGCGGTCTGGGCGGCGGTGGAACCGGTGCGCTTCGAGAACGGCGTGAAGGCGGAGAAGATCTCGGCGGCAGTGACGCACCGGATCACCATCCGCTACCGGGACGACGTGTCCACCGACATGCGGTTGATCGCCGGCACCAGGATCTTTGAAATCGACAGCGTGCGGGATGATGCCGAGCGGCGGCGACACCTCACCTGTCTCGTGCGGGAAAGGCTCACCCCATGAAGATCGAACTGCGTATAGCCGGCCGCGAGCGGCTCGCAGCGCGCCTCGCCGAGGTTCTGGCCAGGATCAAGGCAGCGGCGGCAGCGAAAAACGAGGAGGGCAGGCGATGAGCACTGTCGCCGCCCTGGCGCTGCAAAAGGCGCTGTTCAGCCATCTGAGCGCCAATGCGGGGGTGACCGATCTCATCGGTCCCGACGGGATCGCCGATGACGTGGAGGAGCGCCGGCCGTTCCCCTATGTCACCATAGGCGAGATCCGCACCAGCGACTGGAGCACCCAAAACCGCCGCGGCCACGAGCACCACGTAACCATCCACGTGTGGTCACGGGCGGCCGGCCGCCGCGAGATCCAGACCATCATGGGCGCGATCGACGAAGCGCTCGACGGCCCACTGCCGGCCCTGACCGGTCACAGGCTCATCAACCTGCGCCCCGTCTTCTGGCACGCCCTGCGCGACCCGGATGGCGTGACCTATCACGGGGTCGTCCGGCTGCGCGCCGTGACCGAGCCGCTGGCCCAGGACGCCTGACACGCAGCCTCACTGAACGGATGCATAGGAGAGGACCATGACGGCTCAACGCGGCCGCGATCTGCTGCTCAAGGTGGATCAGGACGGCAATGGTGCATTCCTGACCATCGCCGGCCTGCGCACCCATTCGATCGGGCTCAATGCCCGCACGGTCGACACCACCAATGCGGACTCGGTGAACCAGTGGCGGGAGCTGCTGGCCGGCGCCGGGGTGAAATCAGCCAGCATACGGGGCGCCGGCATCTTCCGGGACGAAAGCTCGGACGCGATCGCCCGTTCTTATTTCTTCGCCGACACGATCCGCGACTGGCAGGTGATCGTGCCCGATTTCGGCACGATCGAGGGCAAGTTCCAGATGACCGCCCTGGACTATGCCGGTCAACACGATGGCGAGCTGAGCTTCGAACTGGCGCTCGAATCCGCCGGCCCGCTCACCTTTACAGCGGCATGAGCGGCACGATGGTCAACCGACACCGGGGCGAGGTCGAGGCGGTGCTCGACGGCCGGCCGTACCGGCTATGCCTGACCCTGGGGGCACTCGCCGAGCTCGAATCCGCCTATGGCGGCATCGACCTGATGCAGCTCGCCCAGCGGTTCGACGGCGGCCGGCTGCAGGCGACCGATGTGATCAGGATCATCGGGGCGGGCCTGCGCGGTGGCGGCGCAGAAGTCGACGATGCGACAGTGGCGCGGATGACCATGGAGGGTGGCGCCGCCGGATTTGTGAGGCTGGCGGCAGCGCTGCTGCAGGCAACGTTCGGAGCCGATGATGGTGCCTGACAACCGGGCCACATCAGGGTTCCCCTGGCGGCGATTGATGGCCTTGGGGCTGGGCGTGCTCAAGCTGCATCCCGCCAGCTTCTGGTCCATGACCCCGCGCGAGCTCGGCGCGGCCCTCGAAGGCGCCGGCGTGCTGCCGCGGGGCGCAGACGCCCTCGACCGCGCCACGCTCGACCGCCTGATCCAGCGCTATCCAGACCAAGGAGCTGATCATGGCAGAGGAGATTGAGGGGTTAAACGTCTCGATCGCGCTCGATTCGACCCAGTTCAGGAAGGACCTAGAGGAGGTGGGGCGGCTCACCGCCGGCTTCGAGCGTTCCATGGCGCGGGTCTTCACCAATGCGGCAATCAGCGGCCGCAAGCTGGATGACGTGCTGCGCTCGCTCATCCTGTCCCTGTCGCGGCAGACCCTGACGGCGGCGCTACGGCCGCTGACCCAGGGGATCGGCACCGCGCTCACCAGCGCGATCAGCGGCCTCACCGCCAATGCGCGCGGCAATGTGTTCACGGGCGGGGTGCTCAAACCCTTCGCCGATGGCGGGGTGGTGAACGGCCCGACCCTGTTTCCCCTGCGCGGCGGCACGGGGCTCATGGGCGAGGCGGGGCCGGAAGCCATCCTGCCGCTCGCCCGCGGCGCAGACGGCCGCCTCGGCGTGCGCAGCGACGGGGCGGGCGCCCGGCCGATCCACATCACCTTCAACGTAACCACCCCGGACGTCGCCGGCTTCCGCCGCTCGCAATCGGAGATCGGCGCCATACTGGCGAGAGCCATGGCCCGGGGCCAGCGCAATCTGTGACAGCCGAGAGCAGCCATGACCTTTCATGAGGTGCGGTTTCCCACCAGCATCGCCTTCGGCTCGTCGGGCGGGCCCGAGCGGCGCACCGATGTGGTGACGCTCGCCTCGGGCGGCGAGGAGCGCAACGGCCGCTGGGCCCATTCCAGACGCCGCTACAATGCCGGTTATGGGGTGCGCTCGCTGGACGACCTGCACGCAGTGCTCGCCTTCTTCGAGGCACGCGGCGGCCGCCTCTACGGTTTCCGCTTCAAGGACCATGCGGATTTCAAATCCTGCGCGCCCAGCGGCAATATCGCGCCGACTGATCAGCAGCTCGGCACCGGCGATGGCACCCAAACCATTTTCCAGCTGGTGAAGCACTATGCATCGGGCCCTGTGAGCTACATCAGGCCCATTGCCAAGCCGGCGGCGGGCACGGTGCGGGCGGCGGTTGCCGGCATCGAGCAGAGCCTGGGTGTGGACTTCACCGTTGACGTGACAACCGGCCTCGTGACCTTTGCGGCGGCACCCGTGGCCGGTGCGGCCGTGACCGCGGGCTTTGCCTTCGATGTGCCGGTGCGCTTCGATACCGACATGCTGGACATCAACCTGACCGCCTTCCAGGCCGGCGAAATCCCCAACATCCCGCTGGTGGAGGTGCGGACATGAAAGCCTTGAGCCCGGATCTGCAGGCCCATCTCGGCAGCGGCGCCACGACGCTGGCCTGGTGCTGGAAGATCACCCGCCATGACGGCGTGGTGATGGGCTTCACCGACCATGATCTGGACCTGGTGGTGGCTGGGGTCACCTACCAGGCCGGTACCGGCTTCACCGCGGGCGAGATCGCGTCCGGCCTGGGGCTTGCCGTGGACACCATGCAGGCAGAAGCGGCCTTGAGCGCGGACGCGATCACCGAAGAGGATATCGCCGCCGGCCGCTATGATGACGCGCAAGTGGAAATCCTGCGGGTGAACTGGCGCGATCCCACCCAGTGGGTGCTCATGCGCAAGGGCAATCTCGGCGAGGTGAGCCGCAGCGGCAAAGCCTTCACCGCCGAGATCCGCGGCCTGGCCCATCGGCTCAATCAGCCCCGCGGGAGGCTCTATCAGTTCACCTGCGACGCGGTGCTGGGGGACGAGCGCTGCCGCTTCTCGCTCGATACGGAAGGGTTTCGCGGCTTCGGCAGCGTGGCCGCCGTGCAGGCGAACCGCAGGCTGGATGCCGGCGGCCTCGCCAATTTCCCCGGCCGCTGGTTCGAGCGCGGGCGCCTCGTGTGGACCACGGGTGCGAATGTGGGAACTGTGTCCGAGGTCAAGACGCACCGGCTGGAAGCGGGCGCGGTGTTCCTGGAACTGTGGCAGGCGCCTGCCGGCACCATCGCCCTTGACGACCAGTTCATGGTCGAAGCCGGTTGCGACAAGCGCTTCGCCACCTGCCGGGCGAAATTCGCCAATGCCGCCAATTTCCGCGGCTTTCCGCATATGCCGACCAATGACTTCGTCATGGCCTATCCCAATCCCGGCGATGCCAATCTCGACGGCGGCGGCAATTTCTCCGGCGAGTGAGGCAGTCATCGCCGCGGCGCGGGCCTGGCTCGGCACGCCCTACCGCCACCAGGCGAGCCTCAAAGGGATTGGCTGCGACTGCATCGG